>JBNJFS010000144.1:0-6078 GCA_051747085.1 Bacteroidota bacterium
TATACCCGCAAACTAAATTAAATCAGCAGAGTGCATAAAAAAAGCACTCTGGTATTTTTTTAGAAATAAACCTCCATTAATACTCCTGGCTTCTTTTTCGGGTAAGATCCTAAAAGAATAGGATATTTCCAGTTCATGACCATTTGGATAATAATAGGTTTCCCCAATTCTGGAATAGACTATCTCAGCTCCCATGTCTTTAAAAATCTCCAGATCTTTGAATAATTGCCTTCGGCTAATATTCAACTTATTACATAGCATTTCAGGACTCCCAGTCCTTTTTGCTTTTATCATTTCATTCATCCTTTTCAGGCGTTCCAAATGTTGTATGCTTTTCATTTTTTTTTAGCTTTTATATTGTGAGATTTGAGACTTTAAAATCTGGCATTTGTTTTTGCCAAAGCGAATAATATTTCCCTTGTTGTTGGTACAATTCGCTATGCGCGCCCTGTTCAATTAGCTTTCCGTTTTCCAGCACAATAATATTGTCGGCAATCAAAACCGCACTTAATCGGTGAGTTATAATTATTATGGTTTTGCCTTCGGCTTTTAATTGTTTTATGGTTTGCTGTACATGGTGTTCTGCTTCGCTGTCAAGCGATGATGTGGCTTCGTCCATTATTAGAATTTGAGGCTGGCGATACAACGCCCTTGCTATGGCCAGCCGCTGTTTCTGTCCTCCCGAAAGGTTGGCTCCATGTTCACCAACCAGGGAGTTAAATCCAGCGGGCAATTTTTCAATAAAATCAATCATACCCAGCTGGGTAGTAATATCTAGTACTCTTTTCATGTCTGGATTAAACTCTCCAACTGCTATATTGTCGATAACCCTGCCGTTAAATAAATCGAGGTTCTGCGGCACAATGCCAATCACCTTTCTTAGGCTGTTGTTACTAAAATACTTGATGTTGGTATTTCCCAAAAAAATAGCTCCATCGTTTAAAGAGTAAAGTTTTTGCAACAGGGCTGCAATGGTTGTTTTCCCCGAGCCACTTTCGCCAATAATTCCAATAACCTCGCCCTTTTTTAAGGTAACGTTAAATTTTTCGAAAACATCAACCCGGGTGCCGTAACTAAATGACACATTTTTGAAAACTATATCGCCAGTATCAACTTCGGAAGCATCAACCAAATCACTGTCGTTTTCTTGTTCCAAATCCATAATTTCAAACAGGCGGTCGGCAGCAATTGTTGCATTCTGGTAGGTCTTGTTCATGCCAATTAATCCAGATACTGGTCCTGTGAAATACCCAATAAGTGCATAAAACGACATCAATTCGCCTATGGAAATTTCCTGCCGCAAAACAAATAAACTACCCACCCAAAGCAGGATTATGGTAAAAATTCGGTTGATAAACATGGATGAATTCCCCGAGAAAACTGAATTTAATCCTGATTTAAAGGCAGAATGCAACAACGCAATAAACCTGGTTTCGGTTTTAATATTGGCGAATTCTTCAATACCTAATTGTTTAATTGTTTTTTCGGAATTTAGCGACTCCACAAGTTGAGATTCCAATTCTGCAGCCTGCTCCATGATTTTACGTTCGCGCTTCTTATTAAGGTAGTTAATTGCAAAATAAAGCCCTGTGTACAAAGGTATAACCAGCAGCATTATAAGTGCCAGTTTCCAGTTGTAAATAAACATTAACGAAAAGGCAAATACCACAATAAAAATATTTACGATAAAATTTATCATGGTATCGTTTATAAAAGCCCTGATTTTTACAGCATCATTTATCCGGGAAACAATTTCGCCGGTACGCATGGTATCGAAAAAACGCTGAGGCAGTTTTAGCAGGTGCTTGTAGTAACCAAGTATTAACCGGGCATCAATAAGCTGTCCGGTTTTTAAAACCAATATGGTTTGGAAAGAACCTATAAAAATCTGCAACAATAGAATAACTATCATTGCCACACTTAGCAGGTTTAGCAGGTTGCGATTACCATTTATTAGTACATGGTCGGTAATTTTTTGGATATAAATGGAAGTTGACAAACCAAGCACGGTAAAAATTACTGCCCCAAACAAAGCCTGCAAAAGTGTGTTCCTGTGAGGACGGAGTAGAAAGCGGAAACGCTTAAAATTGGATATTTTCTCATTGCGTGCAACAAAATTGCCCGAAGGCGAAAGCAGCACCAGTACTCCTGTCCATTCTTTTTTAAATTCTTCGATGGGCTGTTTTTCAAGTTTTCCGGTTCCGGGGTCCATTTTTTCGATATATGCAGCAGTTATTTTGTAAATAACTACATAATGTTGCAACTTTTCTTTTACAATTACATGGGCAATAGCAGGTAACGGTATTTCTGATAAAGCTTCGGGTGTTGCCTTTACTCCTTTTGCAGTCATGCCCATTTTTTCAGCAGCTTTTATCAGCCCCCAGGCATTTGTCCCTTTTTTATCGGTACCTGCCCACTGACGTATTTTCGAAACCGGAAGTTTTAGTTTATAGTGTGCTGCAACAGATGCCAGGCAGGCAGCTCCGCAATCGGTAATATCGCGTTGTTTTACTTTAATATTCATAAAGTAAGGTTTCTTATTTTACTCCTTAATTATGTTAGGATTGAGCCAGTTATCTGTTTTGTCAATTAATAACTGTGCCAGCGTTCGTTTTGTAACTTTAAAACGGGCAGTGGTTGTTAACCCTTTTTTTAATCTTCCTTTGTACCCATTTTTTAATGACAGCTCCTTTTGATTTAAACCACACCTTACCTTGAAATAGGGTGTGCTATTAATTACATGTATTTCATTTGAAATATCGATTATGCTACCGGTTGCCAAACCCCATTGGTTGTAGTTGTATGCATCTACCTGAAACAGCACAGGCATTTCTTCTTGTAAGTATCCAACATCCTGAGGTAGCACAAGGAGTTCTGCTATTATGTAGCTATCAGGACTTATAAAAGCAATGCTTTGACCTGTTGTTAGATAACTGCCGGTTTTTGCTCCATCATAATTTGTTATATGTCCTGATACAGGAGCTATGATATAATAGTTCTTTTTCTCGTTTTCTAATGAGGCTATTTCATTATAATATTTTTTAATCTCCAAACGGTAATTAACAGCAAGCCTTTCCCATTCTTTCCGCGAAGTACGTACATAAATATGTTTTTGCTCAACTGCCTGTGAATAGGCAAATTCCTGTTCTTCCATCTCTGCAGGTGCAATTACCTTATTCTCAAAAAGAGTTTTAGAGCGAGTGTATTTTAACTTTTGGGTTCGGATTACCAGGTCAAACTCCGCTAACTTCTGACGGTATAGTGCGTGTTGCGCCACAAATAATTCAGTTTCCAGTTTAGTGTATTTATTTTCAAGTATTTTTGAAATGTCACTCAAATACATATTGTTTTCTCGTATTAAACTATTAAGGTGTTCAATATTTTCATCGAGTTTTTTACTATTCAACCATAGAAGGGTATCTCCTTTTTGCACATGCTCGTTTTCATTTAAATCACATTTTATTATTTCGGCAATTACCGGAGAACTGATGGTAACAGCCTCGGAAGATGAGCGGAGAATGCCACGGCTTTGAACTGTTATTTCTGTTTGGATAAAAAACAAAGAACAGACGGCTCCTACAAATAGTAATAATACAGAAAAGTAAAGAAGGTTCGATTTTCTGCTAAAACGGGCAAAATGATGTTCAACCGATGTTTCTATAATCTCAGAAGGAAATATTTCTTTCATAATTGTTCTGCAAAATAATTTCTATGAAATAGTAACTCCCCCTCCGTTAGATTCTGTCAGATAGGAAATTGTATTGCGCCCAATCCTAATAAGAGATTCGGCATCCAGAATTAAAGAGGTTAAAACACCGGGTAGTACAATAATTTATTCCTGATACAGGATATTTGTTTTTTCATAGCAGCGAGTTTTTAGTTAATAATTATGATTACAGCAAATAAAAAATTCTGAAAGTAACGGCAGCCGGACATGGGGAATGTCCGGTGCCGGTAATAACGACGGCTCTTCCAAAACCATCGGATTATGAGAGGGGAAATATGGCGCCGTAAGGCGCTCTTTTGAACTCAACAACTCCTTAAAATTATAGCGTAGTATTGTCAAAACAGATGAAGACATCAGTCTCAGATTCAATTCTGTATAACAAACATTTAACAATATGCAATTTCCGACAGAACAGAGGCTGAGTCAATTATTCGGATATGTTATACAACATGTTTTGGTAGAATCAGAACAAAATTTCAATATGACTGGGATAGAGGTCAACATCAAATCAGGTACCGTGGGTTCTTAAATTTACTTTGTGTTAGGGTTTCTCCTCTTGTCAATCAACGAAATGATATAGAGAAAGTTGGTCTCAATTTGGTAGTAAACAGTCTATTGAAACATTACTGAATAAACAATCTGCAGGAAGGAACAGCCCATATCCGGTCAGAGAGTTTTTTTATTGCGTTACCCCTGTAAGCTAAAAGTCCAATCCGGAAATCCCGGCCTGCGGCATCTCTGATTTTCTTAAGCCCGGTAATATCGGTTCTGACAACCGTACTGCGATCCTTAACTTCAATGGCAATTAGCTTGTTTGCCGACTCAAGACAAAAATCAACTTCCATACCGGATCTTGTACGGTAAAAACTCAGGGTGATATTCTTTCTGACTGACTTAATGTATTTGTATAGTTCCGCTGCAAAATAATTTTCATATAACCTGCCGTCGGAAAGACTGAAACCCAAACCTGATATTTGTCTTAAAAGACCGTTATCCAGCCAGTAAACCTTAGGGGTTTTAACCAGGCTGCTTGTAAGGTTTTTCCGGTATGGCTGAATAAGTATTGCCTGGTATGAGATGCGTAGGTATTCGAGGTATCTTCTTGCCGTTTCAATTCCTATCCCAGCATCTCTCGCAATCTCAGAATATGAAAGAAGATTTCCCGCCCTCAGAGATGCTATCTGTTGAAACTTATGAAAAGGCATCAGGTCAGAAATCCTTGCAAGATCATTTAAATCACGTTCAAGGTAGGTCACTGAATAATCCTGTAGCCATCGCTGTTTTTCGCTTTCACCGCTGATATGAAGTAAGGCAGGCATCCCTCCCCATTTCATTAGATATTCTTCAGTGCGAAAAGCTTTATCCCATAACATCCCCAATAACACAGAATTTAAACTAGCTAAATATTTTTCAGGATCAGGAGTGTCAAATAACCTGTGCAATAAAACCGGCTCATAAGCTGAGGAATCAAAATTCATCAGCTCATTCATTATAAGGGGAAACAACTCCTGGACCGTAACTCTCCCGGTCAGCGTTTCCCTGATCTGACGCAGTAATAATAAGCGGGCAGAACCCGACAGGGCCGAAAACCTCAAGGATCCGTCATCAAATGAATATTTAATCTTATCAAGTAAACCGGGTTCCTTTTGGATTTCATCAATAACTGCCTCGCCTACTTCATTAACCCATGAAAAAGAACTGATGTCCTTTAACTGCTCCCTGTATTCTATTGCATCAAGATTGTAATATGGTAACCTGGAATATCTTTTCTTCAGCAATGTTGTTTTCCCTGTCTGTCGTGCACCGGTAAGTAACACAATAATATTTTTTGTGTCATCAGGTAAAAATGAATACGCCAGACGATTTATATGTATATTTTCCCACATGATGAGCAAATTTACAGTTTTTTTATAAACCAAGCAAATCTGTAATTAAAAACTGATGTTCGTTTTATATCGTTTATGCCATGCTCTGAACTTGCTGAAGACTTTCTCCTTCGTCCTACGGTTGCACCGGAGGCAATGAGGTAAAGGGCGCGAGCCCGATTATTCGAACGTATTTATGTATATTTTTACAATTAATGTTTCTTAGTTCATCCTTGCAGAAAGAAAAGGGCAAATAAACAAACAGAAAAAGGCCACAAAGCAGACAGAAAGATCAACTGAGCAAACAAAAGGGCAATATACAAACTGCTATTCCCAAAAAATCAATTTTACCGGTCCAAGTAACCCCGCGGTTTGTATTCTGAAAGTTTCATCGCTGTTCTCCTCCATATCGGATGTAATATAAGGTTGATTGGTACGGCAATAACGATCCCCGGGATCCAGTTGCATATCACCGGTAAGCCTGTT
>JBNJFS010000145.1:0-6077 GCA_051747085.1 Bacteroidota bacterium
CCGGTCGTTATTTGTATTGGCTGCAACGGCAGTTTTGGGCGGGTTTACTTTACTGGTTGCCCATTTAAGCTTTATGGACCCTGAAATAACTAATTTAGTTCCTGTTCTCCAATCGTACTGGTTAACATTGCATGTTTCGATTATAACCAGTAGCTATGGATTTTTGGGATTGGGAGCTATTATCGGAATCATTGTGCTTATTCTATATGTGTTGCTTTCTCATCAAAATAAAAAGGAGATTCTGGCTACCATCGAAGAGCTTACTGTAATTAATTATAAATCATTAACCATAGGCCTGTACTTACTTACTATCGGAACATTTTTAGGTGCTATATGGGCGAATGAATCCTGGGGCCGCTATTGGGGATGGGACCCGAAAGAAACCTGGTCGCTCATAACAATTATTGTTTACAGCTTTATTATCCATTCTAAAAATATAGTCGGGCTTAGAGGGTTTTTTGCTTTTAATACCATGACACTGTTTGGCTTTTCATCTGTTTTAATGACCTATTTTGGCGTTAATTATTATTTGTCAGGGCTACATTCATACGCCGGTGGGGATCCTGTTCCGGTACCCACTTTTGTTTATATTTCTGTTTTTATGGTAATTATATTAACTGCTTTTGCTTTTTATCGGCAGCGTAAGTATGATTTAGCATAATTTTGGTACTGAAAAGATTGTTTTTAGCCGGATTATTTTTTTCTTTGTAGTAAGTAACTTTTAACCTATGTTCCAGTTTGGATTATTTTCAACATTTATTCCTTACCTGATATTTGCTATCAGCTATATCGGTTTTTTGGGTTATAGTGCTCTTCAGAAAGATACCACTTTTGATTTTACAGATTCTGTACAACAAGTTCAGTTAAAACCCGCCAATCATTATCAAATATCACTAATTGATTTTTCCTGCGAGAAAGATAATCCAAAGATTGTATCTAATTATACCACAAATTTTACAACCTGTTTTAAGCTCATTTATTGCTATCCTGTAATTTTGGATGTTGGTGATTATAAACAGGAATATCACTATCAAAGTATTTTCTCCAGGCCACCACCGGCTGTCTTTTCCTGATATTTATTTAATGTGTAATTTTTTTTTTGATGGTTATACTTCAACCAGGTGTAAGCGTATAAGTGTTTATTTATTCGTTGGTTTTTTAATAAGGATATATATTTTTTTTAAAATGAGAAAGATAATTATTATTCTATTGTTCGTACATTTTTATAGTGAAATTACAGCTCAGGATTTTATTGTTCTGGCAGATAGTACCGATATTCCACAGCTGGAAATTAATGAAGCTTATATTAGTGCCTCCAAAGACAATTTGAAATTAAAAGAAATGCCTGCTTCCATTAGCTTCCTGACCGAGAGGCGGTTGGTTCAAAATCAGGTATTGGCTTTACCCGATATTTCGGTAACTATTCCCAATTTCTTCATGCCTGATTATGGTTCGAAATTAACTTCTCCGGTGTATATCCGGGGAGTCGGATCGCGAATTAACGCTCCATCTGTGGGTTTGTACGTCGATCAGGTTCCGTATTTTGAAAAAGCTGCTTTCAATTTCGATTTTTTTGATATTGAACGTATTGAAATACTCCGTGGCCCACAGGGAACATTATATGGAAGAAATACCATGGGTGGAATTGTGAATATTCAGACGAAATCGCCATTTCATCATCAGGGTACCAATTTAAAGGTTTCTGCAGGAACTTACAATGCCTATCAAATCAGTGCGAATCATTATAATGATATCAACCGGAAACTGGGTTATTCGCTATCTGCTAATTATATGAATCATGGCGGATATTATGATAATGACTATCTGGGAAATACGGCAGATGACTTAACTTCTTTTGGCCTGCGCAATAAACTCATCTGGAAAATAAATGAAAAAGCCACATTAAAAAATATTGCTTCGTTCGAATCGAGTAAACAAGGTGGATACCCTTATGCTCAGTACGATAGCTTGCAAGCCGGAAGTTTGCCCGTAAATTATAACCAACCCGGTAGTTATAACCGCGAGATGTTTTCCGATGCACTGATTTTTGAATACAGCGGAGCAAAGATTAATGTGGTATCCACCACTTCGTACCAATTATTGGATGATTTGCAAAAAATTGACCAGGATTTTACAGCCGATTCTTTGCTGTTTGCCATACAGGATCAGGTTCAGAATTTGGTATCGCAGGAGATTATTGTCCGCTCTTCCAATCAATCGAAATACAAATGGCTTTTTGGAGGGTATGGTTTTATGCAGCTATTTGATAAAAAGGTTAATGTGGATATCTACACAGCCAACATGAAGGTGATAAAACAGTATGACCATACCATATATGGTGGTGCAATTTTTCACCAATCAACCATCAATGATTTATTGATTGAAAATTTATCGGTAACTGCCGGGTTGCGGCTTGACCTTGAAAATGACACCGAAGACTATCTTTACGACAGAAGCATGGCCGGAAATTTAACAAATGTTGACGATACTACCGGCACGCTGGAATCTTTTGTTGTACTCCCTAAAGTTGCTTTCAATTACAAAACAACAAATGGAAATATTTATGCTACTGTGGCTAAGGGTTATAAAACCGGTGGTTTTAATTCAACCTTTGACGACGACCGCCCGCAGGACCGTACTTTTGACCCTGAATACAGCTGGAATTACGAAGTAGGTATAAAAACCGCTTTGTTGAATAAACAAATCTATGCCGATATGGCTTTGTTTTATATCGATTGGGATAATCAGCAGATTTATCAAACCAATCCCAGTGGTTACGGATCACGGTTAACCAATGCAGGCGAAACCGTGAGTAAAGGAATGGAGTTATCATTGCAAGCGGTTCCGGTATGCGGATATAACCTTTCGGTGGGATATGGGTATACACACGCAACATTTATAAAATATGTGGTAGATGAACAAACCAATTATAATGGTAATTTTTTACCTTATATTCCGCGTAATACACTTTCTATACAACTGAATAAAACATGGTATTTAAAAGATTCGGACTGGCTCGATGAAGTCAGGTTAAACCTGCTTTACAAAGGATTGGGTAAAATTTACTGGAATGAAGAAAATACCGCTTCACAGTCTTTTTACAGTGTAATCAATACAAAGGTATCGTTGGTGAAGAATAATTTTGTACTCGATTTGTGGGGACGAAATCTGTTGAATAACGATTATCATGCTTTTTATTTTACCGTTTATAATAATGATTTTGTGCAAACAGGGAGACCTGTAAATTTTGGCATTAACCTTAAAATAAAATTTTAGATGCAGGAGAAAAGCTGGCAAAAGTTTTCGGTACTTTTTAGTTTGTACATTGCTCAATCGATTCCCATGAGCTTCTTTTCTACCGTTGTACCGGTAATTATGCGGCAGGAAAACTATTCACTTGAGTCCATTGGGTTGTTGCAGCTGGTAAAATTGCCCTGGATATTTAAATTTTTGTGGGCTCCGATGGTGGATAAAAGAACCCGTTCGACTCGCGACCTCAGGAAATGGATTATTTTGTCGGAACTTTTTTATGGACTGGTTATCTTATCCATTGGTTTATTCAGCCTTAAAACCGATTTTACACTGATTATTATACTTATGGTTGTAGCCTTTATTGCTTCAGCTACACAGGATATTGCTACCGATGCTTATGCCATCTTAATTCTTAAAACCAAAGAAAGGAGTATGGGTAACAGCATGCAATCGGCTGGCAGTTTTGTTGGATCGTTGGCAGGTACAGGCGTTTTGCTTGTGGTATATTATTATTTGGGATGGACTGTTTTATTAACATTCTTAGCAGCATTTACCATTTTTGCGCTGGTGCCGGTTTTTATTTATAAAAGAAAAAATCCGGTAGTGAAAAATCATCATGCGATGGTTTCGCTGCGCGATGTTGCTTCTTTTTTTCGTACAAGGGTAATGAAAAAACGCCTGTTGGTTCTGTTAACCTATTATGCCGGGATTATTGGAATTTTAGCCATGCTTAAGCCTTACCTGGTGGATTTGGGTTACTCTGTAAAAGAAATCGGATTTATGTCGGGTATTTTAGGAACATCTGTTGCTGCTGGTTTTTCTTTTTTAGCCGGTTATATCATTAAGTTGATTGGCCGTAAAACCAGTATGTATATATTTCTAATCATTAATATCCTGGTGGCCGTTTATTTTAGATATATTTCAATTGATACACCTTCATTGGTAGCCATTTATTTTGGAATATGCATGTTGTGGGGTGCTTATGGCTTGTCTTCTGTGGTTATTTATACAACATCTATGGATGTCGTGCGTAAAGGGCGTGAAGGAACCGATTTTACCCTGCAAATCGTGTTAACACATCTTAGCGGATTAATTGTTGCTGTTTTAAGTGGACGCCTTGGCGATAAGTTAGGCTATACAGGTTTGTTTAGCGTTGAAATTTTTATAGGCATATTTGCCTTATTGATGTTGATTATTTATCAAAAAAATAAAAAATGAATACCTCAAAAAAGTTAATCGATAAATATAATATCCCGGTACCGCGATATACGAGTTATCCACCGGCAAATCATTTTCGGGATGATGTGAATGAAAAGGATTATGTTGATTTAATTCAGCGGTCTAATAAAGGTAAGCCGGAGCAATTATCATTTTATATCCACATTCCTTTTTGTAAAAAAATATGTTTTTACTGTGGGTGCAACACGAATCCAATGGTTAACGAGAAGGCTGTTGATGAGTATATAACAGCGGTTAAAAAGGAGATTGAAATGGTTACTGCCCTTATCAATCCCAACCGGCTGCTGTCGCAAATTCATTTTGGCGGCGGAACACCCAATGCTATTTCATCAAAGTATATTATTGAAATAAAAGAATTGCTTGTTTCAAAATTTAAAACCATAGCACAGCCGGAAATTGCCATTGAATGTAACCCTGCAAACCTGGATGAGAAGTATATTGCCGATTTGCGCCATGCAGGATTTAACAGGTTTAGTATTGGGATTCAGGATTTCGATAAGCATATTTTGAAAAATGTAAATCGAGATCCTTCCCAAATTCCTGTTGAAAAGGTTATTGAATTATTAAAACAGGATAGTCCGGATGTGGCCATAAATCTGGATTTTATTTATGGTTTACCCGGACAAACGGTAGAAAGTTTTTTAAATACCATACAACATGCCATTGAGCTAAAACCCGACCGGCTGGTGACTTTCTCTTATGCCCATGTGCCCTGGATTAAGAAACATCAACAAATATTAGAGAAAAAAGGATTGCCGGGGGCCGAACAAAAATTACAAATGTTCCTGTCGGGTTATGAGTTATTAAAATCAGCAGGTTATCAGAATATTGGATTAGACCATTATGTATTGCCAAAAGATGAGCTGTTTAAAGCATTAAATAATCATCAGCTTCATCGAAATTTTCAGGGTTATTGTACCCGAAGGACTACAGGGCAGGTTTATGCTTTTGGGGTATCGGGCATTAGTCAAATGGAAGATGGGTATGTGCAAAATACAAAAAACATAAAAGCATATACTGATAATCTTAAGCTTAATCAATTACCGGTGGAAAGAGGCTATAAATTGTCACCCCGGGAAAAAACGATAAAGGAAGTAATAAATACTCTGATGTGTAATCAATATCTACATTGGGAAAATATGGCCGGAAAATTGAACCTGTCTGTTAAAGATTTGAAACAGTCAGTTAGTTTTAACCCTGATTTGTTTGATGATTTTGTTGATGACGGGCTGCTAATAATGAATGAACATGAATTAAAGGTTACAGAAAAAGGAAGCCTGTTTATCCGGAATATTGCAGCAACCCTTGATCCGGAATATAAGGAACAGTTGAACAAATATTCAAAATCGGTTTAATGATGAAAGAGATAAAAAAGGATGTTACCATAATAGGTGCGGGATTAACAGGGCTTACTCTGGCGTTTGATTTAAAAAAAGCAGGAAAAACAGTAGCTGTTATTGAAAAAGATTCAAAGCCGGGAGGTGTTATACAAACTGTAAAAGATGAGGGTTTTATATTGGAAGCAGGGCCGAATACAGGCGTTTTGTCTACACCGGAATTAGTGGAACTTTTTGATGATTTAAAGG
>JBNJFS010000146.1:0-5999 GCA_051747085.1 Bacteroidota bacterium
TATTGTATTGTTAATCAATGAGCACTCGTTAAGCGATGCAGAGATGACAGCCGCAGGATTTAAGCAGTTGGAATTAGGTAAAATAATTGGTACGGAAACCTATCGCTGGATTATTTTTACTTCGGCTCGCAGACTGGTTGATGGTTCGTATACAAGATTACCTGCCTGGGGTTGTTATACGCTGGATGGAAAAGACCTGGAGATTACCGGTGTAACTCCTGATATTTATGTTAAAAACACATTTATAAATCGTTTAAATGATACCGATCCACAGCTGGAAAAAGCAATTCATGAATTATTGAAAGAGCTGAAATAAGCAATAAAGTTAAAAGTGATAGCGAGGGTTTTGCTTTGAGTAAAGCCCTCGCTATATTATAATGCCTCATAAATAGACTCTTCAATTTCCCGCATATTAAACGGTTTCTGAAAATATTTTTGAATAAGGTTATTGTCAAGAGCGTTAGCTATCTCTTCTGTAATATCAAATCCGGTTAAGATATAATATTTGATATCCGGGTATTCAATTTTTGCTTTTTTAATAAATTCAATACCGTTCATTCCGGGCATTTTCATATCGCTGATTACCACATTTACAGAATGGTGTTGTGATAAAATATTTAATCCTTCATCTCCACTCAATGCAGTTAATACATTAAATTTTCTTCTGGCATTAATTTCAAATAATTTCAGGTTTGTCGGTTCGTCATCAACATAAAGAATCGTAATTTTATTTTCCATCAGTTTGTGTTTTTAAAGGTAAAGTAATAATAACCGTCGTTCCTTTATGTAATTTTGACTTAAATTCAATGGTTCCATTATGTTCCTGTAAAATGTTGTAAGTAATAGATAATCCTAATCCGGTTCCTTTCCCTGGTGCTTTGGTTGTGAAAAAAGGGTCTAAAATTTTATCTACATGCTCATCACTAATACCAGTCCCGGTATCGGTTATCTCCAGTTTAAATTCTTTCGCTATTACAAAAGTTTTAATTCTAATCGTTCCTTTTTCTTCAATGGCATGAGCAGCATTGGTTAAAACATTTAAAATTGCCTGATGTAATTTCCCTTCATTGCATGCTAAAACATATTCTTTTGTTGTAAATTTCTTTTCAATTTTAATTCTGTCTTTAATTTGATTTTTAAGCATAACCAGACAGTTATCAATAATTGAATGAATATCACACGATACCATTACACTATCATCTCTGCGATTATAATGATTAAGGCTTTTAACAATTTCTGCAGCTCTGTAAATTCCTTCATTAACACCATCCAAAAAAGGATCTAACTCATCAAGATATTCTTTCAGATTTTCTTTCACATAAGATTCGATACCATATACGCCCCCTTTAATAAAATTTAACGGGTTATTTATTTCATGTGCAATCCCCGAAGCCAGAACACCTAAAG
Organism: Bacteroidota bacterium; assembly: GCA_051747085.1. Taxonomy (GTDB): domain Bacteria; phylum Bacteroidota; class Bacteroidia; order Bacteroidales; family UBA12077; genus UBA12077. The sequence continues at coordinate 1,408 of JBNJFS010000146.1, forward strand.
AGGCCATTTTTTCTGAATGGACCAATTGTTTTTGTGTATTTTGTAAATTTAACAAAACAGTCTCTAACTCTTGCCGTTGGTTTAGTAACTCCTCATTTGTTGAGGTTAACTCTTCATTGGCCGTTGCCAGTTCTTCCGTTCGGTCCTGTACCAAAAATTCTAAATGTTTACGATACTTTTCCAATTCCTGTTCCGCTTTTTTTCTGGTTGTAATATCCAAATGGGTACCTAATGCGCGCATAGGTTCTCCCTTAATCCATTCCGCAACTTTGCCCCGAGCTAAAATCCACTTCCAGTCTCCATTCTTATGCCTCATCCTAAAAACAGCTTCGTATAGCTCTGTTTTCTTTTCAACATGTTCATTAAATAACTTCATGGCATTATCAAAGTCGTCCTGGTGTAACATCTTCTTCCAATCCTCAAAAGTTAAAACTCCTCCAACGAAATCATTAAGGGTATATCCCAGCATTTCCACAAATAGATCGTTAACCTTAATTATATTATTTTTTATGCTCCAATCCCACATTCCTAGTTTTGCACCTAAAAGTGCCATCTTTAATTGTTCTTCACTTTCTTTTACTTCTTGTGCTGCCTTTTTCGTTTCGGTTATATCAATAGTTACTCCTATAAAACCAACAGGTTTTTTGTTATGATAAATTACACTGGTATAAATTTTAGCCGGAAAGGTAGTCCCATCTTTTCTGAGTGCAATATATTCATCTCCATGAGAAACAAAACCATTTAATCTTTTCTTTAAAGTATTCGCTGCATAATCTCGTTGTTCGGGAATTATTAAATCAAGGACATTAATTCCTTTGACTAAATCATCAGGAGTATAACCATGTATTTGAAATCCCACTTTATTTGTATAAGTACAAATCCCGTTTAAATTAATTTCCCAAATGGCAACGGGCAGTAATTCGGTCATTTCTCTGTATTTCTCCTCACTTTCAGCCAAGGCTTTCATTACTCTCTCCCGCTCGGTAATATCGACAACAAAACCTTCAAAGTATTTGATATTGCCATCTGAATCTTTCACAATACGAGCATTTTCACGGATTATAATTTTTTCTCCGTTATTTTTCAGCCATTCGGTCTTAAAATCTTTGACAAATCCCTTTTTCTGAATTTCTTTCATAAACTCCTTACGGGATTTATCAACAAAATACTTATCTTTCGTAAGATTCCTTTTAAATAAACTTTCTATATCATCATATCCTAAAATTTCGAGTAGTGCCGGGTTTGCCTGTAAAATTTCACCATCTGTAGTGGATTGGTAAATCCCAACCTGGGCATTTTCAAAGATACTCCGGAAACGTCTTTCGCTTTTAGCTAAAGCGTCTTTTGCTCTCTTTCGCTCTGTTATATCAACTAAAGAATACTGTATGTATAACTTATTTTCAAATTCAAAAGACAATAAATGCACTTCTGCATCCCAACATTCCCCATTGGGACGTTGATGCAACCATTCAAATGTTAAAGTACCTTCTTGGTTTGCTTTCTCTATTATTTTCTTCAATTTATTACCCGACAGTTCCCCACCATGCTGATAATCAGCAGAAACATCAACCTGCGTTTTTCCAACAACATCGTCTCTTGTATCATATCCATAAATTTCTACTGCAGCATCATTTAAATCAACAAATTCAAAGTATTCGGCATCCATAATAACCATAGGAATACTCGAACTTTCAAAAATCTTTTTTCTTATCGTTTCACTTTTCTTTAATTCATTTTCTGCCTTTGCTCTTTTTTGATAATCAGTCTCTACTTTCTTTAATGTCTTATGATTGATTCTAGCAATTTGATATATAACTATACCTGAAAAAAATAAAGCGATGGCAGTGTCAGCAAAGTAATCAATAACTATAGCATTGGATAATCCGTAATCATTTTTAAAATAGGAAATAAACAAAAAAAGAATAATCAAGTTTGTTATAATATAAAAAATAATGGTTGATTTATACTTATTAATTAATAACGGAATACTGTTAATGATAGCTATAATAAGCACAACGGTATCCAGTTTAATCACGACATGTTCATTTCTTGCAAAAAACATAATAAACCAGACACAAAGGTTGGTTGATACCAGGAAAAGATGTGCAGCGATATTAAACTTCCCTTTTAGCAGCAGAGCAAGACATCCAACGAAAATGAGAAGTAATATAATAATGGGAATTAAGATCTTAAAATCTAATGCATTTTGAGGACCTGTTAAACGTACATAACTTGAAGAAATCGAAAGAATGATTAAAGCAAAAATAGCTGCAATACAAATTTTAAAAAATATACGAGCTTTCAACTGTAAACTAAAGCTGCTTTCCTTATAAAATTTTAAAACCCCCGGGAGTTTACTATTAATGTTAATATCATCTGCTTTATTTTGATTTGTCGAATCTCCCATTCAGTTATTTTTTAGTTAAAAAACCTGATTCATAATTATTTGACAGGTAGCATGCTATAAAATAAATCTTATTTATTATTCATATATAAATTTAAGCAATGTTTTACGATTTTACAAAAACCGATAATTGATTTAAAACCAAATATTTGACGAACAATAAAAAAATGGTGATAAAAAAAGGGCAACCAGAATAGCTGCCCTTAAGAAGAAAATAAGATTAAATCTTTTGTTTAATATCATTCCATGTTTCAGGACTCATTTTGGATCCCACAACTTCAATAACCTTGCTTGCGCATAAGGAGCCTATTTCACCGCATTTATCCAGAGGCATTTTATTTACTAATCCATATAAAAAGCCTGATGCATAAAGATCTCCTGCTCCGGTTGTATCAATAAGGTTTGCATCAAAAGGAGCAATCTTGTATACTTTATCATTGCTTTTAACGAATGAACCATTTTTTCCCACCTTCACTACAGCAATTTCACTCTCTTTTGCAAGCTCGATTAAAGCCTCCTCAGGATCTTTCCCGGTAAATGCTTTGGCTTCTTCTTCGTTGGCAAAAATAATATCAACATTGTTTTTAACATACTCCTTTAAAAATTCAAGATTTTCCTCAACAACATTATAACTTGCCAAATCTAAAGAAATTTTCATATGATTAGCCTTCGCCAATTGGGCTGCTTTAAGCATTAATTTATGATTTAACACTAAATACCCTTCGATATGTAAATACTTATAATCCTTAAATTGTTCTTCCAACAGGTCAATATCAGAAAGTTCTACAGCTGCACCTAAATAGGTAGCAAAAGTTCGTTCAGAATCGGGTGAAATTAAAGCCATAGCCCTTCCTGTTTCAGTCATGGTTTTAAGCATAAACGGAACAATACCGTTGGCTTTCATATCATTACTAAAAAACTCCCCAAATGAATCATTACCTACTTTCCCAATATATCCTGCAGGAGCTCCCAAACTTGCTAATCCATGTATTGTATTTGCGGCTGAACCACCTGAAGATTGAGACTTTTTAAATTTTACAGTTTCTTTATCTACTTTATCGGCAAAATCTCTTTCAGATAGTTGCATACTCCCCTTTTTCAATGAAAATTTCTCTAAGGTTGAATCATCCGGGAGCATTCTCATAATATCAACCAATGCATTTCCTATTCCTAATACTTTGTCCATTCCTTTATTGTTTAATTTAATTAAAATCAGGCATAAAAGTAATAAGATTATTTTTAAAGCCTGAATATCCGGGAAAACTATTTAATAGTAAAAAACAGATTCATGAAATATTACGAATCTGCTTTTAAAAATATCGCTCTATAGTAACTTATTTAATTCCTCAGTAACATTTTTCTCAATTCGATGGAGCACTTCACTTGCATCTGCTTTAACAAACTTATCGCCGGTTATTTTCTCATACAGCTCAATATATCTTTCAGAAACTTCATTTACAAACTCTTCGGGCATTTCAGGAACCTGCTGTCCTTCTTCCCCCTGAAAACCTTGTTGCATTAACCATTCGCGTACAAACTCTTTCGATAACTGTTTTTGATTCTCTCCTTTTTGTTGCCGTTCATCATATCCGTCTAAATAAAAATATCGTGAAGAATCGGGCGTATGAATTTCATCAATTAAATAGATTTTGCCATCTTTTTTGCCAAACTCATATTTTGTATCAACCAGGATTAATCCCATTTTCTCGGCAATTTCACTGCCCCGTTTAAACAGTTCTAATGAATATTTCTCCAACATCTCATAATCTTCTTTCGACACTAGCCCTTGTTTGATAATTTCTTCTTTCGATATATTTTCATCGTGCCCGATATCCGCTTTTGTTGTTGGTGTTAGAATGGGTTCAGGGAAACGTTGATGTTCAACCAAACCCTCTGGCAAAGGTACACCACAAATTTCTCGCCCGCCCTTCTTATATAAACGCCATGAGCTTCCGGTCAGGTATCCGCGAACAATCATTTCAACAGGAAAAGTTTCAACATAATGTCCAATAGTAACCATTGGATCCGGTACATTAATTTTCCAATTGGGAACGATATCAGCGGTAGCATCCAAAAATTTTTCCGCTATTTGATTCAATACCTGCCCTTTATAAGGTATCCCTTTAGGCAACACCACATCAAATGCAGAAATACGGTCTGTTACAACCATAACCAGGTACTCATCGTT
>JBNJFS010000147.1:0-5981 GCA_051747085.1 Bacteroidota bacterium
CTAAACTTGCACTTCCCTCCGGTCCGTGGTTGCCTTCGGCGAGCTCGCACAAAACGCTCGGTTCGAACAGCAGATTTTTTTTAACGCTCACTGTGCTTGCTTTTCGGCTCGCCGGACAATGCCAATCCGAAATCGAATCGTCAAACAAAAAATAATCACCTATCTGGAAAAAAATCTTAAATCCGTTGGGTTTACTCGTTTATAAAACGAACCGCAAATTATAACCCCCGGATCTGAAGCCTTGACTTTATTTATTTTTTATCGGACAATAATGATTCTTTTTGTTGTGTTAGGAATTATGAAGCTGTAGAAAAAAAATAATAGATAAAAGATATAGGCGATTATTAAACTGTTACTATTAGATTTTAAAAATATTTTTGATCATTTGGGTAAATGTAATTGTAGATAAGCTAACAATTACTACTAGTAGCCAGTTAATCCCCGAAAGTGTCTGAAACGACAATGCATTGCTAAGAAACGGAGTAAAATAAGCAGTAAACAAAATAACAAAGCATAAAGGGATTGTAATCCAAATATATTTATTTTGAGTTACCTGATTGTTAAAGATTTGCTCCTCAGGTTCTCTCATATTAAATACATGCAATAATTGTGTAAAAGCAAGAATGAAAAAAGTTATTGTGTTGGCAATCTCTTTGGATTCGTTAAAATAAAATATGACCAAGAAATGTGTCCCGGTTATAAAAAGTGCCATGATAAGTCCGTAAATACCAATTGACTTCCAATTGGTATTTGTGATTATAGGTTCATCGGGATCTTTGGGTTTTTGGTTCATAATATTTTCATTGCCTTTACCTAATCCTAAGGCTAAAGCAGGAAACACATCTGATAAAAGATTTAGAAAAAGAAGCTGAAGGGGGAGTAATGGTAATGTAAAAATTGAAAAACTAACCCCTGCAATAATAAGGATTTCAGCCAAATGATAAGATAACTGATAAATAATAAACTTACGGATATTTCCAAAAATAATCCGTCCTTCCTGGATAGCATCTACTATAGATGAAAAAGAATCATCTTTCAGAACTAAATCGGAAGTCTCTTTAGCTATCTGGGTTCCTCTTTTCCCCATTGCGATTCCAATATTAGCTTTTTTAAGTGCAGGAGCATCATTTACTCCGTCACCCGTCATGGCAGTTACTTCTCCTTTTCGTTTAAATTGTTCAACAATAGTATGTTTCTGTTTCGGGTCTACCCGTGCAAAAACATTATTTTTATATACATCTTCAGGATCTTCTTCAAGTTCTTTTCCTGTCATTACATGTATATTTTCTTTCTCTTGTAAATTAATCTGTTCAGCAATATTTTGAGCTGTTCCGGGATGATCCCCGGTAACCATAACGACTTTGATACCAGCCTGGGCACATTTTTTTAGCGTTGCAGATATATCTTTTCTTGGGGGGTCTATAAATCCTATTAAACCTATAAACACCATATCATGGATAAAATCTTCCTTTTGTTGGAGTTCTTCGGGTTTTTGATTACTGGTGGTTTTGTATGAACAGGCTATAATTTTTAATCCGTTGGAAGATAATTCTTCGGTTCGTTTCTTCCACTTTTTTCTTATGGAATCGGTTAGTTTTTGTTCTTTACCTTTTTCCAGGTAAAATTTTGATCGGTTGAGTACTTCTTCTGTAGCTCCTTTACAGGCATAAAAAAGCGAATTATTCACCGAATGAATCGTTCCCATAAATTTAGAGTCAGAATCAAAAGGGTCTTCATTGATTCTTTCTATGTTATATATCTTTTTTGTTTCTTCGGGAAACAAATCACGGAAAAATTTTATTAAACTTATATCAAGTGGATCCCCTTCGTAATCATTACCATCGTTTTTTTTGGCATCGTTACATAAGATAGAAATGTGCATTATTTTCCTGAAGGTATCCTCTTTGATTAAATCATCTTTTTTATCTTGCGATTGATCGTTTATGTCTTCGACATGGATATTATTTTCAGAATATTCGAATATATTCAGCGTAAGTTTATTTTCGGTAAGCGTTCCGGTTTTATCAGTTAATATTACTGTAGTTTCACCTAAAGTTTCCACGGCTGCCAGTTTTTTTACCAGTACATTCTTTTTTGAAAGTTTTAACATGCCTCGGGCCAGAGCAATCGTTGCAACTATCGCTAATCCTTCTGGTATAGCAGCTACAGCCCAGGCAACAGCTGTTTGAAACATCAGATAAACTTCTTTCCCGGCTAGCCAGCCTACAATAAAAAATAAAGTTGCTAAACTCAGTGTTATCCAGATGAGTTTTCCGGAGAGTTTTTTTATTTTTTTATTTAAAGGAATATCTTCCTTGTTTTCTTGCTGAACCATTTCCGATATTAGCCCCATTTCTGTTTTTGAACCGGTGGCTGTAACTATCCCTCTGGCTTTGCCATTGGTTATTGCTGTTCCTTTATACAGCATGTTTTTTCTGTTGGAAAGCCGGGTATCTTCTTTTATTTTTTCAGCGTTTTTTTCAACAGCAAAAGATTCTCCGGTTAATGCCGATTCATCAACCCGTAACTCTGAACTGTAAATCAGTCTTACATCTGCAGAAACTAAATCTCCCGACTCAAAAAGGATAATATCTCCGGGAACTAGATCATCTGCATGGATAGTTTTGGTTTTTCCTTCTCTTTTAACCTGTGCTTTTAGTTTATCCAGTTTCTTAAGGGCCTTAATAGATTGTTGAGCCTGATACTCCATCCAAAAACCAATAATCGTATTGAGAACAATAACAACGCCTATTGCGATTGCTTCTTTGAAATCATTAAAAAATAGTGATATAGCTACTATAACCAGAAGAAGATATATTACCGGATTATTTATTTGGTCAACAAAAAGCCGAAAAATAGATTTTTGTTTTTTTGCAGCAAGCTTGTTTGGCCCGTATTCCTTTTTTCTTTCTTCAGCCTCGTTAGTTGTAAGGCCATCTTCCCGGCTTTTATATAATCGAAATACTTCTTCAATGGTTAGTGCGTACGGCTTTTTTTTGGTCATGTTTAATTAAATGTCATTATAAAACGTTTGATGCCCGATATTAAAACCGGACATCGATTTGTTTTTGAAATTTATTAAGCTATAGTTAGTGTTTGCAAGAAAAGTCTTGCCGAAACTAGTTACATACTTCTCACATCAAGGAACCCGCCACTTTCCTTCTTTCCTGCTTTATTAATTGCATCAGCTATTATTTTCGCTGCTTCGTCAGCACGTGGCATATCTGGTGTTCCTTTTGCCTGTCTTAATTTTTTAACGACAGGGAATTTTTCTTCATCAGGATAATTGTAGATATAATCCTGCATATTGGTATCGATTAAACCGGGAGCTAAAGCTATAATATGGGTATCAGGAAGCTCTTTTGAATATAAGTCAACCAGCATGTTTAACGTAGCTTTCGACAATGAATAGGCATTCCATCCTCTTGATCCATGTACCGCAGCACCGGATGATATGGCTACAATTTGAACAACCTGCCTTACCGTTTCTATAATCGTATCAATTAATACTTTGTTTGCCCATACATTGATATCCATTACTTCTTTAATCTCATCAATGCTTGTATCCTTTAGATCTTTAATTTCATTTAATTTTCCGGCATTCAGGATAACAATATCCAGTGTGAGTAAACCTTTCAAAAACTCAGCTACGTTTTTTTCTGTTTCTTTAAATTGGCTTAAGTCCTGGGCTAAAAATTTAAATTTATCATTCTTGTTTAGATCATCATTAGCTTTTCTGCTAATTCCATAAACAGTATGTCCCTGGTTTAGATAAAAGTTGGCTAAACCATTTCCTACACCTGTACTTGTTCCGGTAATAAGAATATTCATAGTATTGGTTTTTATGATTTTTAGATTATATTATTCGGTTAAAAAATTGATAATTTCTTGAACAAAAGATTCTGTATCGGATGCTCCTTGTGCAGAAATGAAATTACCTTCTCGATAAACCGGATCAATCATGTATTCTGCACCAGCATTCATCATATCTGTTTTGATGGCATGATGTGACGTAATTTTTTTGCCTTTAACCAGGTTGGCCTCTATAAGTAACTGGGGACCATGACAAATAGAAGCAATGGGTTTGTCCTGGTTATAGAATTTTTTAATCCATTCAATAACTTTGATGCTTCTCCTTAATTTATCTGTATTAAGTACACCCCCGGGAAGTATCAGTAAATCATAATCTTCGGGGCTTGTATCTTTTAATTTTTTATCGACCCTGAAATCCTTGTTCCAGTTTTTTTGATGCCACGATTTTAAAACAGGTTCTTCCGATATTAGCTGAACCGTGGCACCCATTTCAGTTAACTTGTTCTGAGGTAATTCTAATTCTACCTGTTCAAATCCGTTAGTCGCCAAAATGGCTATCTTTTTATCTCTTATGCTCTTTTTCATGGCTAATGATTATTTTTTTGAGTTCTTAATGATTGAAAATATACCATAGCTAATTGCATATAAGCCTATTAATATAATAACGGCTCTAGGCCCTTCGAATGGATTTAATACAATTAATAAACCAAATAGTAATGAAATAAGGCCTGCAAAAAGATATAGATATCGTATTTCTTTTGAAATACGTTTTACAAAGTACGTGCTGGTAAAAATTAATCCCAGAAATAGCGACCAAATACCAATGATTGTAATGAGTACAATTGCCGCTAATTCTGGTCTTGAAAGTATTATAATTCCAAATAAAATTCCAATAATACCCTCAAGTAGTGTAAGTTGCCAATTAAGGTTTTTATCTTTTAATCTTAGAGATATAAAAACCAAAATTCCTCCACTAACAATGATTGAAATGGCAAAATAAATAACTAAAGCAAATACCGTTATAGATGGAAAGGCTAAAGCAACTATACCAAACAATATAGCCAATATTCCGGGTAAACTTATTAATAACCAGTTTTTTATATTCTTCATAATATTTTTATGTTTATTTTTTTATCAGGAATCCATCACCCATTCTCTTGCCCTTGATGGTTTTTTAAAAATTTTAACTTCTGAATGTATTAAAGGAGCAATAGGCTTATTCATAAGTTCTTCAATGTTGTTTGAACTGATAATTGCAACTTTTTCGAAGTCGGAAGGATGATTCACTGACATTTTTAGATCTTCCCAAAAAGCAGATAAAAGAATTCCTTTAAGGTCTCCAACATCAATAAGCATTCGAATTTTACTATATTGTCTTGCTTTTTGTTCAATAATTGGATCCAGTTTTTGGTAATCTTCTTTTGTAACCATTTGCTTTGCTTCTAAGCCAATCACTTTTAAGTTCTTCATTTCATCTATCTTAAGCATAACTCCTGGGTTTTTAGTTGTTTTAATGCAATTAGCTAAGGATAAGCAGGCTGGAGTTTTCGATCCGAAACCGGCTTACAATCTTTCATTTCTTGAATCTTTGGAAGAGTGTAGTTGTGCTTTCCAGTAATAAAGTACAACGAAACTTATAACAAGCTTCCTTTATTTATTTTGTTTTAAATAATGAACCTGCTCGCTCAAAGGCAGAATCGAACGACTGAATACTGTTATAAATATTCTTTTCCATTTCGCTTATCTTTGATTTACTCTGATTTTCCGGCGAGCTAAGACCTGCATATTCCTTTTGAATTTTCTCATTGATTTCGTTCAATTCTTTAAGAATGTTTTCACTTTGTTCCTGAATAGTTTCGTTGGTGTTTTTTTCAACTTTATCTTTTATTTCTTTAACTTTATGATTGATTTCATCAATCTTTTGTTTGGTCATTAGTATTAATTCTTCTTTTTCCATAACTCAATTATTTTTTATTTTATAATTTAATTACTTCTATTACTTCTATTACTTCTATTACTTCTATTTGTATGCCATTCATAGTTTTTAATTGATAGCTTAGAAAACAAAGCTTGTATCATCCGGATCATCAATTATATCAATCAACTTTTCTTATAGGAATTCATTATTGAATAATTCAAAAGTGAGGTAATATTTCCCGATATGTGGA
>JBNJFS010000148.1:0-5939 GCA_051747085.1 Bacteroidota bacterium
GCAAAAGAATGGCTAACAGCATCAAATAAATTCATGCCGGCGATTAAAAGAGCAATGGTTTCAAGAGCTGTTAAGCCCAAATAAACAATTAATAATATACGGATGACCTGTTTTGAATTGTAAAGAAAGTTACTTTTGGCTAATGATGAAAATTCTGTATTTAACAATACAGCCCTTGCATGGCCAATATTAGGCAATACAACTAATGCAAAAATAATAATTCCAATACCTCCAATCCAATGTGTTGATGCTCTCCAAAATAGTAGTCCTTTGGGAAGCGATTCAATATCGTTTAAGATTGTAGAACCTGTTGTAGTATAACCGGAAACGCTTTCGAACCAGGCATTGGTAAATGTAAACTCCCCTCCCCACATAATATAAGGGATTACACCAAGCAGACATGTCAACAACCAACTTAAAACCACAATTAAAAAACCTTCTTTACTGGAAATATTTTTTGTTGGAGGAACATATATTATCGGAAAAATCCCAAATATAAATGCAATAATTGTAGCGTACATTAACGGAAATAGTCCAGAATCACTATTTAATAAAGAAATTAAAAAAGATAGAAATAAAAAAACAGAGTTAAATAAAAATATTAATCCAATATATCGAATGATAATATGAGGGCGCATAATTATTTCTCTTGAGATTTTTTGTATAACAACCGCTTAATTGCTTCACAAATATCTTTAATTTCATCATTTGTTTCTACCTCTACATGAAAAGGCTTATTATAATCGTTATAATCGTTTATGCCTTTAGCAACTTTCATCAAAGGTTTAATCACATAATAATGAATAAAGTAACTAAAAATTAATGAAAATACGATAGCTGCAATAATAGCAACAATACCAGGCATAACAGCGCGTTGGGCTCTTTTTTTAAGATTGGAACCTGTGTTATACATTGTATTGTGATTCAAATCCATTAAATTTTTTACAGCATTTTTGACTTCAAGAAATGATTTATTATGATTTTCATAATACCATTCTAAATCTCCTTCTCTTTTTGTTCCTACAATGGGCTTTATCCATTTATTTTTAAATTCTTTATATTTAGTATCAATATTTTTAACATAAATATCCTCATTAGGTATCGTTAAGTTAGTTTTGGCTACATTATACCCTTCAACAAACAGACTATCAGCCTGCTGAATAGTCCTTCGTCCTTCTTCCCATTTACCAAGAATTAACAATAAAATTCCACTATCTTCTCTTTCTAATGCTTCAAGCATGGTATTTGATGCATCAATACTCTTATAATTATCATCTAATAAGTCTTGTACTGATTTTCCTACATGAGTTAACTCAAGAATGGATATTATACCGGCTACAATTAACATAACCGAAAGAATAATAAAACCTGACAAAATTTTATATTTTAACCGCATGATGTTTATAATTTTAAAAACAAAATTAAGCCTTATTCTTTACATATTTTTAAGAAATAATTGAAAATCTTTCGAACAATAAATATAATCGAAATAAAAATAAACCTTTATACTTTTCAAATCACCAATAAGAGAATAAGGGCATTCTGAAAAAAAGAAGCAGAGAAGAAAGAATTTCTTAACATTAAAAAAACCTCTAATAATCAAATGCTTTGCTTCCTTTCTTTTTATTCCACCATTCATTAATTCGGTCTAAATCATTCGCTGTAGGTTTCAACTTTGTATGAATAATTTTTTGGGTTGCTTTTTTTATTTTACCCAAATGAACGATTTCCTCTCCGGCTTTTTCTAATGCTTCCAGTATTTGATTTAATTTTTTAAATAACATCGGATTGTCATATAAGCCTATAGCCGTTGTCCGGTAGATTTCTCCAACCACAGGACAATGTCTGTTATGAGCCAGTGCTTTAAAAAATGCTTTGGCAGGATAGAAATTCTTCATCTCCCAAAATCCACAAATGGAAAAAACAACCATGGATTGGTTCATGTGAATGTATTTTCGTGGATGGCGAACGCCATTTATCCCTTCAATCATATAAGGATAAGCCCGCGAAACAGAACGGTCAAAATAATTTTTTAACACCCCTGGAATATTATCGGCATAAATAGGGAAAGCATATACAATGATGTCCGCATCAGAGAGCTGTTCGGCTAATTGATGAAAATCATCATCATATTGATAAATACATTCTCCGGGCTTGTTGATCCAGCAGGAGAAACAACCAATACAGGGTTTTACCGAGAACTGGTTAAGGTATAGTGTGCTAACCTTTGAAGCTTTCTGCATTCCTTCAATAAAAGGTTTTAAATAAAAATCAGTATAGCCTTGCTTTCCCCTGGGTGAAGAATTCAATACCACTATTTTTTTAGGTTTCTCCCAATATTTGGATGGATTTCTTTCAAATTTAGTTACCGGATCGGCAGGTACCCGTAAACATCTCTTTAATGATTTTTTAGGAATAACCTTAAAAAATTTACGGTCTCCTGTAATTATCAACTTTCGCGTTATAACACCCACCAACGGATTCAGCCGGCCAAATGCCAAATCGAGCCAACTGTAGAAACTTGAGATTACACTTACCGTGGGGTTCTCTGCGATTCCTTCAAAAAGCTTCAATTCTTTAGGGCTCGACTGTATATAGCAATCAATTTTTTGGTTTTCGTGGGTAAAATGAAATTGAATTATCCCATTGCCTTTTTTATCATGTTCAGGGTAGAAATATTGTAATTTTTCTACCATATTTTGCATGATGACAATGGGCGTTAAAACTTTTTTCATAAAAATTTATTAACTATTTATATCAAACATACTAAAAATAGTTCATAAAGCCGTAAAAGTAAGATAACATTGTTTTTTTTCTATTTCATTTTCACACGAACCCATTTTATTTAAACATATTATGCATTCATTTTTCAGAATATCAAATAAAATGTTTGGCCATATTCAATAAACAATTAAACAAACAAATATTTTTTGTGTTAGGAATATGTTAAACTTATATTTAAATATTTAAAATGATGAAAAGAATTAAATGGATTGCTATAGTTTCATTCTTAGCTTTAATAACACACAGCTGTATTAACCAAAAAGTTACTGAATCAGAAGTTTTTAACCCGGTTAAAGAATTTGCGTTGGATGAGCATCTTACTTTTAACCGATATTTCATTGACAATACCGATACCACACAGCTTGAACTGTGGCATATAACCGAAGAAAATCCTGAATTCAACTTTATATACCTTTCAGGCAATGGCAGTAATGTACGTTCGGCTATTCCCTTTTTTAACGAACTGGGCCAACAAGCCAATGTTAATATTTTTACATTTAATTATAGTGGTTACGGGTTAAGTGATGGTAAACCTACTATTGAAGGAATCGTAAATGACGGGGAACTGGCACTCAACTATTTCAACAATAACTTAAATAATGACCTGCCTGCTTTAATGCTGGGTTATTCGATGGGTGGTTATGTGGCTTTAAATATTATGGAGAAAGATTTTATCGATCAGGTTATTATAATGTCAACCTTTACTTCGCTCGAAGAGTTGGAAAATTTTTTAGTTAAAGATGCCCTACCCTGGATTATACGGCCATTTTTGAAACTCGATGTAGATGAAGAAATATATAATCTCAATAATAAGCCACTTGCTGAAAAGGTTGAAAAACCGGTACTTGTTATTCATGGCGGAGCTGATGATTTTATTCCTCCCGCAATGGGAAAGACTTTATACGAGTTGATGCCATCAAAAAGCAAGAAATTTGTATCTGTTGATAATGCTGATCACCGTATGGTGCTTAAAGATGAGGAGAAAATGAAGGAGGTAATTCGCGAGATATTGAAATTTGCCGAGCAGAACGAGTTTATTGCGTTAGATTAAAGTGTTTCTTATCTTTGTTTAAAAATTAAGTTTATGAAAAAAATATTTTTGCTTTCAATGTTGATCTTGCTGGTGAGTTCAATTTATCATCCAACCGTAGCTCAACAAAATGCTGACCAGCAAAAGACAGCACTTCTTATCATAGATATCCAGGATTTTTATTTCCCTGAAGGCTCTGTTCCTTTAGTTAATCCTTTAGAGGCTGCCATCAATGCAAAAGAGTTGCTTAACGCATTCAGAAATCGGGATTTATTGATAATTCATGTACGCCATAATGCAAGTTCAGGTGGAGATATACACCCACTGGTGATGCCATTGAAAAATGAAGAAGTAATAACCAAAAACAAAGCAAATGCTTTTATCGGCACTAATTTACTGGATTATTTAAATAATAATAAAATTACTGATATAATTATTTGCGGAATGCAAACCCACATGTGTGTAGAAGCTGCAACAAGAGCTGCTTCTGATTATGGTTTTAACTGTACGGTGATAGAAGACGCCTGTGCAACAAGAGATTTACAATATAAAGATAATACCATTAAGGCCATTGAGGTGCATTACTCTACCCTTAGCGCTTTAAACAGGACATATGCAACCATAAAAACAACTCAACAGTTTTTGGATGAGCTACAATAAAATTTATACCCCCCCCCGCTAAAGTGTTAACCAACGGGGATTAATTTGATCATGTAGGAGAACTAACGGGTTAACCCGTTAGTTTTTAAAGGGATGAATGAGCGTTTTATAATTATTTTTTGGGTACAAATTCATCCTCCAACATCGAAGATGCAAAGTTAAACCTGTCCAGTATTGATTTATCATTCAGCTCCTTCGACAAACCTTTGATAAAGTTCTGTGGCACATCAAAAATATCAAGGATAATAAGTCCGTCTAACGCATTATTAAATTGAGGATCAATATTAAATCCAATAATTTTTGAATTCAGCTGAAGGTATTTTTTTAATAAAATGGGAAACTTAAAATTCGATTCAATATCCTGAATTAATTGGTCAATTTTTGCTACATCACCTTGTTCCTCCTCTAAAAATATTTTCCGATCAACAATTTTATCCGGTTTTACCACAAATCTTTTACGAGGTTTGATATACTTTGCCAATTCTTCGTTGTAATGGTAGGTTTTGATAAACTCAACAATTAAAGATTTCGAAAATTTCGAGAAATCGTTGCTTATACTTACCGGACCGATTAGATAGCGGTAATCGGTATTTTTCAATAAGAAAAACAATAATCCTTTCCATAATAAAAAAAGCGGTAATGGTTTACGCTGATATTCCTTGATAATAAATGAACGCCCTAATTCAATGGATTCATTCAAGACCGGTAAAAATTTCTTTCGTATTTTAAACAGAGAATGAATATAAAATCCCGGCAAACCGTACTGGGCAATAATATCCTTCCCTTTCCCTATACGATAGGCGCCCACGATTTTATTTTCATCATCATCCCAAACAACCAGCTGGTTATAATAAAAATCGTATTCATCCATATCCAGACTACGATTGGTCCCTTCACCTACTTCGCGAAAGGTTAACTCCCTTAACCGTCCGATTTCATGCATACTGAGAGGCATTTCCGTTGAAGGGGCACAAAAAATCTTAAAATTACGGTTTTCGAATAACAGGTAATTTTCAATTAATGATTTTACCTCCCTCGCTAAATCATCCTGGTTAACCGGTTCGGCAAGGGGTTCTACTTTTTTTATTTTGGGATAAAAAGAGGGGCGATAAAATTTTTTAACTTCAAGAGTTGTACCTAAAGCATAAGTACGTGCCCTGATATATCTTCCAAAGTGAGCTGTATCCGAAAATTTTTCCTGTTCTTTAACGGATATAGGATTACCAATCCGAATTTTTATGGTTTTATTCTTTTTATTAAAAAGCTCTGAAGGTAATTTTGCCGTTCGTAACAAAGGATGAATTTGCCCGAGCATATGAAAAATACGGCTGTTTGTTCCCTGAAAGTAAACCGGAATAATTGGCACACGTGCCTTTTTAATAAACTTAAGTATGGAAGGCTGCCATTCTCTGTCCTGAATAATCAGCGAATCGGGCTGGTAAGATGAAACCTCACCTGCAGGAAA
>JBNJFS010000149.1:0-5930 GCA_051747085.1 Bacteroidota bacterium
TATATTATTAATTGTTTATTTGGGCTTAACAGCTCTTGAAACCATTGCTCTTTTAATCGCCGGCATGAATTTATTTGATGCTGTTAGCCATTCTTTTGCGACCATTGCTACCGGAGGATTCTCTCCCAAAAATTTAAGCATAGCTCATTATAATAATCTCTCAATTGAAATAATTATAATGATATTTATGATTCTTTCAGGAATACATTTTGGTTTATTATTTAATACCATTTTAGGACGTAAAAAAAATATATTTAAATCATCCATCGTTAGATATTATATTTTATCCATACTATTTGGTGTAATAATCGTATCTGCTAATCTTTATTTCAATGGATATTACAATATTTTTGATTCGTTAAGATATGGTTCTTTCCAGTTAATTTCATTAGGCACTACAACTGGATTTGCCACCATTGATTCAGCTTTTTGGCCCCCTTTTTCAATACTGATTTTAATTTTTTTTACCTTACAATGTGCAACTGCCGGCTCTACTTCTGGAGGAATTAAAGTAGACAGGATTTTAATATTTCTGAAATCGATAAAAAACCAAGTTAAACGTTTTCATCATCCCAATGCCGTTTTATCCTTAAAAATTGATAAAAAATCATTGGATAATGCACTAATCTCAAATGTGTTTATTTTTATATTAATTTATATATTCATCGTCTTTATTTCTGCCGTATTATTAACAGCTCTTGGTGTTGATGGTATTACTGCATTTTCAGCATCAGCTGCTACCATGGGAAATGTTGGCCCTGGATTTGGAGAAGTTAGCTCATTGAGTAATTTTGCCAATATTCCGGAATTGGGTAAATGGATATTAACGGCTAATATGATTTTAGGGCGTTTAGAAATTTACGCAGTAATATCGCTATTTATGTTTAAAACCTGGAGGTTTTAAACTATTTATAACGTCTTCCACCTTCACGATTTCTTCTTTCAGGGTGTCTGTTCTGTTTTCTTGGTCGTTGTTCAAAACCCCGGTTATCAATCATTCGTATAAACATCCGTTGTAACTGCTCCTGTTGTTCTTCGTTACAGATTTCCTTTAAGTCTATAAAATGATGGTACGTATTTCGTTTTAACTCATAATGTAATCTTCCAATTTCACCTGCAATTTGATCTAAATTTTCTTTATCAGGATTTTCTTTCGATACTTCTTCTACCATTTCTAACCTTTTGCTATGCAACGCTCTTGCAATTTCTCTTGATTGATGCCTGTTTTTTTCATTGATCTCGCGAAAACGAATAAACTGATCTTGTGTAAGCTGAAGCTCTTCTCTAAAAAAACGGTACATCCCTTGTTCATCAACGTTTTTTCTGAATTGTACATAATCATTGTCAACCGGTGGCGGCATGGTTCGATTTCGAAAAATAATGGTCGATAACGCTGCTATATTTACCACTACAAGAAATATTATCAAGCCTATGATTAAGTGCTTCTTGGTTTGTGTATTCATTGTTCAAAAATTTTGTTCTGTAAAATTACTCATTTCCTTCATCATTTTCTGAAATCAATACATTTTCAATTGATTCAATCTGAAAATCGTTTAGATATTGATAGTCGGCAAATGCTTCAATATAATCTTCTGCCTGTGCTTCATTTTTAGCTAACCTGCTTTCGTAGTTGCCTGTGCCTGATCCTATGAGTATTCCGATATATACTGCTAAAACAAGCGATGCCATATAAATAGACGGTTGTAAAATTTTTCTGGCTAATCCGTTACTCCAAACCGATTCGTATCTTTCCTTTTTATTTTCCATCCGTTGTTTTAACCGGGTATAATAAAATGGCTGTTCAGGCAGAGTTTCTCTGTCGTTTAAATGATCTAGTGTTTGAACCAGCTTTGTATAGAGTACCGAACATTCCGGACAATTTGTTAAATGGTTATCTATTTCATCTTTTAATGGAGGTGATAGTTCCCCCCGATGATATCGATAAAGATTTTTATATATTTTCTTGCATTTCATAGGAGATTCTTTATGGTTTTGGACACTTAAATAATCTTTTTATTACATATTAACTAATTTCTTTTATAATAATCAATAATGATTTTCTCCAGTTTTTTCTTTCCTCTATTGATCAACACGCCAACTTCTGACACGCTGATATTCATTATTTCAGCAACCTCTTTATACGATAAATCTTCAAAATGACTTAACGAGATGGCTATATTTTGCTTTTCGGGTATTTTTTTGAGCGCGAAATGCAACACCTTCTTATTTTCATCCGCTTCCATATCTTCTCCGGGTTGTAAAGTATCATCTACGGGGTCTGTTTTTCGTTTTTCATCGCCAAAAAGCAAATCCAGGCTTGAAAACCATTTGTTTCTTTTATTCGAACGTAAATAATTGAGCGATTTATTTACGGCAATCCTGTACAACCAGGTGGTTACTTTCGAATCGCCTCTGAATTGGTCAATCGATTCATAAATTTTAATAAATACTTCCTGCGAAACATCCATTGAATCTTCAACATCATGCAAAATATTGTGACATACATTGAGTACCATTTGATGATATTTTTCAACAAATTGTTTGAAAGCACTTTCGTCGCCGGATGCTATTTTCTCTATCAGTAATTTATCGTCCATGGATGGTTGTTACCAAATCAATCTTTTTTACTATCTGACACGTAAAATCTTATTTTATTACAATTTTAAAGGTATAATGTTTTTTTATCTTTTCCTTAATTATTAGTTTAATTTACCCTGTTTTCCGGTTTTTTTATCATCATAAATAATCATTATAATAATTGAAATATACAGGATAATCATTTTATGATTTCGTTAAATCTGTAATTGTACAATTTTTAAAGGGCAGGATAAATTTTTACCTGTTCATAAAATGTCGTTAAACACATAAAACTTCCTGTAATCTCTTTGTGTGCAATTCTTGCAAAAGATTATCTTTGTGTTGTATCATCACTAAAGATGTTCGAATATTAAGGCTAAATAGTTATGAATAAGCAGTATACATCCCGTATTATTCTCTTTTTATTTCTTTTTTTGTTTGTAAATCAACTTTTTGCTCAGGATGAAAGACCTGATTTTATTAAAGCTCAGGAACAACAATGGGTTGATTCGATCATGGATGAGCTGTCGCTCGAAGAGCAAATAGCACAACTTTTTATGGTCGCTGCTTATTCCAATAAAGATAAAAGTCATCAGGAAGAGATTGCTACATTAATTGAAAAATATAAAATTGGCGGACTGATTTTTTTTCAGGGAGGCCCGGTTCGCCAGGCAAAATTAACCAACGATTATCAATCTGTTTCAGATATTCCACTCTTAGTAGCTATTGATGGAGAATGGGGATTAGGTATGCGGCTGGATTCAACCATGAGCTATCCGCGTCAAATGATGCTGGGAGCCTTACAAAATGACTCACTGATTTACCAGATGGGATACGATATTGGTGAGCAGATGAAACGGCTCGGTATTCATATTAATTTTGCTCCGGTAGTTGATATAAACAATAATCCGTACAATCCGGTAATTAACGTACGCTCATTTGGAGAAGACCGGATTAATGTGAGTAAAAAATCTATCGCTTATATGGATGGAATGCAAGATGCCGGAATTATTGCAGTAGCCAAACATTTTCCAGGACACGGCGATACGCATGTGGATTCTCATTATGATTTACCGTTAATCGGCCACCTCAGAGATAGATTAGATTCCTTAGAGCTTTTTCCTTTCCAAAGAATGATTGATGCCGGAGTAAAAGGTATTATGGTGGCGCATCTTAGCGTACCGGCGCTTGAACTGGATGTTAAATTACCTACTACATTATCGAACAATGTAGTTACAACTTTGCTGAAGAACGAAATGGCTTTTGATGGATTAATCTTTACCGATGCACTGAACATGAAAGGAGTAACCCAAAATTATCAATCGGGTGACATTGAAATTATGGCACTTAAAGCCGGTAATGATGTTTTACTTTTTCCTGAAGATGTTCCAAAAGCCATTCATAAAATTAAAAGACAGGTAAAATCCGGAGATATCTTAGTGGAAAGAGTCAAAGAAAGTTGCCGGAAGATCCTTCAGGCAAAATTCCAGGCCGGTCTTCATCATTATCATCAACAGGAAAATTATGTGCAACTCGAAAACCTGGAAGATGATTTAAACCAGATAATGTATGATGTTACCCGCCGTGAATTGATAAAATCGTCGATAACATTAATACAGAATAAAAACGATATTCTTCCGATTAAATCCTTAACGAAACAAAAATTTGCTTCGTTAGCATTCAATACCAATGAAATAACAGCATTCCAGAAATCTCTTTCAAAATATGCAAAGGTTGATCATTATGTTTTTGATGATTCGCAGCCTGATGTTATTTATGAGATGCTGAAAGATTATGATGTTGTTTTTACCAGTATACACCAAACCTCTTTTTGGCCGGCCAACAATTATAAGGTAAAACAGACTCACTTACAATTTATGGCTGATTTGGCGAATGAGACCAAAGTTGTGTTTAGTGCTTTTGCAAACCCTTACAGTCTTAGCGATTTTCAAATGTTGCAGGATTTAGATGCTGTTATAGTATGCTACAATGATGAACCAACAATTCAGCAATATGCAGGACAGGCTGTTTTTGGTGGTATTGAAATTTCAGGGAAGCTGCCGGTTTCTATCAATCAACATTTTCCTTCAGGTACAGGTATTGAGATAAAAAAAAAGATAAGACTTCAATACGGAATCCCTGAGCAGGCAGGAATATCCTCACAAAAATTAAAAAAAGTTGATTCTATTGCAAAAAATGCTATGGACAGTTTTGCAACTCCCGGTTGCAGGATTCTAGCTGCCCGCGATGGAATGGTTTTTTATGATAAATCATTTGGGTATCATACGTATTTGAAAAATAATAAAGTAAAAGAAGATGATATTTACGATATTGCTTCTATTACCAAAATTGTAGCTACAGCACCAGCTTTAATGAAGCTTTATGAGCAGGGGCTGTTTTCCCTGGAAGCTAAATTGTCTGATTTCATTCCGGAGTTAGATACAACAAATAAAGGTGATTTATTGGTCAAAGATATTTTAACGCATCAGGCACAACTAAACGGTTGGATTCCTTATTACTATTATACACTTCAAACCTTATTTCCGGATAAAGATTTGTTGAATAAAAAATTCTCTGAAAAATATCCGTATAAACTGAGCAATCATTCGTATGTGTCTAAAAATTTCATGTTTAAAGAAGGAATTTATTCACATCACCAGAAAGAGGGTTTTACAACGAAAGTAGCAGAAGATTTATATATTACCAATTCTTATAAAGATTCTATTTTTGCTTTGATTCGCTCTTCTAACCTGATGGATAAAAAAGAGTATCGATATAGCGATTTAGGCTTTTACTATTTTTATAAAATTATTGAAGATTATACCGGTGCTAACTTTCCATATTATGTAGATTCTTGTTTTTATCAACCGTTGGGAGCTGCACGAACCGGTTTTTTGCCTCTGGAGCATTTTAAAAAATCGGAAATCGTGCCAACAGAAAATGATCTGATATTTAGAAAACAACTGTTGCATGGGTATGTGCACGACCCGGGAGCTGCTATGTTAGGTGGTGTTTGCGGTCATGCCGGTGTATTTTCCACAGCCAACGATCTGGCTAAAATCATGCAAATGTATCTTAATGGTGGGGAGTATGGCGGGAAACAATATTTTAAACCGGAAACCATTGAACTTTTCACCACAAGTCCATTTATAGATGAAGATAACCGAAGAGCTTTGGGTTTTGATAAACCGCAAATGGATTATAGCAAAGAAGGACCTGCTTTTAAAGGGATATCGGGTAAAAGCTTTGGACATAGCGGATTTACAGGAACACTGGCCTGGGCCGATCCGGATGAAAAAATCGTTTATATCTTTCTTTCTAACCGTATTCATCCCGATCAGGATAACAGTCGG
>JBNJFS010000150.1:0-5913 GCA_051747085.1 Bacteroidota bacterium
TTTTAAAGCTTTTTAAAATCAATATATAACAAATGTAAACATTTATTTAAATTTGTTATTCAAAAATAAAAATAATAACAAATTCTATAATTAAAAAATTAAAATCATTTAAAATTTATTAAGATAAAAATCGTTACTTGTTAAATATTATTATAACTATACAATGCATCAAAAAATTCATTTTTTTTTATTCTTAATTATAACCATTCTAATTTTCTCTTGTGAAAAGGAAGAATTTTATGATTCATCCGATATAAAACTTAAATTCTCGCAGGATACCATAATGTTCGATACCATTTTTACAACCATTGGAACCTCAACAAAGTATTTAACCGTAAAAAATCCTTACGCTAAAACGGTAAAAATTTCATCTATTTCCCTTGCCGGAGGAAACGATTCTCCTTACCGAATGAATATTGACGGCTTTTCGGGGACGAAGCTTGACAATTATGAAATAAAAGGGAAAGACAGCTTATATATTTTTGTTGAAGTAACCATTGATCCAAATAATTCGGACCTGCCACTGGTCGTTAATGATTCAATCATTTTTGCCTATAAAAACAATACTCAGGATATCAATCTTATTTCATGGGGGCAGGATGTACATCTGATTAATGGGGATGAAAACGGGACAATTGAGGGAACGCAATACTGGACCAACAACAAACCCTACCTAATCTACAATTCGATGCTGGTAGACACAAACAGTACGTTAACCATTGAGCCCGGAACAAAACTTCATTTTCATAAAAATTCACGGCTGTATGTTTTAGGAACACTTATTGCCGAGGGTACTTTTGAGCAACCTATTATCTTTCAGGGCGACAGACCCGAGAAGGATTACGAGGATATTCCCGGGCAATGGGATGGTATATGGATTATGAAAGGAAGTAGCAATAATATACTTGATTTTACGGAAGTAAAAAATGCCGTAATCGGGATACAGGTGGATTCGCTGGCTAATGAATCAGATCAAACATTAATACTATCGAACAGTAAGGTTTTAAATATGACCGCTATTGGGCTGTATGCACAAGGTGCTCAAATAGAGGCCTACAACAATGTAATCGGTAACTGCGGGCAATTTGCTGTTGCTCTTACTATAGGGGGTTCGTATTCTTTTTATCATTGCACCATTGCCAACTATTGGGGATATTCAACCCGCACAACACCTTCGGTATTAATTAACAATTACTATGTTGATATTTATAGCAATTTACAGGTTAGGCCTTTAAATGAAGCAACATTCGGAAATTGTATAATTTATGGGAATAAAGAATCAGAATTATTTTTAGATAAAAAAGAAACGGAGAATTTTAATTTCTTATTTGATCATACGCTGATAAAAGTTGATGAAGATTTCTCCACCCATGACAATAACTCTTTTAATAACGTAATTGTAAATCAGGACCCAACGTTTAAAGATCCTTACAATAACAACTTTGAACTTGACACTTTATCTGTTGTCAAAGATTACGGTAACCCTGAATATGGCAATTTATTCCCGCTCGATATTAAGCTAAACAACCGTACAAATGATAACGGCCCTGATTTAGGTGCTTTTGAAAGAATAGAAACCGAACAATTATGAGAAAGATTCTACTTTCCATAATATTTATATTATTTATTGTTTTTGTTGGGAAAAACACCTCTGCACAATATGCTGAGGATGCATATAAAATCATGTTTTATAATGTTGAAAACCTGTTTGATACGGAAAACGACAGCCTCAAAAATGATGAAGAATTCTTACCCGATGGAGACAGATACTGGACGAAATCAAAATATTTTAACAAACTAAATAAAATTTACAAAGTAATCATTGCGGTGGGCGAATGGAACCCTCCGGCAATTATTGGGGTTTGTGAAATTGAAAATCGCAATGTTCTTTCTGATTTAGCGAATAAAACACCCTTAATGAAATATAAGTACCAGGTTATACATCATGAGTCGCCTGACAGACGAGGAATTGATGTTGGACTACTATACCGGAAAGAACTATTTCATCCGGTTTATAACAAAGCAATACCTGTAAATTACCCTGACAATCCTGATTATAAAACAAGGGATATCTTATATGTAAAAGGCATTGCCAATAAAACAGACACATTACATATTTTCATCAACCACTGGCCTTCGCGATGGGGTGGTCAGTTAGAATCGGAGGATAAAAGAGTTACTGCTGCAATCACATTAAAAAATAGCGTAGATTCAATTTTTAATTGTAATCCTCATTCTAACATTATCATTACAGGTGATTTTAACGATACACCGATAAATAAAAGCGTAAAAGATTTCTTACAGGCAAATCTTAACTTTGAATCCATTGAAAATACTAAACTATACAATGCATCCCATTATTTGCAACAAACGATTAATATTGGGAGTCATAAATATCAGGGAAAATGGGCAATGCTTGACCAGTTTATTATTTCGGGTTATTTGTTAAATGAAGAAAATGATATTTTTACCAGACTGGATGATGTACATGTTTTTAATAAAGATTTTTTATTGGAGCCTGATGATGGTTTTTATGGATACAAACCTAACAGAACATTTATAGGCTACAGGTATCACGGAGGTTATAGCGATCATCTTCCTGTTTACATGATTTTAAATTTCAACCCATAAAACAATATCCCTTTTACTCGAGGTGTTTAAACGATTAAACGTATAAACGAATGAACCATTTTGCTCATCTACTTTTTAGTCTTTTTAGGACTTAATCCCAACTCTTTTCCTTTTTTTAGCATAAATCCATGGGCTTCCTGGTAGTTATTATTTATTTCACCATCCAGGATGGCCTCTTTAATGGCATTTTTAATATCACCCACCAGTTTACAGGGTTTTATGCCAAAAGTTTCTATAATCTCCTCACCGGATATAGGGGGTTGAAAATTCCGAACAGCATCTTTTTCCTCGATCTCTATCAGTTTTTGTTCTACCAGTTTAAAATTATTTAAATGTTTTTTTATGGTATATTCATTTTTTGAAGTGATGTCTGCCCGGCATAAAATCATCAAATCATCAATATCGTCACCCGCTTCATAAAGCAACCGTCGAACAGCAGAATCCGTTACTTCTTCCTGCGATAAAACAATGGGACGCAAATGCAATTGGATTAATTTCTGCACATATTTCATTTTATCATTTAACGGTAACTTTAATCGTTTAAAAATCGAGGGTATCATTTTTGCTCCCAGACGGTCATGTCCGTGAAAAGTCCATCCAGCTTCTACAGAAAATCGTTTGGTTTTAGGTTTTGCAATATCATGTAACAATCCTGCCCATAATAACCATAGGTTATCTGTTCTTTTGCGGATATTATCCACGACTTCGATAGTATGTAAAAAATTATCCTTATGCTTTCTGCCTTTTTTTGTTTCCACTCCTTTTAATCCGGATAATTCAGGTAAAAATTCATCCAGTAACCCCGTATCATCCAGATAACGAAACCCAAGGGAAGGTTTAGGCGATTGTAATATTTTATTTACCTCATCCACAATCCGCTCTCTCGACAGAATCTTAATGCGGTTTTTATTTTTACGGATTGCCGCATACGTTTCTTCTTCGATGGTAAAATTCAGTTGTGATGCAAACCGGATACCCCGTAACATACGCAGCGGATCATCAGAAAATGTGGTCTCAGGATTTAAAGGAGTACGAATAATTTTATTTTTCAAATCACCGATTCCGTCAAAAGGATCAACCAATTGTCCGTAGTTCGATTTATTTAAACCAATCGCTAATGCATTTATTGTAAAATCTCTTCTTTTCTGGTCATCTTCGAGCGAACCATCTTCGACAATGGGTTTGCGAGAACTTCTTCGATACGACTCTTTTCTTGCGCCAACAAATTCAATCTCCAAATCATCATACTTAAACATCGCTGTGCCAAAATTTTTAAACACACTTACTTTTATCGATGGATTAATTTCACGAGCAACATCTTCGGCTAATTTTATTCCGCTTCCTTCCGTAACAATATCAATGTCTTTCGAGGGCCTTTTTAATAAACAATCACGGACAAACCCTCCAATAACAAATGCAGGAAGCTTATTTCTGTCGGAAACGTCAGAAATTATCTTAAAAATTTTATTATTCAGACATTTCTTCATATGTAGATATGACAATTTATTAAATTACATGACAAAATTACAATTATTTACATTTTATTTGAACTATTTGGGGTATTTTAATGTTTGGAATATAGTTTGATAAGATATAAGAAATTCATATATTTAATATTTTAGAAATATAAATATTTTTATCAATAACAAATAAAATTTAAAAAGTAATGCTAGAACATTTAACAAAAGAAACATTTAAGGAAAAAGTTTTTAATTGGGAAGAGAATAAAGATTGGAAATTTGAAGGTGATTTACCCTGTTTAATTGACTTTTATGCTGACTGGTGTCAACCTTGTAAAATAGTAGCTCCTATTTTGGAAGAATTATCAGAAGAATACGAAGGAAAAATTAATATTTATAAAGTAGATACAGAAGATCAGCAGGAGTTAGCAGCGATGTTTGGAATCAGAAGTATTCCTTCGCTACTTTTTGTTCCTAAAGACGGACAACCACAAATGGCACAGGGTGCATTACCCAAAGATTCATTAGTAAAAGCAATGAATGATGTACTAAACGTTGATAAAAACTAATCATTTAACATACTCTTATGATTAAAACCGGCATTTTTGCCGGTTTTTTTTGTTTACACCAAAAATTAGGTTTACATTTGAACCATTCAATGGGGTGCCAAATATTACAGGCTGAGATCATACCCTCCGAACCTGGTCCGGGTAATTCCGGATAGGGAAAAGAGTAAATCAAAAAAATCCCATTGTTTTTATTATAGTTGATTTGTACTGTTTGCTTATGGAATAAGTAAACATAATCATTATTTATAAAAACAATGATTTATCTGAGGCCTCAGATTCATTCTGTAAGTTAGTCAGTACATCAACTATCCGAAAGTATTAAACGATAAAAAATTAAAAAACAATGAAACGGATAGTATTTATTTTTCTTTTACCATTTTTTATGTTGCCTGCTTATGCTCAACAAACCATCACAGGAGTTGTAAAGAATCAACAAGAAGAACCTCTTGTAGGAGCAAATGTTACCATCAAAGAAACTTACAGGGGTACAGCAACCAACACAAACGGAGAGTTCAAGTTAACAAAATTAAAACCCGGTCGTTATACCTTTATCATCTCATATATTGGTTATAAAACCCTTGAGGATACTATTGAGGTTGAGGAATCTGAATATTTCGAATTTATTCTTGAGCCTTCAAATATCCTTACCGATGAGGTGATTATTAGAGCTACGCGGGCAAAAATTGACGATCCGGTATCTTTTACCAATATCTCCAATCGTCAGATTAAAGAAAACAATTTTACGCAGGATATTCCTTATTTGCTTAGCCGCACTCCTTCTATTGTTTCTACATCGGATGCAGGAACAGGGGTGGGTTACACCTATTTCCGGGTTCGGGGAACTGACATAAACCGGATAAACATTACCGTAAACGGGATTCCGATGAACGATGCCGAATCACATGGAGTCTGGTTTGTAAATATGCCCGACTTATTGTCGTCGGTAAATAACATCCAGATACAACGTGGCGTAGGTACTTCTTCACACGGAGCTGCTTCGTTTGGTGCAACACTGAACTTACAAACCAAAACCTATCATAAAGATGCGTATGCCGAAATAAATTCGTATGCAGGGTCCTTTAACACTTTTAGAAACTCTGTAAGCTTCGGGACCGGTTTGCTGAACAACAAATTTACCTTTGACGGACGCCTGTCAAAGGTTAGATCCGATGGCTTTATAGACAGAGCCTCGTCTGACCTTAAATCATTTTATTTATCAGGGGCTTATCATACCAATAACAGCATCTTAAAAG
>JBNJFS010000151.1:0-5903 GCA_051747085.1 Bacteroidota bacterium
CCAACCATACGGGGAGCCCAGTCCCACCCAAACTGAAAGGCTGCTTTCCGAATGTAAGCCCATTCACCTCCGGGAAGAGTAAATTCGAGGTTGCTCTTTTGTGCTAGAATATAATCTTTGGCAGGATGAAAGATAATCCTTAAACTATTTTCTCCTTCTGTTAATAAATGGGTAACATCAGTATGCCACCTGCGATGCATATTGTCTGCCCGGAGTAGATGGTTGTTGTTTAAAAAGAGTTCAGCATGTGTGTCCAGCCCCTTAAAAATCAGCTCTGCCAAATCATATTTCCTGTTTCCAACAATTTCGTTTTTGGTAAAGGTAAGCCTGTATTCCCACGAAGTATTTTCAATCCATTCCAACTTCTGATGATTGCAACTATCAAAAGGATGAGGAATAAGCTCATGAAGGTATAAATCATTATAAATATTTCCGGGAACCTCTGCGTTTAGCCATTTATCATTTGTCGCTGACTTACGGAATTCCCATCCTTCATTCAGTGAAATTTTATTTTGTGCTGATATACTGTAAGAAGTCAGTATAAATAAAACCAGATATTTTATGAAAAGCCCTGCGATTTTCATGATGATTCCGATGTATTAGTGTTCAAAAAAGATAGAATCAGTTGGGCATCTTCTGCCAAAGGGATTTCCAATTCAGCAACAGGTGTCTCAAGCTCGGTTAATCGATCTGAAAAATTGTTTACTTCTGCACGGTTAATTGTACTCCCGTTATGATATTTTTCAAGTAATTTTAGGGTTATCGATGCAAGCTTGCTTAGATTAATGGAAAGGTCTTCAATCTCTTGTAGTCCCGGATTGTTTTTGATATCATCTTCGATGAAAGAATGATTATTTTTCCAGGTTAGCAAGGTTGTTTTTAAGGTTTCATAAATATCTTCCGATTGGTTTTCTATGTATTCATTCAGAAGAATTCTGAAAGTTATGATATCGGGTGCATCCGGAACCGCAATGTCAACAAATCCTGATAGCGGGTGATAGGTTGTATATCGCTGGCTGCCATGTCTTCGATATCCTTCAAGCGGTTCAACAGCATTAGCGAGTATCATAAGATTAGCGATGTTATCCTTCCCGGCAAGCCGTCGCATCATAAGTCTGCGGTTGGCACGATGACGGACTCCGCAAATTTCAAGATGCAGGCTGATTTTTTGAAGTCTCGAATACATCTCAACTTCCGATGATGGGGGATTGGGACTCCATAAACGATCAGCAATAGCTGCTGTTCTTGGCCATATCCTTGAATCCACATTCTCAGCATTAACCAGTTCGGCCCACATGGGTGCCTCTCCACCAAGGATTCTTTTTTGTTCAGTGTCAGTTAACGTTGTGGTGTCCGGAAGCGGATCAACTCTATAATGAGTAATAGCATTGTGCGATAAATCAATATAGTAACCGTTGGATAATATACTTTGATAGCCACGTTTAGCTGCCCGGTACATATAATTATATCCCCGCCAGCTATGAATAACAATATCTTTGGGCAGCTCAGGAGCATATATTTCGTCCCAGCCCATCATTTTTTTGTTATTCTTTGTAAGTATCTTCTGTAGCTTTTTGTTAAAGTAGGCTTGCAGTTCATGATTGCTGGTTATGCCTTTTTGCTGCATAAAGGCTTGAATATCGTCATTGTTGTTCCATTGTTTTCCATTATTTTCATCTCCACCAATGTGTATGTACTCATCAGGAAAAAGTTGAGCCATCTCATGCAAAAATTCACCCAGTACCTGATAAGTGAACTCCCGGGATGGATCCATGGTGGGGTCAAATACGCCAAAATATTTTTCAATTTCATAAGGTCCGGGTGCAGATGCTAATTCGGGCATACCCACCATCCATGAAGTGGTGTGTCCGGGCATGTCAAATTCGGGCATTACCCTAATACCCCGGATATTTGCATAATGGATAATTTCTTTTATTTCTTCCTGAGTAAAATATTCACCGTTCGAACCTTTTTCGTGAAGTTGTGGAAATTTTTTGCTTTCGATTCTGAATCCCTGATCTTCGGTTAAATGAAGGTGTAAAACATTCAATTTAACAGCCGACATGGCATCAATATTCCGTTTAACGACTTCGACAGGAAGGAAATGCCTGCAAACATCAAGCATTAATCCTCTCCAGGGAAACCTGGGTTCATCCATTATGTTTACTCCCGGGAAATAATAGCCTTCCGTATCAAATGTTGTTAATTGCAATAAAGTTTCTAAGGCATGAATCGCTCCTAAATCGGTTTCTGCAAGTATGGAAATATGCTGATTGTTAATCGTAAGCTGGTAGGATTCATTTTCTTTTAACCTTACTTCTCCCGGGGTATTTATATGAATGCTGATAACTTTCCCCTTTCCCGGCAAAAATGGAATGGATGTTTTCTTACTCAGGCGTTGAAGAAACCATTGTGTATTATCATTGATCCTTTGATGATAGTCACCTGTAATTTCAAACCGGATTCCATCGTCGGGGATTCTGAATTGCTCTTCTAAAGGCTCCATTGTTTTGGGTAGAGGCATTAATTGCCACTCCTGGGCATGAGCATTTACAAAAAAGGATAAAAACCCGGCTAAAAGAATAATTTTATACATCTTGTAATTTTTTAGGGTTAAAAATTTATGGGTAATGTTTTATTCATTTTTTATGTTGTAATGCATTTAATGCAAAAGCATATGCACCGATAGAAACAGCCTCGTTTGTGCCGAGTTTAGAACGGGCAATGGCAATTTTTTTGTGCATATTATAGGTTACTTCACGATTACTTAACGGAACTTTAACCTTATGCTCAGTGTCTTGAAAAAATGATTTTTTTTCTTCATTATTTTCCAGGTTATAAGCCATTAGTTCGAGCCTCTTGGTCGTTTTTCCGTTAAATGCTGTTAATTCACCATTAAGCTGAGCCATCATTGCAGGTGCAAATAATTCATAAGCATTGGATAATCCCCCACCGATTACAACATTACAGTCGAGTAGCGTCAGTGCATTGGCAAGAACATCTCCCAGAGACATTCCAAACTGCTCAAAGCTTTTTATGGCAGACTTTTGGTCTCCTTTTTTAGTTCCCAAAGCAATATCATAGATATCTTTCGGGTTGAGATTATTGATGTGGCTGTTTTTACTTAATGCATTATAATTTCGTTGAATAGCCCGAATGCTGATATTTTCTTCAGCAAACCGGTCAGGTTCCAATGCGCTGTGTGATAGCCATATCTCAGCCCCCGCAGCATTATCGCCCAGATAAAGGTTATGATTGTGAACTATCCCCGCACCAAAGCCTGTTCCCAAAGTAATGCCCAGTAAATTTTTATATTTCCGTTGAATATTTTTCTTTTCAAAAGTTTTATTGATGTCAGGAAGTATTCCTGCAATGGCTTCGCCATAGGCAAAAAGATCCCCGTCATTATTGATAAAAACAGGCATTTTGAAGATATCTTCCAGCATAGGACCAAGGGCAACACCACCACGAAAGGCAGGCAGGTTTCCCAAATCTCCGATAATTCCATTGGGGTAATCTGCAGGTCCCGGAAACGCAAAGCTGATAGCAACAGGAGAGGAGGGAAGGTTTTCGGTTAGCTGTTTAAAGCCGTTGATGATACCTTGTAAACAGAGGTTTAAGTTGTCTGCATTGCTGGGTTTTATCAGTGGATCTGTTATGGTTTGGTTTCCCTGTAAGGCAGAGAAAACAAAGTTGGTACCTCCGGCATCGAGCGTAAGTACTATCCGGTTGTCGTTATTGTACTGTATCATTGTGGATTTAAGGTTTTTGTGTTTTTAAAAGCCAGGAAAATAATATATAATAATCCTGCAAAAGGAACGGCAAACCCTGCTAATACACTAAATTTGTCAGCGACGAGTCCCATTAACGGAGGAATAAACGCACCTCCGGCAATCGCGGTTATCATCAGTCCTGAAATTTCATTGGCACGTTCCGGCATATTATCTATTGTTATTGAGAAGATAAGCGGGAAAACATTGGCAAATCCCAGTCCCGTAATAAATACACCTGCAATGGTAAGCCATTGTATCTGAGAAAAAATAAGAATTAATCCCATTAGGGAAAGCAATGATGTTATTCTAAAAAAAGTAGATGGTTTTGTCCAGTTTAAAATAACACCTCCCATAAACCGGCCAATGATAATGGCAATAAAAAAGAAAGCATTACCCAAAAGCCCCCAGGTTTTTAGTTCGACATCAAATTCATTGTTTAGTAAGATAGGAACCCCTGAGCTTAAGCAGATTTCGCTGCCTACATAGATGAATATACCCACTACCATGGCTAAAACGTACCGGTTTTTGAGTAGAGAAAAACAACTTTTTAAGCTGGCAGGAGGCCTTTCGGTCTTTTCTTCGTCAATGTGTATAAATCCTATAATAATTATGGAAAGGAGCAGTACCGCCACATAAATTGGAAACAAAACCCTCCAGTCGGCTCCAAACCATTTGGCGGCAGCAAAGGGTATTAACGATCCGGAAAGTGAGCCTAATGCCTTCACAAATTGTCCAAAGCTCAGATTGCGTGAATATTTGCCTGGCTTGGAGACATCCCGCATGATGGGATTCCCTGCCACTTGTAAAATGGCAGCTCCGGCACCTAACATCAGGATAGTAATCAGGAAGAGGCCATAGTGGTTTAATCCAAATAAGGGGAGAGTGAGCCCTACGAGAGCGATAAAAAGCCCCAATAGTAATACAATTTTTTTCCCTTTTCTGTCCTGAAAGATTCCCATTGGAATGGAAAGTACGCCAAACATGATAAATCCCATGAAGGCAATTAACTGAGCTTCAAAATTGCTGAGAGCAAATTGTTCTTTTGCAAGTCCCACAAACGGGCCAACAGCATCACCAAAGCCCATGCAAAGAAAAGCAAGAAGAATAGCAAATGTTTTTCGGTTCATAGTTGTAATAGTTTTATATTTTTAAATTATCTTTTTTTGTTGACTCCCTTATTTTAAGATTTACCGGAAGTACTATTTGGTTATTCGTTGAATGGTTCGATTGATGTTCTATTTGGTTTATTAATAGTTCAAAAGCTGACTGGCAAATTTTTTTAACCGGTTGACTTATCGCACTTATACCCGGGTTCATAAAACGAA
Source organism: Bacteroidota bacterium (assembly GCA_051747085.1). Lineage (GTDB taxonomy): Bacteria > Bacteroidota > Bacteroidia > Bacteroidales > UBA12077 > UBA12077. The sequence goes on from JBNJFS010000151.1 coordinate 5,099, forward strand.
AATAAGGAACATCATCAAAACATATTAATCCTGTTTGTTCCGGAATATTAATATTTAGGTTTCTTAGTGTATCAAGGGTGGCGGTAGCCAGGTAATTATTGAGAGTGAAAATACTATCTGGAAAAGGTTTCTTCTGATAAAGCTTTCTGAGTAATTTTTCTACTGCCAAAGTGTTTTTTGTATATGGAATTTCATAAACTTCAGGAGTGATATTTTCTTCGATAAGCGCTTTTTTAAATCCATCAATTCTTGCTTTAATGGTTGAAATATGTGATGGTGTGATTGCCAGGGCTATTGGGCGCTTAAACCCCTGAGTTAGGAGATGCCTGGTTGCAATATAAGCACCTGTATTATTATCTACCGTTACAGAGGGTAAATCCGAACCATGTACAAATCTGTCAATGAGTACCAGGGGTAAACCACTAAGATATAGTTTATCTAAAATGCTTTTATTTTCCTGCGAAGAGGAAATGATTAGACCATCAACCTGTTTTTCGGTTAAATTCCGGATTATTTTTTTCTCTTTTTCAATTTGCTCATCTGTGGAGGATGTGATTAGGGTATAACCATTTGAATCGGCCATATCTTCAAAAAAACGGGCTGTTTGAGCATAAAATGGGTTGGATATATCGGAAACGATTAGGCCAATGGTAAAACTTTTTCCCAGTCGTAAACTACGGGCAAAATGATTTGCTTTGTAACCTAACGCATTTGCCTTAGCAATTACCCTTTGGCGGGTCTCTTTTGCTATACCATACTCTTCCGCTTTTCCATTAATGACTAATGAGACCAACGTTTTAGAAAC
>JBNJFS010000152.1:0-5876 GCA_051747085.1 Bacteroidota bacterium
TGGCGATATTCTTCTGATGCCTGTGGTGGGCGAACCTGTTTTTTTAAATCATCTTTACGCTTCACCCTTTCAAAAAGAAAATGAACATGCTGAAGCCGGGTACTATTCGGTATTTCTCGACAAACCCCGAGTAAAAGCTGAGCTAACAACTACCTTACGAACGGGACATCACCGCTACACCTTCCCTGAAACTGACCAGGCACAGATTATTATTGATCTGGAACATCGCGACCGAGTGACTGAATCGTGGATTAAAATCATAAATGACAGGGAAATTCAGGGCTTACGTCGCTCATCAAACTGGGCAAATGATATGAAAGTGTACTTTCATATAAAATTCTCAAAACCTTTCATAAGGCAAGGGATAGCTATAGATAATATGCTACAAAAGAACTTAAAAAAAGCCAGCGGAACCAATGTAAAAGCCTTTGTTGGCTTTAACACGAATAAAAACGAAACTATAGAAGTAAAGGTTGGAATATCTGCGGTTAGTGCCGAGGGAGCCCGTAAAAACTTAGAAAAAGAAAACAGTTCATTCGATTTTAACACAATAAAGAAGCAAGCACAGGACATCTGGAATGATCAATTAAGCAAAATAGTCATAAAATCCAATAACGAAGAACAATTAAAAACTTTTTATACAGCACTTTATCACACATTTATTCAGCCAAACACTTACATGGATGTTGACGGCAAATACCGGGGAATAGATAAAAAAATTCACCAATCACCCGGACATACAAATTATACCGTCTTTTCATTATGGGATACCTATCGTACCTGGCATCCCTTAATGACCATATTAGAAACTGAGCGCACCGGCGATTTTATCAAGGTTTTTCTCGACATGTACGATAAAGGAGATTTGTTGCCCGTTTGGGAGCTTGCAGCCAACGAAACATTTTGCATGATTGGTTACCACTCTGTTCCGGTAATAACCGATGCCTGGATGAAAGGGATACGCAATTTTGATGGACAAAAAGCACTGGAAGCTATGCAGAACAGTGCTATGCAAAACCATTTCGGGTTGGAGGCTTACCGTAATCATGGTCATATTCCGGGTGATATGGAGCATGAATCAATATCAAAAACATTGGAATATGCCTATGATGACTGGTGTATTGCACAAATGGCAAAAAATATGGGGAAGGATAGTGTTTACCAAACGTATATCAAACGTTCACAATTCTACAAGAATATTTTCGATCCTTCCACAGGATTTATGCGCCCCAAGATGAATGGTGGCTGGATATCTCCTTTCGATCCCACAAAAGTGGACTGGCATTTTACGGAAGCCAATTCATGGCAATATAGTTTTTATGTACCTCAGGATATTACCGGATTGATTGAATTGCATGGTGGCAAAGAAAACTTTGCACAACAAATTGATGAACTTTTTGAAACGACGAGTCCCATATCAGGCCGCGACCAGAAAGATATTACCGGAATAATAGGCCAGTATGCGCAGGGAAATGAACCAAGTCACCACATGGCTTACCTTTATAACTATGTAAACAAACCATGGAAAACGCAGGAAAGAGTAAGACAGATCATGGATGATTTTTACTCACACCTCCCTGATGGCCGGAGTGGTAATGAAGACTGCGGGCAAATGAGTGCATGGTTTGTAATGAGTGCCATGGGTTTTTATCCGGTAACCCCCGGAACCAATGAATATATTATAGGAACGCCATGGTTACCCGAAGCTACAATACATCTTGAAAATGGCAATCAATTCAAAATTACGGCACAGGATGTATCAAAAGAAAATCTCTATATCCAATCCATTGAATTGAATGGAAAGCCTTATCCTTTTAGCTACATTACGCATGATATAATCTTAAAAGGAGGGTATTTACATTTTGTGATGGGGCCTGAACCAAATAAAAACCGGGCAATTGATGACAAACATATACCGGTTACCCATATTACTGATGAGCCTGTATTACCTGTTCCGGTTATCACATCGCAAGAACAGCGTTTTAAAGAACCGGTTAAAGTAAGCATCCAGGCCATGATGAAAGATTGTAATATTTATTATACCCTGGATGGCAGCGAGCCCGATAAAAACGCCACCTTATATAACGAGCCCTTTTTTATTGATGAAACCCTTGAAATAAATGCTATTGCCTGGCACAAGACCATGGGCTATAGTTTTCCTGTAAAAGCTACCTTTATTAAATTAGATTTTGATAAAGAGATTGAAATACTGACTACTTATAACACATCATACGATGCAGGAGGTCCTGAGGGATTAATCGACGGAATACGCGGTCCGGTTAACTGGCGCCTTGGAGGCTGGCAAGGATACCAGGATACCGATTTTGAAGCAATCATAGATTTAGGAAAGGTAAAACCCATAAATCGCCTGGCTGCAGGATTTCTGCAAGATACTCGCTCATGGATACTGATGCCCAGAAAAGTTGAGTTCTGGGTTTCTAAGGATAAAAAAGATTTCAAGCTGGCAGCTACCATTGAGACCAACATCCCGGATGATAATATGGATATTATCATTAAAGACCTGGAAGCTAATGTGGATATCAACGCCCGATACATTAAAATTGTAGCTCATAATTACGGGAATCTGCCATCATGGCACCTGGGGGCAGGGTCTCCGGCATTCATCTTTGTGGATGAAGTTATGGTTGAATAAAATCAGCAGGAGTCGTAAATATAATTTTGGCAAACTATTTGTATGAGTTTTTTTTGAAAAAATTAAAACTCAGAAAAATTATGAAAAAGATATTTGTATTTATACTGCTTTTATTTTCAGCAGGTATTAATCTGGCACAGGAAAATAACGATATTGAAACGCTTTTTAGTAAACCCGAAAAAATCCGTGGTTATTTAGGACCTTTTATTAACGTTACAACAATCGGTGGAGAGACAGCTTACATGCAAGGTTTTAATGCGGCTGCAATCCTAAACGATAAAGTTATTTTTGGATTTTACAACCAAAATCTGGAAAATAATATCTTTTCTAATAACGATGAATATATAGGAAATTCAATAGATTTTGAAAACCGCGGGTTGTTGCTGGGATATATCATTATGCCAAAAAAAGCAATCCATTTTTCCGCATCGTTTCAAGCCGGACGAGGTAATATTGAAATCTATAATGAAACAACGGATAACTGGATCGAAGATAAAAATGTTTTTATTTTAACCCCCGGGTTAGAAGCCGAATTTAACATTACTAAATTTTTCAGGCTCGGAATTGGCGCAAATTATCAATTTGCAATGGATGTAGACCAATTTAACAATTATGATAATGAGGACTTTTCAGGCCCCGGCGGATTTATAAGCTTTAAATTCGGATGGTTTAAATAATTTTGCAGTTTAATATATAATGTACCTCAAATGTTAGGGAACTCTTTACAGGGTTCCTTTTTTTATAAAAAAAATTTAAATTTGATTTTTAAAATTAACTCTAAACAAAAATAAGCATTGATCCAATTATGATAATTCTAAATAAAAAAAATATTCATCGATGGAAATTTTGGAGAAATAAAAGCAAAGTTATCTTTTGTTTAACATCAGGCGGTATTTTTGCTTCCTTTATGTTTTTAGGGGGTCTGTTCTTCAGGTTTCTGGCAGGAAAGACAGAAAGGATCGTTGAATCCGGTTTAAGTGTTGCTTTAGGAGCCTTTATTGCTACTGCTTTTTTAAGCATTGCCCATTGGTACGAAAACGAGCGAAGATACAAAGAATGGATGAATAAAAATACTTAAGCAAAAACTTTTAAAAATGCCACCCATGACAAAAAACCTGAAAAAAAGATCTGTTGCACTAGTTATTCCTCTTCTTGGACTTTTAACATGGTCTTTATTTATAATGATTAAAAGCTTTAACAGAGGCGAAACCTGGCGTATTATTTTCTCTGTAACAGGCTTTGTTTTATTTTTTATTTTAGTATGCTTATTTTTTCATGGATTATACAAAAAAATAAGGGCAGAAAAGATGGACTAAAAAAATAAATTGTTAAAAAATCTCCAGACTGTTCATTTTTTAATTATCTAATTCGTATTACATCCTTTATAAACCTGTTATATGAATCAAAAAACCGTTATTCAAAAAACCATTGAATTTGTAAAAGATACACTTACAAATGCCGAAGGAGGGCATGACTGGTGGCATATTTATCGTGTTTGGAATTTATCTAAACATATTGCACAAACCGAAAAAGTAAACCTTTTTATCGTTGAACTGGGAGCATTACTTCATGATATCGCAGATCATAAATTCCATGATGGAGATGAAGAGATTGGCCCGCGTAAAGCAAGAGAATTCTTACACTCATTAGATGTTGATGAAGCTAACATTGCTCATATCGAAAATATCATTTCAAACATCTCTTTTAAAGGAGGAAAGCATAAACAACCCTTTAAATCACCTGAGTTGGATGTTATTCAGGATGCCGACCGGTTAGATGCTATGGGAGCTATCGGTATTGCAAGAGCCTTTAATTACGGCGGATATAAGCAACGGGAAATCTATAATCCAACGATCAAACCAAACCTGAATATGACCAAAGAAGAATATAAACAGAGTAAAGCTCCTACAATTAATCATTTTTACGAGAAACTTTTACTCCTGAAAGACCGGATGAACACTAAAACAGGGAAAGTAATGGCAGAACACAGGCATCAATTTATGGAGCAGTATCTTGAAGAATTTTACAACGAGTGGGAAGGCCAAAGCTAAATATTCAATTATCGTCCAAAATAACATCGATTTTTTTCAAACTATTTTCAATGGTATTTAAATCTTTGAATGATAAGTCTTATTTTTGATAAAAAATCCAACCGAATACCTATGAAAAAAAATATTGCCATCGTATGTGGCGGCGATTCATCTGAGTACATCGTTTCTATGAACAGCGCCAACCAAATAGCCCAATGGCTCGATAAAGAAAAATATGATGTATATACGGTTGTAGCCAAAGGTACTGAATGGATTGTTAAAAGTGAGCTGGTGTGCGACCTGATTGTAAACAAAGATGATTTTAGCTTTACCCTAAACAACCAGAAAACAAGGTTCGACTGTGCATTAATAACCATTCATGGCACCCCGGGCGAAGATGGCAAAATGCAGGGCTATTTCGACACACTCCGGATTCCTTATACCACATCAAATACGTTGGCTTCGGCACTTACGTTTAACAAAATTTTCAGTAAAAACTATATTAACCCCTTTACTATTCCCCAGGCAAAATGGGTGTCGCTAAAAAAAGGAGATCCTATTGATGCCAACCGAATTCTTGAAGTTACCGGATTGCCCTGTTTTGTTAAGCCCAATTGTGGAGGATCCAGCTTTGGTATTACCAAGGTGAAAGAAAAGGAAGGAATCTTTGAAGCTATCAACGAAGCCTTTAAAGAAGATAACGAGATAATCATCGAAGAGTTTTTAGAGGGAACAGAATTAACCTGCGGTTTGATAAAAACCAGCAAAGAAACGATTATCTTCCCTCCCACAGAAATTGTCAGTAAAAATGAATTTTTCGATTACGATGCCAAATACAATGGTATGGCTGATGAAATTACCCCTGCCAGAATACCGGACGAATTAACCAATGAAGTACAAAAACTTTCATCGCAGATTTACGATATCTTTCAGCTGAGCGGGATTGTCCGTATCGACTATATTTTTACTAAAAATAAGCTGTTTTTTATTGAGGCAAATACCGTTCCCGGGATGAGCGCAGCAAGTATCGTTCCTCAGCAGGTTGAAGCAATGGGTTTGAAAATGAAAGATATTTTTACATTAGCAATAGAAGATGCAATGGATAGACAAAAAATTTAACGCTATTTCATGAAAGTTCACCATACAGCCTGTCCTCGTAATTGTTACAGCACTTGTTCCTTTAAAGTGTGGAC
>JBNJFS010000153.1:0-5864 GCA_051747085.1 Bacteroidota bacterium
AGGAAGCATTGTATTATTTATTTTATAATGTAAGTAACAGAAGTTACCAGTTCGCCGGAAAGGTTAAAACCAGTGAATGGTATCAGGATAAGAGGTTTCCTGTAACTGATTTCAACAGGCTTTTAAAAGAAGAAAAAATTGACCTGGTTTTAACGCTTTCATCTATTACTCCTGATATCCCTTGTAAATATATAATAGTAGATGAAAAAGAGATATCGGCCAATTTAAATCAATTAATTGATGAAACAGACAAAAAAAAGAGCTAATCCCGTTTAGCTCTTGTTGATTATTAAAAATATTTTTAATTTATTTCTTTTTCTTTTTCTTTTTCTTTTTGTCTTTACCCTCTACATTATCATTATCATTATCATTATCATCTACATTATCATCATCTTCTTCAAGAGCAGAAATTAAATTACCTGAGAGATTTCCTCCAAACTTTTTAATTACCTTCTCCTGCTGTTTTTTAAATTCTTCATATTCTTTAACTTTCTGTTCCAACTCAGTTTCACGTCTGGCCGATTCTTCTTGTGTAGCCTGTAATTCCTCCATATTTTGACGCATTTCTTCTTCCTGAGCCTTCATCTCTTCAGCCTGTTGTTGCGTTTTTTCCAATAATTCAGCTGTTCGAATATTAATTTTTGCGGATGAGAATGTTGCTGCAATACTTTCACCGATTTTTTCAACCAATTCAATTTGGTATTTTTCAAAAGGTTTGAATGAAGCCATTTCTATAGCACCATAAACTTCTTCATTAAGCTTTAAGGGAACAATCAGCAAGCTTCTTGGATTTTCATTTCCTAATCCAGAGGTAATTGATATATAATCATCCGGAATATCGGTCATATAAATTGTTTCACTTTCCTGAACAGCTCTTCCGATAAGCCCTACGCCAGGTTCAATACGTTTATCCAGAAACTTTTTTCGGTTGTAAGCATAGGCGGCACTCATTTCAATATAAGGATTATCAGCATCGTCATCATTCACGATAAATAAACCTCCCTGGTTTGCATCACAATATTTAACCAGGTTACTAATCACATCGTATGATAATTTGGTTAAATCGTCATTATTTTGACGAAGGATTTCACTAAATTTAGCAATTCCCTGCGATGCCCAGTTTCTTTGCTCATCTTCTTTTTTACGTTTTTTCTCCTCTTCAGTGGCATGTTTCAGGTTGGTACGCATATCCAATAATGCATTTCCAAGATCATCTTCATCACTCAACGGAACGTAAGGGCTATCAAAATTATGTTTGCCAATTTCCAAAGCAAATTCTGTGGTTTCTTTTAATCCTCGAATTAAATTATTTAAAGCTCCCGCCATTTCACCAATTTCATCATTGGCTTCTTTTATTTGTTTTTTAGGCATTATGCCTTTGCCCATTTCTACTAAATACCCTTTTATTTTTCGTATGGGGGTTATTATTACCCTTGAAAGGTATAATGCTATAGCCACAGCAATAATAACTAAGATAATGCCGGCAATAAAAATAAAGTTTTCAAGGCGGTTAAACGAACCTGCCATATCCTCACGGGCTTCAATAACTTTCTGATCCAATTCATTGGATAATTGATTTAATTGCTTAATAATAACATCACTTAAAACAATTATCTCACCATCTTCTTCTACCAACGGATAGATTTCAAACATTAAAATAAAAGCATCATCATAACTTTCAAAAGTAGACAGACTGTTCATTACTGTCTGATGTAAAGGAAATAGTGTATCCTGTATCGTAGTATAAATATTATGATACATTTGTTGTTTATCTTCTTCCCATTGTCCTGAAAGCTTCTCTATTTCCTGGTGTATTTCGGGCAGTCTTTCCTGGTGTAGCTCTTTTAATCTTAACTTATCGGGAGTATCTTGTTTTTTATCAATATAAACCCAATTTTTAATTAACATCTTCGATGAAATCATTAAATTGGATAACTCTCTGATTAGTTCTGTAGAAGGGGTATAAACATTTGCAATTTTTTTGTTAGATTCAATACTCTTTTTTAGGGTAGAATTGATTAAATAAATATTAGCCAATATAGCTAAAGTAACAATACCAAATCCCAGAATTAATTTTTTTGCGATCGTAAATCTAAATTTCATAGCAACAGTACTATTTTTTAATGCAAATAAAGCTTTATTTAAGAGTTTCTAAGATAGTAATTAATTTTTTATTGATTAATAATTACCAGAATTAATTTATCAACGACTTATATTTTAATTATAAATCAGCAAGTTATGGGTGTATTAAAATCTTTAATAAGAATATATTGATGGAGGATATTTGATATCTTCCAGAAAAAGCCCTTGTGCAGGTACTGAAGCACCAGCATTCTCTCTTTTTTTACTTTTTATAATTTGTTTAAACTCATTGATTGTAATTTTCTCTTTTCCTACCTCTAACAGGGTGCCTACAATAGCTCGTACCATGTTGCGCAAGAACCGGTCTGCTTTGATAGTAAAAATCAAACGATAATCATCTTTGGACCATCTTGCTTCTGATACCTGGCAAATGTTTGTTTTTACATCGGTATTGATTTTGCTGAAACTGGTAAAATCCTCATATTGTTGCAACAAACGAGCTGCCTTATTCATTATTTCAACATTTAAATCGATGGGCAGATACCATGAGATGTCGTTCAGGAAAACATCTTTTCTTTGATGAATATAATATTTATATACTCTTTCGGTAGCATCAAAACGGGCATGAGCTTCGTTGTTTACTTTTACAATCCGAAAAATAGCAATATCTTTTGGTAAAAAATGATTAAGTTTAAACACCAGTTTGAGGTCTTTATCCAACGCTTCCTGCTTGCTTTCAAAATGAGCTACAAAAAAACTGGCATGAACTCCGCTGTCGGTTCTTCCTGCTCCGGTAATCTCTATTTCTTCTCGTAAAATTGTTGAAAAGGCTTTGGCAAGTATCTCTTGCACAGTTATTGCATTGGGCTGAATCTGCCAACCATGATAATGGGTGCCTTTATAACTTAGTTGTATAAAATATCTTTCTTTCACTGGTTTATTATACCTAGAAAATATCTTTTATGGTAAAAGAGTTATCGTTAATTTGAAAAGTGTCGCCTGCTTTTAAATCACGCATGGCTTTAAAAACAGGAACCTGCGTTGAGATTGCATAAAAGCTTTCACCATCGACAGAAATTTTACCTAATGCAGCTGAAACAAACATCTTTTGTTGATTGGTAATGATTACGGCCCCAAATTCAACTTTATCTGAAATTTTTCCGGGATCAACCTTTTTAACCAGTTTTAAATCTTCCAGAAATTTCTCCATCTGCTTTACCTGAAGATCCTTTTTTTTCATCATCTCTTCTTTAAAAGGGTCAAACATATCATGATCACCCTCATAATCATTGGCTGTTTGAATGATTTCCTGAATTCTGCTTTTACAGGATTGAATATTTTCTTCAAGAATATCAATACAAGATTTAATAATCTTATTCTTAAATGCTTTTTTATCCATAATCTAATTATCAGATTGAAATCAAATATACAAAATTAATGTTTGTTCCAAAACCTTCAAATATCATTTTATAAACATTTTTAACGAATAAATTATCGTTAATATTTTTTGTCCAAAATTTTATGGGATGATTTTTTTCTATTGGATTTTTATTAAATTGGTCAGCTAAAACAAAAAAATAAATAAAATGAAGAAATTAATTAAGATCTCAACAATCTTTTTATCCTGTTTTATCATTAATTTTTCTGTTGCCCAGGATAAAAGTGACTGGAAGGGTGGGTACCCCGAAGGATGTACTTCAATAACGGTTGGTAAGGCTGCTTCTGCCGATGGCTCGGTAATAACATCTCATACCGACGATAGTCACAGAACACGCTCCTGGATGGATATTCAGCCCGCTAAAGACCATAAATCCGGAGAGATGGTACCTATGTATAAACGAAGTGCTGATGATACGAAGGCAATGCCTGCATATAAACATGAAAAAATAGGGGAAATACCCCAGGTTGAACATACCTATCAATATATTAACTCAGCATATCCTTCTATGAATGAAAAACAACTGGGAATCGGAGAATCAACTTTTGGGGGTAGAGAAGAACTACAGTCTGATGAAGGATTGATTGATTGTCAGCGCCTCTGTCAGTTAATGGTTGAAAGGTGTACAACTGCCCGGCAAGCCATTCAAATGGCCGGTGAATTAACCAAAAAATATGGGTGGAATGATTACGGCGAAGCTTTAACCATTGCCGATCCCAAAGAAGTATGGCACTTTGAAATTGTTGGACCCGGAAAAGGGAAAACAGGCGCTGTTTGGGTTGCTCAACGGGTACCGGATGATCATATTGCTGCTAATGCAAATGCCAGTACCATCAAAGAAATTGATTTATCAAACGCTGATTATTTTATGGCTTCTGAAAATATATACGAGGTAGCCAAAGAAAACGGATGGTGGAACGAAGATGAAACATTCAAATTTTGTTATGCTTACGCTCCAGAAAGCAGAAATGCTATAGGTTCTCGACGAAGGGAGTGGAGAATTTTTGATCTGTTGGCACCCTCGTTAAACTTAGATCCTAATGCACAGGATTATCCCTTTTCGGTTAAACCGGATAAAAAAGTTACATTAGATGACCTTGTGATGGTATTTAAAGACTATTTTGAAGGTACACCCTATGATATGACCCGAAATATCAAAGCAACCGACGAAAATGGCAAAACCATCATATCTCCTTTGGCAAACCCATTCATGCCTTACGACCAACTGGAAATATCCGACGTAAGTGGTGGGTGGTATAGCATTGATGAAGAAACAGGGGATATTGGTTTCCTGGGTGAACGCACGATTGCCCGCTGGTATACCATGTATGCTACGATTATTCAGTGCCGCGACTGGCTTCCCGATGAAATAGGCGGAGTAGTATGGTTAGCTCAGGATAATGTAGCTACTTCTATCTATGTTCCGGTATATTGTAGTGTTACCGATTTACCTCAATCGTATAAAACTCCCGGTAGAGTAAATGGATATACAAGAGAATCGGCCTGGTGGGCATTTAACCGCATGGGAACATTAGCAGCTCAACGTTGGGGCGATATGAGACATGATGTAGATGCCGTTTGGGAACCAATGCAAAAAGAACTGTTCGATAATCAACAAAAAATTGAAGAAGAAGCATTAAAGCTTTATAAAAAGAAAAAACCCAAAAAAACCATCAACTATTTGAATAAATATTCCAATGATCAGGCCAATAAAGTGGTGAATGAAGCATGGAATCTGGGTGATTTCTTGTGGACAAAATATGATGAGAAATTTTAAATTTTGAGGAAGAAAGTCATACTTCGACAAGCTCAGTATGACTTTCTTTGTACTTAAATTAATAACCAATATTATATGACTAAAAATAAACGCGGTTTTGCCAGTGATAATAATTCAGGGGTACACCCTGAAATAATGAAAGCTATCAATGAAGCCAACGAAGGGCATACCATTGCTTATGGAGATGACCCTTATACGCAACGTGCAAAAGAAAAATTCTACGAACATTTTGGGACCGATATTGATATTTATTTTGTATTTATAGGTACAGCAGCCAATGTATTGGGATTAAATGCTGCAACACGATCATGGAATTCGGTTATATGCGCCGAAACAGCTCATATCAATGAAGATGAATGTGGTGCTCCTGAAAAATTCAATGGATTTAAACTTTTAACCGTTGAAACCCCCGATGGTAAACTTACCGTTGATTTAGTTCAAAAACATATGAAAGGGTTTGATTTTGAACATCACTCACAACCTAAAATTATCTCTATTACTCAGGCAACCGAATTAGGCACTGTTTATACGCCTGATGAAATTAAAGAACTAGCGGACTATGCCCAT
>JBNJFS010000154.1:0-5862 GCA_051747085.1 Bacteroidota bacterium
TTCAACTCCTTCAAATGTAAAATTTAACTTTTGGGGTATTCTTTTACTTTGAATGTTTCCTGTAGCACATTTTATCTGAATTCTGTTTATATCCATCTCGTCAAAAGCAAATTTAACCAACGCTTTTACAGATGATATAATGATTCCTTTTTTTTGAAACGGTTCTGAAAGCCAGTATCCAATCTCGGTTTTTTTATTTTGCTTATCGGTACTTTTAAAACCAATTAAGCCGGCAAATGTATGGGCATAATGGATGACAAAAACCAGCTCCCGGTTTTCGGGCTGTGAATCCTCTACCCTTTGAATATAATTTTGGGTATCTTCAATCTTTTGAGTGGAATCTACAAAAGGCAACCATCGTCCTAAGTATTCACGCTGGGTATTAATCGTGTTAAAAATATCTTCCGAATCGGAACGTTCAATTTGCTTTAATTCAATGTTTTTGTTTACCTGTATTTTTATCATTATAATGTCTAAACACATTAATATTCCTGAATAACCATCAAATATCCACACCTAAAAATATTCTGATTAAATAACCTATTCCAAACGTAAAAGCGGCTACACCCATGCTAATGGTAAACATCTCCCAGAATCGTTTTCGGAAATTCAGCTTTTTGGCTATCGCGATATAGTAATTAAAAAATAAAATGATCAGGATAGCAAAAGCCAGGGTCATTGCCAAACAAACGAAATAGTTGGAAAAAAAGAGGTAGGGCAGGATTAAAATAACGACAGTACCGATATATGCCAATCCGGTATAAATGGATGATGCCAGCGCACGGGATCCATTTCCTTCCGATTTAGTAGACAGATATTCCGAGGCAGCCATAGAAAAAGAAGCGGCTATTCCTGTAATTAATCCGGCCACAGCAATCAGTCTTGTATTTTGTAAGGCAAAAGTCAGGCCGGCCAGTGTTCCGGTAAGTTCAACCAGTGCATCGTTTAGACCCAACACAATAGAACCCACATAGTCAAGTTTCTTCTCCTTCAATAAATCAATTAATGCTTCTTCGTGTTCATCTTCATCAGTAACAATTTTTCTGGCTTCAGGTATATATTCACATGCTTTTAGATACTTTTCCCGGGCTCCTTCCTCTCCTTTCTCCATTAATCGTATGCCAAAGGTTATTCCCAGGATACGCGAAACCCGGTAAAACTTAAAAACCTTCCAGCGGTTGGGCTTTACCTCTTCTCCACTATACTCTTTCCAAAAATAATAGTGCCTCAGCTCGTCATCCCCAATACGTTGCAATGTTTGGGCATTTTTCTCATCTTTTATTTGTTTCGATAGTTTTGAATAGATATGATATTCGGTTATCTCGTTTCGCTGAAACTGTTTAACCTGCTTAATCTGTTCCGGGGTAAGTTTATTTTTATCCATTGGTTTTCGGTTTCATGATTTCAAAAACAAATTTAACAAAAGAGACCTATTTAACCTAAACAATAAATAATTATAATTGCTGCGGTTCAGCCAGGTGATCAAAGAGTCTTTGGGCAGCCTTCCGGTTAAAAAACGACCCCCAATAACACATTAAAATTATCGGCTGCATCGCCATGAGCTTTCAGGGTAACCCCTCCCGACAAGCGCTTAGTAAACTGATAGGAAAGGCTGTAGCGCTGAAAAAAGTTGCGGGGTTTGTCGGGTGCATAAAGGTAAGTGCCCCAATGCTGAGAGAAATCAAATTTCCCGAACTGCAAATGGTGCCCCAACAAAAAAGAAACCTGCTGATGGTCTTTTGCAACCCCTGCCCTGGAAAGTTTTTCTTTTTTGGCTCCGTCGTAAACATAATCGAACCCAACGCTAAAGCCGTTTAGCTTACTTACCGTTCGTCCGGCAACACCATATATCCCGGCTACGGGTGTATATTCTTCGGGGTATTCTTCATCTGCCGTAACCGATTCAATCGTACCAAAAGGGTACAGTCCATAAAAAAATACAGGTTTAAAACGTTCCTTCTCCTGCGCTTTAAACCGTATCTCTCCTGCGGGTTGGTAATTTAATCCCAGCCCAAACATGGGGAAGTTCATTCCATAATTGGGATCTTTTATACCGCCATTGGAGATATGGCTGTATTTGGCAAACAACAATAGCTTACACTTATCCGTCAGCGTATAATAAATATTGGCATCCGCATGGATAATAAAACTGACAGCGGTTGAGAAAAACTGATTGGCAGGATTTTCCTGTTCATCATATACTTTATCGAGCAAGCTGACCCCCACACCCATCCGGACGGAAAACAACAGCCGGTTCGTCCGGAATAAAAAGGGTTCGGCAAAACCTGTTACATTATACGAGCTGCCAACAACATCCGGATTGTTATAATTAACATACAGGAATGAAATGCCCATTTTCGAATAGCAGTTACACTGCTGCCAATTTTTATCTTTAAGCATCATCCATGCATACTCCAACTCAATACCCAGGGGGTTGGTATGGGTTAAGTGTTCAATTTTACCCGAATGCGGCAGGATAAGTCCATATTGTGGTTTCAGAGACAGGGATACAGGATTTTTATCCTCATCCTGCCCCAAAAGCATGTTGCTAATAAGCAGGGAAACCATAAAAAACAGATAATATTTGGTCATTTTTATTCTGCACATAGGTGGTTAAAAATACAAATTCACAGGCTTTTATACAATAATCATTGCATTGTATCGTAAAGTTATTAACAATGTAAAAAAAAATTAATGCCCGTGTTTTTAATAAAAAGTTCACAAACCTGTCAACAGTAGCTTTTAACTTAGCTATATTTTTACTTTATTTGTTTGTTGTGATTTAATTAAGGAGCTATACTCATTTAATGGAAATTGAAAAGAAGTTAAAGAACAGGACTATTCTTGCTGTCATTTTGGTGTTAATGGTCCTCTGTTCAACCTATTTTTATTTAAGCCTGAAAAATCATCGGCAATATCTTAACTGGCAAATCCAAAAGGACAGCGAGGTTACAGCTGTTGAAATCAAACATTTGCTGTATACTACCAATCGCGTTTACCGGGAGAAAATTCAGTTTTTTGTAAACAATCCTGAAATAAGAAAAACATTTGATGCACATTCAGTCGATGATCTGTACAAAAAGGCTTTCCCTTATTACTCCGTATTAACCAACGAAGATCCATACCATTTTGTATTAAATTTTTACTATAACGACAATTCGCTGGCCCTGAATTTAGAAACCGGTCCCGGCGAGCAGAAGAAAAAGGCTGATCCCTCGTCGCTGGTTGCGGAGGTAAACAAAAAACAAAACAGGAAATCTGCTTTCGAATTTCATGATTCACGGTTGTATTATAAAATCATTGAACCCGTCATTTATCAGGGTAACTATATTGGATGTGTTGAGTTCGGTATTCGCGAGAATGAAATTGTGGAAAATGTATCCCTGGAGCATGATGTAACTATCGGAAGCTTATTCGACACCCGGAAAATAGCGGATCCGCTGAAACATCATTTCTCAGGACTGCCACAAAAAGAAAATATTATCATCCACTCTTTGTTTAAGCAGGATTTTTTCAATGCCATTGTAGAAGAAAACAACCTTTTCGGGGAGGAAAAAATAAACTATCAGGATAAGTATTATCATGTAGACCGGGTAGAAGTAAAAAACAGTTTTAAAGATGATGGTTTTGTAGGCGTAGTATTTCTCAAAGACATTACCAGACTGCATAATGCCTACCTTGCTTCTGCTTATCGTTCCGTTTTAATTATCGTTTTCATCTTAGGGATTGTTTTTTTAATTCTTCATTTCTCCTTCAACCTGCTATTACGCAAATTTTTTAATTTACAGGACAGTATTGATAAGCGGCTGGCAAAAAAAACAAAAGAGATAACAGACACCAATGCCGAGTTAAACCAGATTTTTAATACCACCGGGAACAGCATGCGGTTAATTGATACCGATTTTAACATCCTGCGGGTAAACCGCACTTTTTCGATGATATCGGGAATCAGTAAAGAAAATGCCGAAGGCAAAAAGTGTTATAATGTTTTTCCGGGACCCTACTGCCATACTGCCGATTGCCCCTTAAACCTGGTAAAAAACGGAGAAGAGCGAGTTGAGCAGGACATAAAAAAAAGAAATAAATCAGGCGAAATTATCCCCGGTATTTTAACCTGTGTCGCTTTTAAAACTCCCGAAGGCGAGATGCTGGGTATTATCGAAGATTTTAAAGATATCTCCCTGCGGGTAGAAATTGAAGAATCCCTGCGTCGATCGGAACAAAAATTTTCCACTTTTATGGACAACTTACCTCTCGGGGTTTTTATTAAAGATGAAGATTTTCGTCCCGTATATATGAATAAATATATGGATGCTGTTTATTCCTCGGCATATTGCCTGCATAAAACACCACAGGAGATTTTTCCGGAAGAATTTGCTCAACGGGTAATTCAGGAAGACCAGCGGGTTATGGAAGGCGAAGTGCTGGTTACAGAAGAACAGTTGCCGGACAAAACAGGTGAGCTCATCATCTATCAAACCCATAAGTTCCGGTTCAGGGGTGCCGACAACACCTGGCAAATAGGCGGCCTGGCCATTGATATTACCCAAAAGAAAAAAACAGAATATGAGCTGAAAAAATTGTCCAACGCTATTCAGCATTCCCCGGTATGTGTAATCATTACCAACCTGAAAGGGCAGATAGAGTATGTAAATCCTGTTTTTACCAAATTTACAGGCTATACTCCCGAAGAAGTACTGGGCGAAAAAGTAGGTATTTTAAACGACTCAAAATCGGCTCAGGCATTCTATAAAGAGATTATAGCTACCGTATCGGAAGGCAAAGACTGGCAGGGAGAAATACAAAACCGCAAAAAAGACGGAGAAATATACTGGGAGCTGGTATCCATATCTCCCGTAAAAAACAATAAAAATGAAATTACCCATTTCATTATCATTGCCGAAGATATCACCAAACGCAAGAAAAATGAAAAAGAGCTTATGCAGGCAAAAGAGCAGGCCGAAGAATCCAACCGCCTGAAAACAGCCTTTCTGGCAAATCTTTCGCACGAAATACGGACCCCCCTGAATGCTATCATTGGCTTTTCAACCTTACTGCTCGACGAAGATCTCCCTTACGACGAAAAGGTCAAACTCAATAACTTAATCAACGAAAACAGCCAAAGCCTGCTAAAACAAATCGACGATGTTATTGTAATCTCCAAAATACAGTCGGGGAGTTTTGAAATTAACTACACAAAATGTTATGCCAATAAGCTTTTACTGGATTTATACGTTTCTTTCAGCATAAAAATTGAACAAAACCCCCAAAAAGATCTTCGCCTTTCGATAAACAAAGGCGTAAGAGATGAAGATTTTTCGTTTATAACCGATAGCATCCGGTTAAAACAAGTGCTGTTTAACCTCATTGAAAATGCAGTGAAATTTACACAAAAAGGGTTTGTGGAATTTGGTTATTCAGTCGTTAAAGATGAAAATAAGATCCTGTTTTATGTGATTGATTCCGGTATAGGAATCGCCAACGACAAATTTGAGATGATATATGACCTTTTCCGTCAGGTGGACGAATCTTATACCCGCGAATACGGGGGAACAGGCCTTGGACTAACCATTGCCAAACGAATCGTTCATCATCTGGGAGGCGAAATCTGGGCTCAGTCAACACCCAGCCAGGGAACAAATATCTATTTCTCCCTCCCGTTAGCGCATAAAAACAGTAACGAGACGAAGCTTATTGAGGACATTAAACCCTTAACTTTCGACTGGGAGGACAAAGTTTTTTTAATCGCCGAAGATTTGGATACCAATTACACCTATCTTAAAGAACTATTAAGTTCAACCAAAGCGAAAATTATCTGGGCAAAAGACGGAAAAGAAGCGGTTGAGTTGTGCTTAAAAAATA
>JBNJFS010000155.1:0-5860 GCA_051747085.1 Bacteroidota bacterium
CGCATCCAGTAATCCTTGCATTTCGCCACTTCTTCTTGCAGCTTCCTCTTGTGTTGCTTGCAGCTCTTCCATATTTTGCCGCATTTCTTCTTCCTGGGCTGCCATCTCTTCACTCTGTTGCTGTGATTGTTCAAGCAGTTGATTCGTTCTAATATTAATTTTGGTGGTTGATATAGTAGAAGCAATGCTTTCTCCAACTTCTTCAACAAACTTAATAACATGGTCTTCAAATTCATTAAACCCTGCCAGCTCAACCACACCATAAATTTCATCATTCACTTTTAAAGGAACAATGAGTAAAGAATTAGGAACAGATTCTCCCAGACCGGATGTAATGGTAATATACTCATCCGGTAAATCAGTCATGTAAATGGTTTTTTGTTCCTGAACACACCGCCCGATTAATCCCACGCCAAAATCAATACGTTTTTCCATATATTTTCGTCGCTCGTAGGCATAACAGGCTAACAGTTCGATAAATTTATCGTTATTATCATCATCATTAATAATAAATAAACCACCCTGGTTCGCATCAATATATTTAACAAGATTGCTGATAATGTGATATGCAAATTCGTGCATATCATCGGTGTTTTGACGTAAAATCTCACCAAATTTGGCCAACCCTTGTGTTGCCCAGTTTTGTTTTTGGTCTTCGATTTTGCGTTTTTCTTCCTGTTCCCGGGCAACTTTCAGGCTTTTACGCATTTCTAATAATGAATTGCCCAGTACGTCTTTATCGCTAAGTAACTCAAACTCTTTATCTAAATTTCCTTTGCCAATTTCCTGGGCAAAGACAGCCGTTTTATTTAACCCGTCGATAAGTGTATTTACCGATTGATTCATTTGTCCGATTTCGTCTTGCGATTTAATTTTAACTTTTTTCGATTCGCTGATATCTCCTTTCGCTAAATCACTTAAAACTTTAGTTGTTTTTATCACAGGCCGTGAGATACTATGGGCGATGATCCAAATAATTATGGCAATCAATAATAAACCAATAAATCCAACAAAAATGGATTTACGAAGTGTAGCTTTTGATTCTTCCATAATTACATTTACCGGTACTGCAAATGCAAACGACCAGGGTGTTGGACTTTCACCAATATAAACAGGAGCAAATGAAATCCAGTATTCTTTTCCATCTTCACCGGTTATGGTGTGGACAAAATCGTCACCTTCCTGAATGTTGGCAACTAATTCAGAGGTTTCAATTTTTTCTCCCAAATCCTCTTCTACGAATTTGCCTACTAATTCTTCATTATTATGTGCTACATATTGTCCATTGTAGGCGATTAAAAATGCATAGCTTTGATCAATCGGGTGGATGTTTACAATGATATCCTGAAATCGCTGTAAAGGTAAATCAAATCCCGCCATACCAACGGCTTTATCACCATCTAAAATTGGAACAGCAACACTGGTTTCAAGTATTTCTTCATTTCCCTGCTGATAGGCATAATAGTATGGATCCATTACATATTCTACCTTTTTATCCATAATATCATAATAAGCTCCCCGGGTAAATCCCGGTACCGTATCTAAAATTTCTTCCTGATAAAGAATTTGTTCTCCCAGTCTATAATAAGTCAATCTCATCCGGCCATGAGGTTTATCCCAATCGGGCCAAAGTGCACTTAATTCCCAGTTATACCATGTGGATAAAAAATTTGGGTTTCCTTCAATCAGATGCAGTAGCATCTCTTTATGTATTTCTTTTCTATCCTCAGGATCAATATTTTTATATCCCTTAGATACTTGTGCTAATGCCCGCGCAATATTCATATCAACACTTAAATCAGCTTTTACGTAATTAGCATACTCCTTGGCATATGTGTCGGTTAATTCTTTCGCATTATCTAAAGCTATGGTATTTAATTTTAAACTCACATAACCTAACGCCAATGCGTAAATTATAGATGATGCCGTAAGGATATATACCAGCATCTTTGTTTTAAGATTCATCTTCATTTTCATGTGATTGTATCTTTATGGTTTAGGTCAACATTTATTTATTAATAAGAAATACACTCCGTTTCAAGCACACAATGTATAAAAAAAAAATCATTTTTGAAAACTATTGATTAAAATGGAATCAACCGGTTAAAAAATAGATAAAATGTTAATAAATCAGCAATAAATATTTACCCAAAAATGTAAATAAAATGTTTTCTTAGCATAATTGTTTATGAAATAATAAAAATTATGGTTTTAGCACGTTTTGACTGGATAATTGTGTTTTCCTTTTTTGTTCTTTCTTTGATTATTGGTATTTATTCTTCCAAAAAAGCAGGTAAAAGTGCTTCGGAATTTTTCCTTTCGAATCGCAATATGCCATGGTGGTTGCTGGGTGTTTCCATGGTAGCAACTACCTTTTCGTGCGATACTCCCAATCTAGTTACCGATATTATTCGTCAGGATGGTGTTTACGGCAATTGGGCCTGGTGGGCATTTTTACTTACCGGCTTACTTACTGTTTTCATTTATGCCAAGTTATGGCGCCGTTCGGGTGTAATGACTGACCTGGAATTTTATGAAATTCGCTACAGTGGTAAAATTGCAGCTTTTTTACGAGGTTTCAGGGCTATATACCTGGGAGCCCTGTTTAACATATTCATTATAGCTACTGTTTCGCTGGCATTAATTAAGATTAGTGCTGTAATGCTTCAGTGGACTCCTGTAAAAACAATTCTTATTGCTTCCATAATTACTGTAATATATAGTGCTTTAGGAGGATTACGAGGGATCTTATTAACCGATTTTTTCCAGTTTATCATGTCTATGGCAGGAGCTGTTGGTGCTGCAATCATTGTGTTGAAAATGCCCGAAGTAGGGGGGATAGAAGGTTTGGTGAATCACCCGGAAGTAGTTCCCAGGCTTCGGTTTTTACCTAAATTTTCAGATACAGAAGCGTTAATAACTTTACTGGTATTACCCCTGGCTGTTCAGTGGTGGAGCGTATGGTATCCCGGTGCAGAACCCGGCGGGGGCGGATATATTGCCCAACGGATGCTGTCGGCACGTAATGAAAAGGGTGCTATCAAAGCAACCTTATTTTTCAATGTAGCTCATTATGCACTGCGTCCATGGCCATGGATAATTGTAGCCCTGGGGTCTGTTATTATTTTTCCCGATTTATTAAGCTTACAACAAACATTCCCGAATGTTGATCCCCAATTTGTGAAACATGACTTAGCTTATCCTGCCATGCTTACCATGTTACCCAAAGGACTTTTAGGATTGGTAGTAGCCTCACTAATTGCAGCCTATATGTCTACCGTTTCAACTCAGTTAAACTGGGGCGCTTCTTACCTTGTAAATGATTTTTACAAACGATTTGTGAATCAACAAGCTTCGGAAAAACAGTTGGTAAGAGCCGGCAGGTTGTTTACCGTGCTTTTAATGATTTTAGCCGGGTTATTTACCCTTTTATTAAGTAATGCATTACAGGCTTTTCATATTATCCTGCAAATAGGAGCCGGAACGGGTTTAATTTTTATTCTTCGGTGGTTTTGGTGGCGTATAAATGCCATAACAGAAATTACAGCGATGGTCGTTTCATTTATAGTAGCCCTGTTTTTACAATTTATTTATCCTCATTTCGGCTTTCAACCTATTTCAGGGCCTATACAAATGTTAATCGGTGTTTTTGTTACGACCATAGCATGGGTATCGGTTGCTCTTTTAACGAAACCAACGGATAATGAAACATTATTTAAATTTTATAAACTGGTTAATCCTGGCGGTCCCGGGTGGAAAATAATTATAAACAGAGCAAAACAAAATGGGATTGATTTAAGCGGCAACTACGGAAAAAGCTGGGATGTACCTACCGGAATAATAGGTATGGTTCTGGGTGCATTTGCCATCTATTCAGCACTTTTTGCTACCGGGTATTGGATTTACGGAGAACATCTTCAGGCCATAATTTTAACTTCTATAGCTATTTTAGCTATCTTTGCTCTATTAAAAATATGGAGTAAATTAAAAATACAATAATCTATGAATTTAACATTACTCGTACTTGCAGCTGGCATGGGAAGCCGATATGGAGGGCTAAAACAACTCGACCAGGTAGGACCTGGCGGAGAAACAATTATTGATTATTCTGTATACGATGCCATTGAAGCCGGTTTTAATAAAGTTGTTTTTATTATCCGAAAAGAGATCGAAAAAGAGATGAATGATTTGCTCTTTTCAAAGTATAGCCAAAAAATTAAAATAGAATATGTATTTCAGGAACTGGATAATGTACCTGAAGGAATAGAGGTTCCAAAAGACAGGGAAAAGCCCTGGGGAACAGGTCATGCCGTTTTAATGGCTCAGGAAATTATTCATGAACCTTTTGTGGTCATTAATGCCGATGATTTTTATGGCAAAGGAGCCTTTCGGGTGGTAGCCGATTATATTCGGAGTCAACAAAATAATTTGAGTGGTAAATATTGTATGGCTGGTTACTTGTTAAAAAATACATTATCGAAAAATGGAACGGTTTCGCGCGGAGTATGCCAGGTAAATGAAGATAATGAACTGATTGATATTACCGAAAGAACAAAAATAGGCTGGGAGGGAAATAAGATTGTAGCCAATAGTGATGATGAAAAAATATTTTTTCATGGAAATGAATATGTTTCCATGAATTTCTGGGGATTTACTCCCGATGTTTTCCCTGAACTGGAATCGGAATTCAGGAAATTTATTCAGAATAATTATGACAATCTTAAAGCCGAATATTATATTCCAAGCATCGTGAGTCACCAGATTGAAGCCAGGAATGCAACAGTAAAAGTATTGCCGGCGCACAGTCAGTGGTTTGGAGTTACATACAAAGAAGATAAGCCGGTAGTAATTGAAAAGATAAAAGAATTAACCAAAGCAGGCGAGTATCCGCAACAGCTTTGGGAAAAGTAAAAATAAATATTTATAATATCCCGGATTTTAACCTTTCCGGGATTTTTTAATGATGGAATCTATCCAGTCAATTTTTGAGCAGTTTCAGTTGAAAGGAACTTTTAAAGATGCCTGTCAGTACGGTTCAGGCCATATCAACGAAACATATTTGATAACCACCCAAGAAAATGATTATCCAAACTATATTTTACAAAAAAATAATCCCAATGTTTTTGAGGATATTCCCACAATGCTCGAAAACATAGCACAAGTAACGGATTACCTGCAAATATACCATCAAAATAAACCAAACCTGCAATTATTTAAATCAATGGAGGGGAATCCTTATGTTTTCGACCGTAATAGACAATACTGGAGCGCTTACAATTTTATTGACGGGATAAGCCATGATTTAGTAATCAATGAAAAACAGGCACTGGAAGGAGGGAAGGCGTGGGGTAATTTTTTGAGTCAATTCGTTGAGTTCCCTATCAATAAATTACATCTAACGCTTCCGGGTTTCCATGATTTGCAGTTGCGTTTAAATCACTTTCATGATGCTTTACAAACTGGCAATCAACAAAAAGTTGATTCTACTAAAGAATTAGTTGATTTTATCCAAAGCCGTGAAAAGATAATGCACGATTACCAACAAAGCCTATATAACTCAAACATACCCGTGAGACTAACCCATAATGACACGAAATTCAATAATATTTTATTGGATAAAAAAGATAATTATTTGTGTGTTATTGACCTGGGAACCATAATGCCCGGTTATATGCATTACGATTTTGGTGATGCGATTCGTACGGCTTGCAATCATTCATTCGAAGATGAAAAAAACTTGCAAAAAACAGGTTTTAACCTACCATTTTTCAACGCTTTTACCAAAGGATACCTTATGCATACAAAGCACGTCTTATTCCTTCAAGAGCTTGATTATTTGTCTTTTTCGCCATTATTTATG
>JBNJFS010000156.1:0-5812 GCA_051747085.1 Bacteroidota bacterium
ACTAATGTTGCCAGGGGGTATAAAATGACAGGCAAATAACTTCGGTATTTAAAAAACCAGTTTCCGGTTTTATCAAATTCTTCAACTAATGACATATTTTGGGTTTGTTAAATTTATTTGCGAAAAGTAGTAAAATTTATCGGAATAGCATAAATTCTGATTATTTCAAAATAGAATATGTTATACTTAAACAAAACTATAAATTAAAAAAAGCTGCCTTTCTTCAAAGGCAGCTTTAAATTATTTCCCAGCTTTGGTTTATTCCGGATGAATAGCTTCAACCGGGCAAACATCTGCACATGCACCACAATCTGTGCATAATTCAGGATCAATTTTATAGATATCACCTTCAGATATTGCTTCAACCGGGCATTCATCTATACAAGTACCACAAGCTGTGCAGTCATCAGTTATTACGTAAGCCATGATGTTTTGATTTTAGTTTAAATATTTAATTAATTCATTTACAAAATTATTCCCAAAATTTAAATAGAAAAACAAAACGTGATATAAATAACCCTACATTTTAAATTTAGAACCATTCTAAATAATGTTTGTTTAATTGATTTTTCAGGCGTTGTAACAATCTTTTTATCCTTGTAAAAACCGGATTGCCATATAGGCCATGGTTCCCATTCCGGTTTCCAGAGCCTGCTCGTTAATGTTAAAATTTGCGGCATGTAACGATGAACAATCTTTATCGTTTTGGGATGAAACGCCCAATCGATAAAAAATGGATGGTTTTTGTTGTGAATAATAGGCAAAATCTTCGGATGTCATTCGGTAATCTAAATCAACCACATTTTGTTCTCCTAAAAATTGAGTTGCGGCTTGCTTTGCCTGGAGGGTAATTGTTTCATCATTGATTAAAACCGGATATCCTGATTTAATGTTAACTTCTGCTTTAGCTCCCATGCTTTGGGCAACTCCTGTTGTAATATCTTTAATTTTTTGATGTGCTTTCGTTCTCCATGTTTCGTTCATTGTTCTAAAGGTTCCCTCTATGTTAACTTGGTCGGGAATAACATTGGTTGCGCCATTAGCTATAACTTTGCCAAAAGATAAAACGGTAGGGATCCCTGCCGGTGCTAATCTGCTGGTAATTTGCTGTAAAGCAACAATTATATGTGAGGCAATGAGCACTGTATCGTTAATTTGCCAGGGCATAGCACCATGGCCTCCTTTGCCTTTTACGGTAATATAAATTTCGTCGCTCGATGCCATGTAAGCACCACTCTTTATGCCAATTTTTCCTGACGGTAATTCAGGATAAACATGTTGACCAATCATAATTTCGGGTGCTGGATTTTTTAAAACTCCTTGTTGAATCATTAATTTGGCTCCGCCGGGAAGTAATTCTTCACCGGGTTGAAAAATGCATTTTACGGTTCCTTCAAACTCATCTTTTAATTCGTTTAAAATAAGTATTACCCCAAGTAATGAAGCTGTATGCGCGTCGTGCCCGCAGGCATGCATTACTCCTTTGTTTTTTGATTTGTAAGGGATGTCATTTTTTTCTTCAATGGGTAAAGCGTCTATATCGGCTCGTAAAGCAATTGTTTTTTTTTCCGGATTTTTTCCTTTGATACAGACCACAATTCCGGTTTCTGCAATACCCGATTCAAATTCAATACCCCATTCCTTAAGCAAAGAACCTATATATTCTGAGGTTTTATATTCTTGAAAAGATAGCTCAGGATATTGATGCAGATATCGTCTGATATCTACAACCTGTGAAAAATATTTATGGGTAAGTTTTTTTATTTTCTTTTCTATGGTCATGGTTATTTATCTAATATCATTTTTATGGAAACAACAAACATGAAAACACCAAATACTTTTTTTAGTGTTTTGGCAGGTAAATGGATTGAGATTACGGAGCCAAAATAACTTCCTAAAACAAAGGCAATAATTAATACCAGGGCAAATTTAAAGTTTACATACCCATTTTTGGCATAATTTAACACAGCGAGTATTCCTATGGGAAATAATAATACGGCCAGGCTGGTGCCTTGCGCCTGATGTTGTGTAAATCCCATGATGAAAATCAGGGCAGGAACGATTATTATTCCTCCACCAATGCCCATAGACCCCCCAACGATACCGGCTAAAAATCCTATAATAATGAGTATTAAAATCTCATGTAAACTCATGACAAATGGCTTTAAAAATCCAAACTTAATGAAAAATAAAATATTCCGGGTGCAATTTCTTGATTTTCTATTCCCCAGGCCCAATCGAATCGGGCAAAATAACCAAATAACATGGTTCTTAATCCGAAACCGTATCCTGCAACTATCGGATCTCGATCGGTATCCAGTGTAATCGTAATTGGTCCACGGTTAATGACTTCTTTGTCATAGGCATTTTCTTTGGCATAAGGACTAATCCCAGTCCAGGCAGTTCCCATATCAAAAAATCCTACCAGTTGGATATTATTCCAAAACGACGAATTGAGCGGATAACCTGAAAAATATTTTACAAAAGGCCATCTTATCTCAGTATTGATTAACGCAAAGCTGTTCCCATTTCTTATATTTTGTGGAAATCCCCGCAGGTTGGTAGCTACTGCCTGATATGCATAGTCCTCATTGTTATTAATTGGAATTTCCCCGAGTGGGATAAAAGTGGGGGTTTGTTGCGATAAATTGGTCCAGTTATCTACACCCCCCAGATAATAGATTAGTTTATTGTTTCCGAAGGATGTGCTTGCTGCAAAACGGGATGCAAAAATTAAATCGCGGTGTATTTTTTGATAATGCCTGAAATCGGCTCCGATAACGAATAAGTCTGTTTTTGTTTTATTGACCTGATTATAGTATTCGGCAAAGATTTTATAGCGGGTCCCGTTATAAAGATTTATGCCTGTATTTATGGTATTGTCAAAGATATAGTCGAATTTTATTCCTCCCCAGAGTTTATGAATATCCGGAGCTTGCAGCGTATTGTGGTCGGTAGCCATATATATTTGTTTGTCGTGTCGAAGGGTTACGGTCCCTTTTAATGCGTCAATCTGGCTGAAAGGAATGGTTCGGATATACATCAGTTTATGCGTTTTTGTTTTGGAAACAAAATCCGGGGTGACATTTTTAAAGGCTTGACGATGAAAAACAAACTGTTCATCTATCTTTCGTTTAAGATTTTCGAGGCTTACCAGATACTCGTTGCTGTTAAAATCTGCCGAAAACCTTACTCCTGCAATTATTTTGTAATCTTCGAGTAAATCAAAGGCGCCAATCTTAAGTAAAGCATTGAACCCGGGATTAAAATACACTGCACCACCGGTAAAGGCCTGGTAGGTATTGTTTAAGAAGCCAAAGTCAACCTGGCTTACGATGTGATCGGTATAAAAAGTTCTTTCGTAAATATGTATTTTAGGAAACGGACGTTGAAGCTTGCTGGTATCTGATTTTTCTTTGTCGTATTTGTAAGTGTAGTAGGGTTTTTCAATTTCAAAGGTGTACTGATTAATATCTGCATAATTATCTTCAGGCGATTGCATTTTTAACGTGTCGGTTATCGCTTTATCTTGTTTTTTTAATGATTGGAGGCTGTCAATGTTTTTTTGTTTATACAGTGTTTGGGGTAATTGATTTTTTGGGCTAAACATTGAATCGTGCAATGATGACTTATAAAGATGGTATTTTCCTTGCGTAAAATATACCAATGAGTAGGCTGACTTGTTGGTGCTTAAATCATGGTTGAGTATATTAAAATGAAAGTTGGTTAAAGGCTTTTGGCTCATAAAATACCGGTAATGGATAGCTGTATCAATATAGGTTATGGTGCTGTCAAATTTTCCCTGATATAAATTATAAATCCCATTCTGGTTGCTCAGATAAAGGTAATTATCGGGTTTTAAACCCTCGGGTAAGTTTTCATTAGTATATTTTGTTTTGGTTAAATTTTGGGGTTCAACGGTTTTCTTATTTAAATCATAAAGGTAGATATCCCGGGTAAGACTAAAATTATTATTCGATAATGTATCCGTTGGTTGATTTGAACTAAATACAATTTTTGTTGCATTTTGAATAAACCGCGGATTAAAATTATCAGCCGAATTATGGGTTATTTGTGTGCTTGTTGAAGAGGCCAGGGTAAAAATAAACAAATTGGTTTTGCCTTCTTTAACCGCCGAGAATACCATTTTAGATCCATCATTAGCATAATTAAAATCTAGAATTTTATCGAAATGTAACAGGTTTCTTGAAGTAAGTTCATCTTTTTCCAGGTTGTATTGAATGAGTTTAATGCCTCCTTTTTGTTCGGTGATAATGGTTAAATATTTTCCCGACGGGTGCCAGCCGATGATAGGATAAGTGTAATCCGTAATTTGTTTTATTTTATATCCACTTTTATAAATTTTATGGTTTTCCTCGGAATTTTCATCATAAATAAATATTTTATACCTCCCTAGTTCATTCGTAACATATGCCAGTTTATTTCCTTTAGCGTTTAACTTTACTTGTGTGATTTTTTGTTGAGGATTGCTGGTAAGTATAATATTTTGCTGCTTGTTTAAGGTGTCTGTTGCCAAAGGTTGGTTTTCAAAATATGATTCGTAATAATCTATCCATTGTTGAATAATTTCTTTAAAAGGCAAACCTAAAACATCAAGCATTGCGCTGTTAACTCCTTTTTTTATCCGGGTAAGATAAATGATATCGGTAATAACCGTAGGGCCATAGAAATCATTAATGTATTTCCAAAACGAATGTCCGGCATACGTTGCCTCCTCGCCGGTTAATTGATTAAATTTTTGGTATCGATTGTGATCCAATCCGTCTTTCACGCGGTTTTCGATTTTTTCGTCCCATTCCCGGGATAAGTAAGAGGTTAATCCGTTTAAATACCATTCGGGTAATTCGAGCATCGCAGAATTGGCAAAATTATCCGATAAACGATTTCCGTAAAGCATTTCCATGATAATGACCCGGGCAATAGCGTTTCTTAATTGTTTGTTATAAGCGATATGATCGCCCTGAAAATATAAGTTGACTTTATTGTCACGTATTTTTGTTATACCTCCCGTATTATATTCTTCTTTCCCGGTTACCAGCCCGATATTGCTTTGCCTGAAATCTGTAAACCGGTTGTAAACAACAAAGATTAAATTTTTTTTAAGGGTATGATTTAGTCGTTGCTCCATTTGTTCGATTTCATCACCTGCAATTTCCCCGGTATATCTGGCAATTGTTTCTCCTTCCTGGTTAAAATAAACATCGTAATCATCGAATCGAAAATAAGACCAGTAAAAATCATTATATTGAACTCTGTTTTTGCCAAAATTCATTTGATGCCCGTTGTAAAATTGGGCTAAAACAGGTTTGTTTATGAAAACAAAAAATAAAATAAATATGGTAAAATAGCTTTTTTTCAAAACTTATTTATTGAGTTTTCGTTTTATAGTAACAGATCTTTTTAATTTGGCATGAATTTAGCATTTTATTACCAAAAGTTAAAGTTTGTTAACCTTAATGACAAAAATTAAAATATTATTATTTTTGATATTTATACCATTCAAAGTTATTTATTTTTATAAAAATATGACCACATGATGAAAAAGAGCGGATTTTTTATTTTATTTTTTTGCCTAATCACTGTTTTTACTTTTGGCCAACAACAGGGGGCCAAAATATCTTTTGAAAAAGATTTACATGATTTTGGCAAAATAAAAGAAGATGGTGGTACGGTTGAATATGAATTTACTTTCACCAATACAGGAAACGAGCCTCTTGTCATTACAAATGTTAGAGCAACCTGTGGCTGTACAACGCCAACCTGGACAAAAAAACCCGTAATGCCCGGTGAG
>JBNJFS010000157.1:0-5811 GCA_051747085.1 Bacteroidota bacterium
AAAAACAAAAAAGTTATGAACGCCAATTATTCACTTGCCATTGTCGGTTCCAAAGCTGATGACCAACAAATAAAAAACTGGAAATCCTTCGAAAAGGAAATGAAGAAAGAGCAGATTGAAGAAGCCATTATCATCCCCATTGCCCCGGATGCAGAAGAGGTAAACCTGGCCAAAAGATACATCTTCGGGTTGCTGATGGAAAAGGATAACGTCAACTATGCACCCGACTACTGCCTGATTGATCATGAGAATAACGACAAACTGCTGCCCAGCATTGTCCTTTTTGATCCGGATTTACAACAGGCCGCGATGACAGCCCTGCAATACAATCCCGGGAAATATTTCATCCAGGCGGTTATTACACAAACCGACAACCAGTTACATGTCAATAAATGCCCGTTAACTGAGTTTGATGATCAGTTCAATGACTCTGTGAATTAATCAAACCTAAACATCTTTAACCATGCGACAAACTTTCATTAATTTCGTTGTCACCATCTGGGTTTTCCTGACAAGAACCAAAGAGTTTTTTCAGAAAAGGTGGCTTTTGCTGACGACTCTTGCAGTCATTGGCATTGCATTGTACCTGTTCAACATTTCGCTGACCATCGAAATCAAAAGGGCCGGGGAACTGCTATGGACCATTGGATAACCTATTTCCCCACAACCCTGGCATAGCCAGAACCAAACCAGAAATATAAAAACCCAATGAGAATTTGCCGGAAAAATTAATTGCTACGCCATTTTGAGTTAAATTGCTGGAAAATATTTTGCCCAAAAAAACACGAATATTAGGGGTAAAACACTAAGATTTAGCCACGAATGCAGATGGGCTGTACACCCAACCCCTACATTTGCATGATCAAACCAAAAAAAGATGCCATGACCAGAAAAGAAGAAATCACTGAACTTTATGCAGTGCACCTCGAGCATCGCAAAGAGAATATGAGCCTGTTCATAGGGCTCCTGAAGCCAAGAGAGGAAGGGAATCATCATGCCGGATACTCCGGAAAAATCTCCTTTCAATTTGAGGGTAAAATGATACTTACCATCGGCAATAACCTGGAGGACGTGGAAGATAAATCCACAGAACTGGTTATTTTTACCCTGGATCATTTTTCCTGCTATGAAAAGAATGCCAGGATGGTGATGAATAATGATGTAACATTTGGGTGTTTAAATTAAGGGGTTGTGGCATTGCCCCCTCCTACAAGGGATTAAACATATAAGGCGAACCCTTTGAAAATCAAAAGAGCCTTAATTTCACCACCTGCCTTGATCATTATAAATAATTTCCGGAATTTTTGAAAGTAATGCTTATCCTTATTACTTTTGACACAATGGTCAGTTAAACTTTACGCGGCCAATGTGCCGTATTTAACAAGCTCTTTGACAATATTTTAATTTTTCCCGTGTTTGGGTTTACAGCTAACACATCAATAAATCGTCCTAAGTTTATTTTATTGTGATACAGAGTTTTAATATCAGTCATTGAGAAAGCCTGTCGTTGTTCTTTTGAGATGCTGAGAAAATGAGAAATTCAAGCAATATTTACAGACGTTAAGGATGCGTTGAAGCGAAAAAACAATTTACCTTACTGATATTAAACTTTTTTACCTAAAAGTTTAACGGACTATTTTGACAAGTACAGACATTTTTTGTTAATGAATTTGTTTGATAATAAAATTCACTATTGTCCGGAAATTTTATTCAAACAGTGAAAAAATTAAAATCATCAAGAGAAACAAAAGGTTTCTTTATTACAGTTTGTAGTTTATCCTAAAACAGACACGGCAATAATTAATAAAATCGCAAGAGGATAAATGGCACCTTAACAGAGAACAAATTGTTAAACTTCCAAATTATTTCAATGCATTTTAACGATGAATTATTTATACTATAGCTTCATTAGAAGGCAATAAAAATTATTAAAAACGCTTTATCGTCATACAAGGCAGGTATTGATAAAACAAAAAAACATGATGAACCAACTGAAACTGGGGTTAGAAAATAATTACAATGGATATAACGCAAAACCATTTTTGAAATGGGCTGGAGGCAAAACACAATTAATAAATGAAATTGCAAGAAGACTTCCAAAAGATTTTAAAGATGGAACATACACCTACATTGAACCATTTGTTGGTAGCGGTGCAGTATTATTTTGGTTACTGAACAATTTCCCGAATATTAAAAAAGCAGTAATTAATGACGTTAACTTTGATTTAATCAATGCGTATAAAGTTATTTCCTCAAATCCAAAAGAGTTGATTTCAATTCTTAATGAAATTCAAGATGAATATTATTCCTTGGGTTCTAACAAAGAAAAGAAATCTGAATATTATTACAGCAAGCGCCAATCCTACAATTTGCGGAACAATGATAAAATTACCCAGGCAGCCCTTTTCATTTTCCTAAACAGAACTTGTTTTAATGGCTTGTACAGGGTAAATAGGAATAATGATTTTAATGTTCCTATGGGGGCATATAAAAAACCAACAATTTGTGATTCTGATAATATATGGGCAGTCAGCAAAGTGTTACAAAAAGTTGAAATACTTTCTGGTGATTTTGAAAAAACCATAGAATTTGCTGACAATGATACATTCTTTTATTTTGATCCACCATACAAACCACTCACCAATACTTCTAGTTTTAATTCATACGCAAAAGATGTTTTCAATGATGAACAACAAATAAGACTTAAAAACTTTTGTTCAAAACTAGATAAATCAGGTTATAAATGGATTTTAAGTAATTCTGATGTAAAAGGGGTTGATAATTCTAAAAACTTTTTTGATGAACTTTATTCTGAATTTAACATAGAAAGGGTGAAAGCAACACGAAAAATTAACTCAAATGCCACCAAGAGGGGTGAATTAGATGAACTATTAATCGCAAATTATCAATATGAATCAACTTTGCACATTGCTTAATTTAAAAGATAATGATGAATTATTTGAACTAATAAAAAGTTCTTTTAAAGAAAAAATTACAAAATGGGCTTATTTTGTCAATTGGGCAAAAGTTTTCGAAAATGTGGATTCGATTGAAATAGAATTAAACATTTTAAATAGTTTAATTGGTAAGACAAATATTGAAACAGAAACATACAGACTAATTAAGCAGTATCCAGAAGTAATAAAAGCTTTCCCATTTTTAATAGCAGTACGAGCAAATTCATTAGATATTCTTGTTGACACAAAGAATTTTAATTATCAAAATTTTGATTTCTCTGAACGCACATTATCTGATAATGAATGCAAAGAGTTAGCATCCTTTGTTGTTAACTCAGGCATTGGGGAGCTTTTAAAAGACAAAAAAGTAAAGAACCTGGTAGATTATGTAACTGGCGTTGAAGTCGGCTTAGATAGCAACGGGAGAAAAAATCGTGGTGGTTCTTTAATGGAAAGTTTAGTAGAAGAGTTTGTTTCAGATGCTTGCAAGAAAAATGGATTGCCATATATGCCTCAAGCTACAGCATCAAAAATTAAACGCCAGTGGGGGCTAGATGTGGTTGTTGACAAATCATCTAGACAAATTGATTTTGCAATTAACAAAAATGGAAAGCTTTATTTTATCGAGTGTAATTTTTATGGTGGCGGCGGGTCGAAACTTAAATCCACAGCAAGTGAATATGTTGAAATGAATCGTTATTGGAATAAACAAGGGATAATTTTCATTTGGATTACAGATGGTGCTGGCTGGCGTTCAACATCGCGCCCTTTGAGGGAGTTCTTTGATAAAGCAGATTATCTACTTAACCTTCATTTATTAAGTTTGGGTGTTTTAAATAAAATTATTAAATGACAAAATACTTTGATTCTGATGACTTCACGCTCTATTTGGGTGATTGTAGCGAGGTTTTAAAAAAACTCAACGTAAAAGTTGATTTTGTGTTTGCAGATCCTCCATATTTTTTATCAAATGATGGTTCAACTATTCAAAATGGTAAAATCGTTTCTGTAAATAAAGGCAGTTGGGATAAATTGAAGACCGGTTCAAGGGACGACTTTAACTATTCTTGGTTAGAAGAAGTTAGAAAAACAATGAATAAAGGGGCGACCATATGGATTAGTAGCACCTTTCATAATATATTTTCAATTTACAACTCCCTCAAGGAGCTTAATTTCAGAATTTTAAACGTAATTACCTGGGAAAAAACGAACCCACCTCCGAATTACTCAAAAAAATTTTTTACTCATTCATCTGAATTAATAATATGGGCACGAAAAGAAGAGAATTCCACTCATTTGTTTAACTATGATTTAATGAAAAGTTTAAATGATGGGAAACAAATGAAAGATGTTTGGAAATTATCAGCAATTGCCCCCTGGGAAAAAACTAATGGTAAACATCCGACTCAAAAACCGTTATCGGTTCTATCCAGGGCTATCCTTGCATCAACTTCAACCAAAAGTATTTGTTTGGACCCATTTACAGGTAGTTCAACCACAGGTATTGCAGCAAACTTATTTGACAGAAAGTTTATCGGCATCGATACAGAAAAGAAGTACCTAAATATAAGCATTAAAAGAAAAGAGGAATTAGATAATATTGGTAAAGCCAATATTAGTAAAAAAATTTACGGTTTGAGAGGTTTTAAAATAGACTAAAACCCATATTTTTTCATTACAACATCAAGTTCTCTCCACTTTTTTCCTTTACTGTAGTTTGCAGCAAAACCTGGTGTTTGATCTTCGATTAGTATTTGATGCATACCAAGCCTTTTAACTCGTTTTTTCAATATTGCATATTTTTTGTTTTCTTCAGCAACCATACCAGCATAAATTACGGTAAACCAAATATCCATAATAATTTTATCTTCACCATAATCACTAGCAATTTCAGTTATTTTTTGCAACAATCCGTTATTAATTTTTGAATTTGTAGCATTATAAATCTTCACAAAATCATCATATATTTTTTTATTAGTATGCTTTTCGCCAATTTTTTTTAATTCAGTAAAATACTGTACATCTGTTGGCGGATATTTTGTTTCACCGTTTCGTTGTAAGTAAACACACCAGTCATCGAAAGAACCACTATCAAATTCTATAACACTTCCGTCAGAAATTTCTTTAATTAATGTAGCCATATTACATTTTATTTAATGAACTGTTTAGCATATCTTGGATATTCCGGTGATGTTGACCCCATTTCCATGAGCGATGACACGGGAATAGACCTTGCCTTTATCCTGGAGCGAAACGAGTACGACGACATTGACCTATTCGAAATCAAAAATGAGCTTGATAACACAATGAAGCCGAGCATGAATCATTTTCCTGGTGAAATCTATTAACAAAAAATTATTAAATAAAAAATCAAAGTTATGTACAGCGCAAATTTATTTAATTTTATGAGTCGGCAACATTTACATAAGGGATTTCATGAAACCTTAGGAAAATTATACGCGATCATCGCTTAAAACGGCATCCCTGAAGATGAACTGGCCAGACAACTCAACACCAGTGAAGAAACGGAGAGGTACATCCTGGACGAACTGACAAAAACCAGCATTCCCCTGGGCGTAAAAGAGGAAAACAGGGATGTATTCGACTCCGATCCAAAGCAGGTGGAAAAATCGGCCCGGGTTCAAACAGCCAGCAGCAACATAGGCCTGTCGTCCGATGATTTTGAATATCCAGGGAGAGATAAAATTGCGTTTTGTGCAAATAGACTACACACATGAGCCTTACTTTTATCACGTTATTATAATAAAATAATATGAAGTTAAGGCCAAAACCATTGATAAATGCACGCCTTTCCTTAGAAAACAGCTTTTATGAATTTAAACAAAAGAATCAT
>JBNJFS010000158.1:0-5796 GCA_051747085.1 Bacteroidota bacterium
GGGGGCTATGTTCGAAGGGAGCGAAATGATTTTTGAGAATGAGGCAAAAGATGCATACGGACATGCTAAACTGGGTGGTATAGGAGATTTGGTTTCGGCAAAAATTAAAGAATATTCGGCCAATTGCTGTAAAGGAAGGCCCATTGGCGTCATTAATCAGAAACTAGGCTACCTGGTACGTGGTGGCGACCCGGATGCCATTGACTCGATTGTTCCGATGGCTTATGGTAATTTAGCGTTAGATTTGGTATTAGAGGGAATTCATGGAAGGCTGGTCGCCTTAAAAAACGGACGGTATGATAATCTTCCCATTGAAGTGGTTGTAGGTTCAAAGAAATTAGTCAACCTGAAAAAATATTACAATACCGACCGGTTAAGGCCTTTTTATAAAAGTTTCGAGATGCAGCCATTGTTTATTATGACCAGTGAGTAAATAAGAATAAATCAACTATCGTATCTTCTCAAATACCTGTATCAACATGGTATGACATAATAGGAGAAGGAACAATTGCTGATGCTATTCTTGACAGGCTTGTTAACTCTTCGCATAGAATAGATTTAAAAGGAGAGTTTTTAAGAAAAAACATTTTAAAACATGAATAAATATTATTTTTTTTATAATTACAATTACATGATTTTTTAAAGTGCCTCAATTTGACCTAAACGTGGCATGGTCTTACCTA
Organism: Bacteroidota bacterium; assembly: GCA_051747085.1. GTDB lineage: Bacteria > Bacteroidota > Bacteroidia > Bacteroidales > UBA12077 > UBA12077. Next base: position 684 of record JBNJFS010000158.1, read on the forward strand.
AATATCCGGATTTATTTATTTTCAAATTTACTTTTAAATAACCATTTATAATCTTCATTAGTTGACAATCTAAACAAGCTTTTTCCAAGCTGAAAATCAGACTGCCCTGTTTTTTTGCTATAAATAGAAATAAGTTTTTCTAATTCTAAACTAGCTTCAATTAAAACAGAATCTCTATCATTGCCAAAAATTGGAGGATAAGTATCAGATTTATAAAATAGTTTGTAAAAGTTTTTACCTTCATTTAAAGTTCTTGCACTGTTATGATATTTCACATATTCACCAAGATTCATGTTTCCTTTAGCAACTTCATGAGAAATTATTTTCAAAACAGGGATACTGTCATATCGATTAATAATGGAGTCTTCTTCATATTTAAAATAAATATTTCGCAATAAAGAGTCTCTGAGGACAGGCTCATACTTTTTAATTTTTTGTTGGAAATAGTGAATTAACATAATTCCTACAACTGAATAATTTGGTTCATATGAGTTTCCAATTAACTTTCTATCGGGATAACCACAAGAGTCAATAATACTGATAAGCCATTCAATATTTTCATAAATAACTGTGTTAAGTTTTTTTAAACTTTCAACTGTTCCATCATTCATTCTTTTAATATTTGTTAATTGTTCGTTTTCCACTCTAACAGAACACTCTTTCTCCAAACCTGCATCAATATTATTAAAAAAAGTAGAATTTAATTTTGAGCAAATACTCCTAAATTGATTCTTATTTAAAGAATCCAGTTTGGTAAATGAATTATTATTTATAAAATCAACATCATATCCATAACTGCATAATAGCTTTAATATACTATCCAGATCGTGGTAACTACCTGATTTTTCTGCACATATTGCTGCATTGTACATATCATAAAAAAATACCTTGTGATATTTTTCAAAAGATTTACTATAAAATGATAAAGCACTATCAAATTCATTTTTACAAATTTTTTCTTCAGCTTTGTAAACGTTTAAATAATAATTAAAGTAATCAGATTTGCTTTCTTGTGCTATTAAAGAAATAACAGATGAAAGAATAAAGAAAAAGGTATTTAAATATTTTTTTAACATAGCAATTTAATTCAAATCATGAAATAAAAACCTTTTTTTCTTTCTTCGCAAAGCCTCAGAGGCGCTAAGCAGTTTAATTTTTTTATTGAATTGGTGTTCTCTTATCTTTTCACATACTGCTCATCGTAATACTTCTCGTAGTCGCCACTTAACACATGCTTTAGCCACTCCTCATTTTCGAGATACCAGTCAACGGTTTTTTCCATCCCTTCTTCAAATTGAAGCGAGGGGCTCCACCCCAGCTCCTTTTGTATCTTGGATGAGTCGATGGCATAGCGCAAATCGTGTCCGGCCCGGTCTTTTACAAAAGTGATTAGCTTTTCGGATTCTCCTTCGCTTCGGTTAAGCTTTTTATCCATGATTTTGCAAAGCGTACGAATCAGCTCTATATTTTGCCATTCGTTGTTCCCGCCAATATTGTATGTTTCGCCAACATTTCCCCGATGATAAACCATATCGATAGCCTTAGCATGATCTTCCACATACAACCAGTCGCGAACATTTTCGCCTTTCCCGTAGATAGGAATGGATTTTTTATTTTTAATATTATTGATGGCTAAAGGAATTAACTTTTCGGGGAATTGATTGGGCCCATAATTATTCGAACAATTGGTTATTACAACCGGTAATCCAAAAGTATGGTAGTAAGCCCTCACCAGATGGTCGGAGCTTGCTTTGGATGCTGAATAAGGACTGCGGGGATCATACGAAGTTTCTTCGGTAAATAAACCCTCATCACCCAGCGAACCGTACACCTCATCGGTTGAAATATGATAAAAAAGTTTTCCTTCGGTATCTTTCCAGTGTGCTCTTGCTGCATTCAGCAGGTTAAGTGTACCCACAATATTGGTTTTGATAAACGCATTGGGGTTGGCTATCGAGCGGTCAACATGCGACTCGGCTGCCAGATGGATTACCCCGTCGAATTGATATTTTTCGAATAAATCAAAAATAAATTCATCATCAACAATATCTCCCTTAACAAACTCATAATTGGGAGCCTTTTCAACATCTTTTAAATTTTCCAGGTTTCCTGCATACGTTAATTGATCCAGATTGATAATTTTATAATCAGGATATTTTTTTACAAACAGCCGTACTACATGTGAACCAATAAATCCGGCTCCGCCGGTTATTAAAATGGACTTACTCATTATCTTTATTTTTTTTATTTCGTATATATTTTTCCCATTTCCATGCCGACAACAAGGTTTCTTCTAATCCCACTCCGGTTTTCCAGCCCAATTCGCTATTAGCTAATGATGTGTCAGCATAAACCGACTCCACATCTCCTGCTCTGCGTCCAACAATTTTGTAATTTAACTTTTCGCCGGTAGCTTTTTCAAAAGCTTTCACAATTTCCATTACCGATGAGCCCTTTCCTGTTCCCAGGTTAAACACCTCAAAATTCTTTTTATTTTTTTGGTCTATCAATCGTTTTATGGCTACTACATGTGCTTTGGCCAAATCAACCACATTAATATAATCGCGAATGGCAGTCCCGTCGGGGGTATTATAATCGTCGCCAAACACTTTTAATTCATCGCGAATTCCGATAGCTGTTTGTGTAATAAAGGGCACCAGATTATCAGGCACGCCCAGTGGCAACTCTCCTATCAATGCCGAAGGATGGGCACCTATGGGATTAAAATAGCGTAAAGAAATGGCTTTAAAATCCTCATTCGCATGCATCACATCCTGAATAATCTCTTCGGCAATTTGTTTGGTGTTCCCGTAAGGTGAAGTGGCCCTCTTTACCGGAGCACTCTCGTCGGCAGGCAATTTATACGGTTGACCGTAAACCGTAGCAGAAGAAGAAAATACAATGTTAGGAATGTTAAATGTGGACATCTCTTCCAGCAGGTTCATTAAGGAAACCAGGTTATTTTGATAATATTTTAAAGGCTTTTCTATCGATTCGCCCACCGCTTTATAAGCAGCAAAATGAATAACCGCATCCAGTTTTTTATAAACCCTGAAGAAATTGTGTAGTTTTTCTTTATCACAAATATCAAATTGCTCAAAAAAAGGCCGCTTACCTGTAATTTGAGTAATTCCGTCCAGAACAGACATTTGCGAATTAGACAGGTTATCAATAATGACCACATCAAAACCTTCGTTCATCAACTCTACCACAGTATGTGAGCCAATATATCCTGTACCCCCTGTTACTAATACAAGCCTGTTCATTTTATAAGATATTATAATTTCAAACAAAATTAATCATAATATAATTAACCCGTGAAAAAGAATTTTATTTTATTTCATTAAAAGAAAAAATCTAAGGATTGAGCCGTGGATCAGGAATAACAACTATTGGCTTTACAAGATTTTTCAATATATTTGTTTCAGCAAAAGATAAAAGGTGGATATTAAACAGCATATAAAACAACTACTCATTGAGAACCAGGGCGTAATAATTCCCGGCCTGGGAGGTTTTATGGCCGAATATGAACCTGCAGCCTTCGATGTTTCGGAAAATAAATTTTTACCTCCAACCCAGAAAATTCATTTTAATGCTAAGTATTCTTTTAGTGATAAGAAGCTCATTGATTTTATTATCCAGAAAGAAAAAATAACTGAGGATAAAGCCAACTTACACCTTAAAGAATTTGTCACACAGGTTAAAAAGCAATTAAAAGCCGGAAAACATGTTGACTTCCCGGAGATAGGAACACTCCGCCAGAGTCCTAAGGGAGATATTCTTTTTACCCGGGACAAACAGTCAAACCTATTGGCCGAGGCATTTGGTTTAGAAGGTTTAAAAACCAAACCCATTGAGCAAGCAGCTAAGCCAACTGTTGCCGTTGACAAAAAATCCAGAACCGGTAAAAAAATGCTTATTGCTTTTGTTTCAGCTGCTGTTGTTCTGTTACTTGTTGCCTTAAGCTGGTATTTTACGGATGGTTTTAAAGATTACGGATTAATATCATCCAGTAAATCGGTTTCAAAAGAAAACAAATCAGAAGAGCAGCTTAGGTCAAAAACATACCTCGACAGCATTGCCAAAGCCGACAGTATAAAAGCCGTAATTAATCAAACCATCGATGTAACAACCGACAAAAAAGAAGCGCTGTTTTATCAGGAGCCGGAAACCAAATCAGCAAAAGAACAGGAAGAATATACCCAATTCCATCTTATTGCCGGCAGTTTTAAAAAAATGGGAAATGCTGAAAAATTTTGCAATCATTTAAAGCAAATGGGGTATGATCCTGAAATTATTAAGTCGGGAGAGACCTTAATCAGAGTATCTATTTACTCTTATCCTGATGAAGTATCGGCTTTAAAGAAACTTTACAAACTTCGGGAAACATCAGAAATCAAGTCGGTATGGGTTTTAAAAACCCTTTAACTTTTGGGTAATATCATCCCCTTTGGAAACATCAATAAATAAGGTCTTTAACCCCAGCTCATTTGCCGAATCAATATTTTCGGCAGAATCATCAACAAACAGGGTTTCTATTGGTTTTAGGTTGCTATCTTTTATTACATATTTAAAAACCTCCAGGTCGGGTTTTCGCATACCCATATCGAATGATAAGTAGACTTTTTCGAACAGGTTACTTAATCCAAACCCATATTGGTCAATAAAATCCTGATTATATTTATGATAATGGATAATATTGGTATTACTCAAAAGAAATAAACGGTATTTGGATTTTAACTCTTGTAGTAACTTAATTCTTTTTTTAGGAAAATCAAGTAACATGGAATTCCAGGCATTATCAATTTTTTTAGGTGAAACAGAACGGTTAAAATGAACCTGTAAATCGGTACGAAATTTTTCGGGTGTAATGAGGCCTTTCTCCAGATAATCAAACAAATCAGATTGCTGCAGCAAGGTATAGCTCTCCTCAAAATTATCAAATCCCATTTCTTTCATTGCGTTTACGGCTCTATTGCTATCAATATTAATGATCACATTCCCCAAATCAAAAATGATATTTTTTATTCCTTCCATGTTTAATTTTTTCTTATTTAGGTAACAAAAATAGAAAAGTTTTAAAGATTCGGTTATCTTTTCCTAATTTTATACA
>JBNJFS010000159.1:0-5793 GCA_051747085.1 Bacteroidota bacterium
CTTTAATTCCTTTTGGATATCTTGATAAATGATTATAACCGGAAGTATAAACGCTGTTGTGTCTGATTTTGATATAATAGCCCGCCCCTTTTGTATATCCTTTTCGGATTACTGTACCATCACCAATACTATAAATGGGTGTTCCGGCAGGTGCAGCATAATCAACGCCACGATGAGGCCTGTAAATTTTAAGGATAGGATGAAAACGGCTATTTGAATATCCTGAGCTTATGCGCGAAAAGCGCAAAGGTGCTTTCAAAAATTGCCGTCGAAGGCTTTTCCCTGTTTCATCAAAATAACTTAACTGTCCGTCTTGTTCAAAAGAATAGGCTAACAGCTCTTCTCCTTTATGTGTAAAACTTACCGCATGAATTTTCCCGATTCCAATGGGTATACTATCCACATATTGCTCATCATAGAAAACCTTAAACTGATCACCTTCTTCCAAACCAAAAAAGTCAACGGTCCAGGCATATATCTCCGATAAATGTATAGCCATCATTGGATCAATATTATTATCAATCATAGTACTCCATAAAGAGGAAGAAATTACACCCGAACAGTTTTTTTTAACACTGACAATCTCTTTAGTGCCTCTGGTTGCTATGGGTTCTTTATTGAAATCAATTTTTAAATATTCGATAGGGCTATGTTGATAAACAAAATATTTTAACGTATTGGTGCTGTCTTTTGTATAATATAAGCGGTATTGATTTCCTGCTTTAATTTTTCGGATATCAAAAGTATCGGCTGCACTTCGAATCGCTTTGTTTATTTTGTTGTATTCTAATTCGGTTTCGGTTAATAATCGGGCTAAATTATAATTCCGTTTTATTTTTCCCTGAGTAACACGAAAAGAGTCAATAGTAATCCCATATTCTTTTTCAATATCAGTATAAATAATATTTTGGTCTACTCCAATGGTATAGATATTAGCATTACGACTTATAATGCTACTTTCTGTAGGTTTAAATATACTTAACAAAATGATAATAAAAATTCCAATTCCGGCGATTGATATTTTTTTAACAGCCATATAATTCGGTATTTGCAAAAAATATTAAAATAAATTACTAAACTTCAAACCATTACGCTTTGATTTGATCAAAGCCCAATCCGTAAACTCCCATAACGTTATTAACAGAGATAAAAGCATCAGGATCGATTTCTTTTATTATCCGTAATATGTTATATGATTCTTGTTTCTTTACTAAAACAAGCAATACTTTCGATTGCTTTTTGGTAAACCAGCCCTGTCCGTCGAGAAGCGTTATTCCCCGACTCATTTCTTTGGCCACACGCTCTGCAATCTTCTCATGCTCTTTCGAAAAAATAAACATCTGAACGGTTCGTTTTGCCCCGGTTAATACCATATCAATAACATACGCAGTCACAGCCATGGTTACATAACCATAAACTATTTTTTCAATCGATTGAAAAATCAAAAATGATGATGAAATAATCAATACATCGGCATACAGGATAACTTTGCCAGGACTAATGTTTCGATACTTATTAATCATCATGGCAATGATATCGGTTCCTCCGGTACTCCCTCCCTGGCTAAAAACAATACCTACACCGGCACCAACAAGAATCCCTCCAATTACAGTAGACATAAAATTTTCGCTAACGATAGGCTCTTTAATGATTCCCTGTAAAACAGAAAGAAAAAGAGTCAGGGTGATGGTAGCAAAAATAGTTTTTATACCAAAACCTTTCCCCAATACTTTTATGCTGGCTCCTATCAAAATAGCATTAATAATTAGATAAGAAACACCCACCGGAAATTCGGTGGCATAAAAAATAAGGGTAGCCACACCGGTTATTCCTCCGCCTGTAATCTCGGCAGGAATTAAAAAGGCAGTCCATCCTAAAGCATTAATAAATAACCCTAGTGTTATAATGGCATAAACCTTTATATTTAGCAATACTTTTTTATTCATTAACTGACTTATTATACTACAACATTTATAATTTTTTTAGGTACAAAAATGACTTTTTTAGGTGTTTTCCCATCTAACCATTTTTGAGCCATTTCGTGTTGCAATACTTTTTCTTCGGCTTCTTTGGCATTAATATCAACCGGCAACTGTATCTTGAAACGCATTTTTCCGTTAAAAGATACAGGATATTCAATAAAACTTTCGATTAAATATTTTTCTTCGAATTTTGGAAAATCTGCATAAGCTATACTTTCTTTATTCCCCGCCAGACTCCATAGCTCTTCAGTAATATGAGGAGCAAAAGGAGATAAAATAATCATTAACGGTTCTAAAATCTGTCGTTTATTACATTTTAGATCGGTAAGCTCATTTACACAAATCATAAATGCACTCACGGATGTATTAAAAGAGAACCGTTCAATATCTTCCTGTACTTTCTTTATCGTTTTATGCAATACTTTTAACTCATCTTCTGATGGTTCTGTATCTGAAACTTTAAAATTATTATCATTATCAAAAAACAGTCTCCAGAATTTGCGTAAAAATTTATGCACTCCGTCAATTCCATTAGTATCCCATGGCTTTGACATTTCTAATGGCCCTAAAAACATTTCGTACATCCTGAGGGTGTCGGCACCATACTGTTCAATTACATCATCGGGGTTAACTACATTATACAAGGATTTGGACATTTTTTCCACGGCATATCCACAGATGTACTTCCCGCCTGCCTTGCCGTCAGGCAGGTCTTCGAGTACAAACTCAGCATTCTTATACTCCGGATTCCAGTTTTTAAAGGCTTCAACATCTAAAATATCATTATCTACAATAGTTACATCCACATGGATAGGTGTAACATCATAATCCTTACGTAAATTATAAGAAACAAATTTGTTTGACCCTTTAACCCTGTAAACAAAATTTGATCGTCCCTGAATCATTCCCTGGTTGATCAATTTTTGAAAGGGCTCATCTTTACATACCCATCCGATATCGTATAAAAACTTATTCCAGAATCTTGAATAGATCAGATGTCCTGTGGCATGCTCTGTTCCCCCAATATATAAATCTACATCCTGCCAGTATTCATTGGCTTCTTTCGATACAAGGGCATCATCATTTTTAGGATCCATATACCTTAAATAGTAAGCCGAAGAACCGGCAAATCCGGGCATTGTACTATATTCAAAATGATACCCTTCGGGTGTTTCCCAGTTTTCAGCCCGTGCCAAAGGCGGTTCACCTTTTTCCGTTGGCAAATAGGCATCCACTTCAGGTAACTCCAACGGCAACTTATCTTTAGCTAAGGGGTAAGGGATACCCTCTTTAAAATAAATGGGGAAAGGTTCGCCCCAGTATCGTTGACGACTAAAAATAGCATCGCGCAGGCGGTAATTCACTTTTCTTTTACCTATCCCCTTTGCTTCGAGGTGCTGAATGGTTTTTTCTATGGCATCGGAAACATCCAATCCATTAATAAAACCAGAGTTGATGACTTTACCTTCTTTGGCGTCGTATGAGTCGTCCCAGGTTTTAGGATCAGAAGGCTCCTCTCCTTCTTTTACCACAACCTGAATAATGGGTAAATCAAAATGACGGGCAAACTTAAAATCGCGACTGTCATGCCCGGGTACGGCCATAATCGCTCCGGTACCATAACCCATGAGCACATAATCACTAATATAAATAGGTATTTCTTTATTTGTTAAAGGATTAATGGCATAACCACCCGTAAACTGACCGCTTACAGTTTTGGCATCAGCAAGACGCTCACGCTCGGAACGTTTTTTGGTCTCTTCGATATATTTTTTTACCTCATTTTCATGTTCGGGCGTTGTTACTTGCTGTACCAATTCACTCTCGGGGGCCAATACCATAAACGTAACTCCCCAGCTTGTATCGGGACGAGTAGTAAATACGGTAATTGCCGAATCATTACCTTTTATCGTAAAATCTATTTCAGCACCTTCGGAGCGGCCAATCCAGTTTCGTTGGATTTCTTTTAACGAATCCGACCATTCCAGTTTCTCCAAATCATTCAACAATCGTTCGGCATAAGCAGAAATACGCAACGACCATTGTTTCATTTTTTTCTGAACCACAGGATGCCCTCCGCGAACAGAAAAACCTTCTTTCACCTCATCGTTAGCCAAAACCGTACCTAACTCGGGGCACCAGTTTACCATGGTGTCGGCAAGATATGCCAAGCGATAGTTGAGCATTATTATTTGTTGCTCTTTTTCGGACATATTATTCCACTCATCCGCTGAAAATACAGACTCCTGATCGGTTACAGCATCGATATTTTTATTGCCTTCCTGAGCAAAAACCTCCATCAATTTTTCAATGGGCTCTGCCTTTTGGGTTTTGTTATTAAACCAATGTTCGAACATCTCGATAAATACCCACTGAGTCCATTTGTAATAATCGGGGTCGCAGGTACGAATTTCACGACTCCAGTCATACGAAAATCCTATCTTTACTAGCTGTTCTTTGTATCGCTTTATATTTTTATCGGTTGTAATAGCAGGATGCTGTCCGGTCTGAATGGCATATTGCTCGGCAGGCAGTCCAAAAGCATCGTATCCCATAGGATGCAATACATTAAATCCGTTTAATCTCTTAAATCGAGAGTAGATATCTGATGCAATATAACCCAACGGGTGTCCTACATGTAATCCGGCACCTGATGGATATGGAAACATGTCAAGCACATAATATTTAGGTTTGTTCTGATCTATTTCGCAATGAAAGGTTTTATCTTTTTCCCAAAATTTTTGCCATTTTTCTTCCAATGACCTGAAATTATAATCCATAATGCGTTCTTTGAAATGATTTATTATTCAACCTGCGAAATTAAAAAAACTTTATCAATTATTAGTAATGAGCGTTTAGGAAATAAAAAAATCATTATAAATAGGATCTTCTTTATAAAAAACATTTCTATTCATAGAATTATTTATAAATTTGCAGTCCAATTGGCTCAGTAGTTCAATGCCTGTCTACCGACAGGTAGAGATACCTGCCTGCCAGCCACGGCTGGTAAACCGGCAGGCAGGGAACATCAGATTTCTCAGTATGTTTTATGTTTATATATTATATTCCGATAAATTTAACCGGTTTTATACTGGATTTACGAAAGATATTAAGCAAAGATTAAAAGAACACAATGCCGGTCAAACAAAATCAACAAAACCTTATAGACCTTGGCAGTTAATATTTCAAGAAGTATGTGAAACCAGAATGGAAGCCAGAAAACGGGAGAAATATTATAAAAGTGGAACGGGCAGAGAAAAAATAAAAGAAATTAAGCAAATCCAAAGAAAAGATTTTTAAATTTGCACAATAATAACGGCTCAGTAGTTCAATGGATACCTGCCTGCCGGCAGGCAGGGAACATCAGATTTCTCAGTATGTTTTATGTTTATATATTATATTCCGATAAATTTAACCGGTTTTATACTGGATTTACGAAAGATATTAAGCAAAGATTAAAAGAACACAATGCCGGTCAAACAAAATCAACAAAACCTTATAGACCTTGGCAGTTAATATTTCAAGAAGTATGTGAAACCAGAATGGAAGCCAGAAAACGGGAGAAATATTATAAAAGTGGAACGGGCAGAGAAAAAATAAAAGAAATTAAGCAAATCCAAAGAAAAGATTTTTAAATTTGCACAATAATAACGGCTCAGTAGTTCAATGGATAGAACATCAGGTTTCGGCCCTGAGGGTTGGGGGTTCGAGTCCTCCCTGGGTCACAAAATGGAAAAGCTCGCTGAATCGCGGGCTTTTTTTATGGTTTATTAATAGTGGAGGACGAGAAGTTTATCCCGACTGCAGCGAA
>JBNJFS010000160.1:0-5772 GCA_051747085.1 Bacteroidota bacterium
CTGGCCAGCAGAATAGATTCTGTTCCGCCGGCGGTTCCAACAGGGCTGACAGGTAAAATTAGTCCATCCGGAAGAGTAACCTTAAGCTGGAATAAAGGGAAGGAGAAAAATTTAAAAGGTTATCGGGTGTTGCAGGCAAATGATTCAACGCACGAATTTGTTCAACGTACAGGTGAAGTATATCCCGATACGGTATTTGTTGATAAAATAAGTTTGCAAACACTTACTAAAAATGTTTATTATCGAGTGGCAGCAGTAAATAACAGGTATCAACATTCTAAAATGTCAGCCATTTTGGAACTGGAACGTCCGGATGTTGTACCACCGGAACAGGCCGTTTTTAATGATGTATTTGTTACAGATACCAATGTTTTACTTCAATGGTATCCAAGCACCAGTGATGATGCTAAAATGCAGGTTTTGTTCAGAAAACTGAAAGAAGAAGATAACTGGCAGGCATTGGATACTTTTGATATTCAAACAGCTTCATTTACAGATAATGAGGTTGAAATTAAAGTGAATTACGAATATACGATTGTTACTATCGATGAGTCAGGATTGAAATCTGATCCTGCCTTTCCTGTTATGGCAAGGCCTTATGATACAGGGAAAAGAAAGCCTGTTGAGAATTTTGCAGCAGTATATGAGCTTTTAGATAAAAATGTGATCTTAACATGGGATTATACCCCCCTTGAAGATGAACGATCGTGGTATGTTATTTACAGAACTTCGGAGGAAGGTACCTTTAAAGAGCATAAATCGATTGATGGTTCAACATTCTCATTTGTCGACAGCAAACCTAAAAAGGGAGAAGTAAGTTATGGAATTGTCGTGATGACATCCCACGGAGGAGAATCGGAGATGATTACAACCTCATTAACCATTGAATAAATAAAAAACCGGCTCTGTTCCATTTGAGCCGGTTTTTTTATTGCTTGAATTCTATTCCGAATACTGATCAATCACATCTTCAATACTTCGTTGGCATACTTTACAGAATGTGGTATGCCGGGTAAACATAATACAATCCAGTTGTGAACGGTATAAACCATACTGGTTGTAACCTGCACCCTCAAAAGCACCTACTACGTCTTTATATTTTTCTTCGGCAAAATATTCATCCTGCTTATGATGAACATCCATAAAGAAATCTTCCATTACCGATTCTTCAACGTTTTGGGCTCTCATTTCCGTACGTTTTTTCTGTACTTCGTAGCTGAATTCATCGAATTCTTCTTTATTCCATGGAGTAGGAATGGGCGTATCTTCACTCACTAAATCTTTCCACTTTAAATTGTCCTTATCAAGAAGCGCTGTAATATTGGTTTCCCAGGGCTCTTTTTCTATGGAAGGTGCTTCGTAGGAAACCGCCGAAGAGTAATATTCGTCCGCTAAAGCAGCCATATGGTGTCCCATTTCATGAACCATTAAGTACTTGGCAAATTTATTATCGGCAGCAAGGGTCGTGTACAATTTATATATTCCTCCGCCACCATAGGTTCTTTCGTTAACTAAAATGGACGTAAACTCATAAGGAGCTGCAGAAGCTACATCACGGATGGTTTTATTATCATAGCTTAAAACATAGCGTTCAGAATCGAAACTGCTGTAATGGGCTGACAGTGCTGTACGTTTATAAATTCCGGGATGAGGTCTTGAAATACCTGATACTTGCGAGGGTGTTTTTACGGCCCATACATTGATATCATTTTTACGTGATTTGTAGGGTTCAACACTTAGTAAATAGTCTGTAACGCGTTCTGCATCGGCTACAAATTTTTCCATTTCTTCCTGGGTATAACCATCACCTAAAAGCACAATATCCAGTTTTTCATTGGGATCTCCACTTTCATGAATCGCAACTACCTCTTCGGTATGTTTTATATCAGCAGGATTAACCTGTCGGGCGTCAGGGTTAATATCTGTAGTCCATATGGGTTGAAAATCGTAGTTCGCATCTCTTTTCTTTACAATTACAGTAACCGGCTTTAAGGGCCATGGAAAACGAATTGATTCGTGAAAAGTGCCCCAAACCTCTTTTGCTTCGGGGATGGTTTGCCATTCTCCAAAAATGCTGGCAAAACCACGTGAATATAGAAGTTGGTTGGTTTCCTTGTCAATTACTTCGAAAAAATAAGGACCTAACTCCAATTCATCAATTAATACATTTTTGCTGCCATGCCATGAACCATCCGATAAAATTTTATCCACAGCAAAATGTTCAGTTGCTGAATTTCCGGTATGGAAAAAATCCAACCGCATGGTTTTGTTTTTAAAAAATGCATCGAAATCAACATTTCCCTTATGGATAACATTGATTTCCTGTGTTTGTTGTTTTTTATCTTCTTGCTGTTCTTTCTGTTCGGGAGCACAGGCAAAGAACATAGAGATACTTAAAAAGAGTAGTAAAATTTTTTTCATGATGGATATTTTATAGGGTTATAAAAATATTTTAAAATCTTAAAGATAATAAAAAGTTTTAGGTTTCATTTTAAATTTTTTTGTCTCACTATTTTGGTAGTAAATCAAATTTTCAGTGGTTAATTCAAAATTTCATATTTCTTGTTTTATACATCACCTAAAAAATTCATATATTAGTGCTTATTCATCAAAAAAGAATGACGCTATGGAATACAACGTACAACTTTTAGTGGTAATGATCACGTATATTACGTTATTAATTTTATGGGGAATTTATCAGGGCAGAAAAGTAAAAACCAGCGCTGATTTTGCTATTGCCGGACGTAAACTACCTGGTTGGGTAGCCGCTTTGTCTGAGCGTGCTACCGGTGAATCCTCCTGGGCTTTACTGGGATTACCGGGTGCTGCATATGCTGTTGGGCTGCTTGAAGTTTGGACTGCTATAGGTTGTGTTTTAGGGATAATACTGGCTTGGTGGGTTTTGGCCTGGCGTTTACGCGATGAGGCAGAAAAGTATGAAATTGAAACTTTTACGGATTATATTGCGAAACGACACGGGGAAGTTGGCAAGTGGATTCGGGTAACCGGTAGTTTTACCATTGTCTTTTTCTTTTTCTTTTATGTGGGAGCTCAATTTCTGGGAGGAGGAAAAACCCTTGAATCCTTATTTGGTTTAGATACTGTTTATGGAATGGCAATTGTGGTTGTTTTAGTGGTTCCGTACACTATTTATGGAGGATTCCGAAGTGTTACCTATACTGATGTAATGCAGGCTGTAATTATGATTGTAGCACTGGTAGTTGCTCCCATTGCGGGTATATTCTACCTGTCTAATCAACCTGAGGGGACTGTATATGCACATAGTATATCCGATGCCCTGGCGCAGGTTGGTAAATCCCATTCTACTATGATGGGTGGTACTGTTTTGCAGGAAGGTACTCCTCTTTATGGTTTTTTAAGTGGAATCTTTCCAAACGCTCCTGAATTAATGAAAGGTGTAGGTGCAGGGATGATTATTTTTGGTGCTTTTTCCTGGTTTTTTGGTTATTTGGGAGGGTTGCCCCAGTTAAGTATGCGGTTTATGGCAATTACCGATGCACATCAGGCAAAAAAAGCAAGAAATATTGGAATAGTCTGGACAATCATTGCATATATCGGTGCATTAATGATAGGTTGGCTGGGGATTGCATTATTTGGTCCTAACGCCCTTGCTGACCAGGAAACGGTGTTACCGGAAGTCCTTACAACAGTTTTTCCTCCCGTTATTGCAGGAATCCTGATTACCGGGGTCCTGGCTGCAATTATATCAACAGCGAATTCTTTATTGATACTTTCTGCAACTGAACTATCTGAAAATATTATTAAACCCACAAGAAGAAAAAAATTAGATGCTAATAAATCATTGGTACAATCTCGTATTGTAACCGCTGTTCTATCCTTAATTGCGCTTCTTTTGGCTTATTTTTCTCCAAGCGATTTGATATATACCATCGTAGGATATGTATGGGCCGGAATAGGATGTACATTCTCTGTAGTTATTTTGCTTACCCTTTTTTGGAAAAAATATCATGGAAGAGCTGTAATTCTTACCATTATTACCGGCCTTGTTTTTACAATTATATGGGTGCAGACCGGGATGGATGAAATATTGACTTCACGGTTTATGACGTTTTTTGTCGCTCTGGTTGTAGCCATTTTGGGAACTTATTTAATTCCGCCAAAACAAAAATAACAGATTGTAGATTTAAGAAAACCCGGAGAATTTTTTTCCGGGTTTTTTTTAACGCTCACTGTGCTTGTTTTTCGGCTCGCCGGACAAGGCCAATCGAAAAACGAATCCTTAAATAAAAAAATATTTTTTATCGGACACTAATGAAAAAAAAATCAACTTATTGTTGTACATTATAAAACATTGTTGTACATTTGAATTAAAAAATTCTACGTATGACCTATTTTTTAGATGTAAAAGAAAAGACTGCTTTAAAGTCAACGTATCGCAAGTTATCGCTTATGTATCATCCTGATAAAGGAGGTGAGGTAGAAAAGATGCAGGCAATTAACGAAGAATATAATCTGTTAAAGCGCACTTTTGGTGTATTCCCCAATAATCTTAAAAAGGTAAAAGTGGGCAACTTTGTGTATGTAAATAAGTCTCTTTGTATTGTTTTTAAGGTAGAACCCAGATTGTTTTATGCCAAATCTTTTAATACAGGAAGGATAGCAATGTTTGCTAAAGATACAGGTTACGGAGTGTTTAATTTTAATGTCAGAGCGCATGTCAACTAAAAATGAAGATTTGGTCCAACATAAAATTCATACCGGTTTTAGGCTTACTAAAACGAATTATAAACTGTTAGAAGAACTCGAAAATGAATTGGGTATTAATAAAACGAGTGTCATGAATATGATTCTTTCATTGATTAAGAAAGATAAATCTATTCTTGTCGATCTTTTTAAATCAGCAGTTAAAAAGTAGTATTTACGAATTATACATGTAGTAAATTTTAAAACACCATAAATAGTGGTTATTAGATTTTAATTAATTTGTTTGTTTTTTCTTCTTTAAAAAAACTTTCTATTTTTGTAAATAAATTCTATTTTTTACGTATACATCCGTACGTATAAATTATACTCAATGAATTCATTAAGAATAGAAAGTACAACATTTACTCCTGAGATCAATTTTGATATTGATAATAATACATTAAGTTTTCTCAAAGTATCTAAACCTGCCAATGCCTTTGAGTTTTATCAACCGGTTTTTGAATTTTTAGATAATTTTGAAAAGGAAAAAGTAAAGTCGAAAGTTGTTCAAGAGCTGGTTGTTGATTTCAATTTTGATTATTTTAATACCGCTACAGCAAAAGTAATCTATGAATTGCTGACCAGGTTTAAGCGAATAAAACAACAAGGGGTAGATATTATTGTTAACTGGTTTTACCATCAGGAAGATGATGATTTGCTGGAAGAGGGGCAAATAATGGCTGAAGCAGTAGGTTTGGATTTTAAGTTTATCCCTTTAAAGAATAACACCTAAAGAAATTAATATACTTATCGAAAGTAAATACCAGACCTCTTGAGAATAAAGGGGTTTATTGTTTAAGGGTGATCTGTATCTTACTAAAATTAGGATAGCCTAGATTATAAATAATTACTTCTAAATGTTTATTATCCTGCAACTTAGTGAATTATTGATTATCATTGGTGAGTTAAAATTACATTTTTGTGTATAAAAATAAAAAACCCCTTGATAATCAAGGGTTTTGTTGTATTAAGGGAGGTCTGGCTGGAACTCCGAATTTTCTTATTATGAAAATTTCAGGACATAAAAACCCAGAAATCATTGATGCG
>JBNJFS010000161.1:0-5764 GCA_051747085.1 Bacteroidota bacterium
ATAGGCTTGTTAGGAGTGATGGCAGCCTTTTTAAATGATAAAGTAAGATACTGGCTACATATGATTGCAGCTTACGGGGGGATAATATTTGCTCAATTAAGTATAGCCATTGACTTTAAAGAATATTGGGTAAATGCTGCATTTGTAGTGTTGTCATTGTTGGTAATTCTGTTCAAAGATAAGCTGCCGAAGTGGAAAGACAAAAAAGGCAAATTGCATTCAACCCACTTTTTTTGGATTGAATTACTCGCTATAATCTCTATTTGGAAAGTGTTAATATTTTAAACAACAATATATGGAACTAATTTTTATTAAAGATTACAAAAAGCCAAATGGTATTGTAATTAAAAAAGGTACAAAGGGGCATTTTACCAAAAGTAAAGCGCTCCGGCTTATCGATACTAAAGTGGCGCGCCCGCTTAACGTAATCGATAAAGCAAAAGAAAAGTTTACCAAAATAAAAGAAAATGCAATGCATACACCCGAAGATGCAGAGCAGGCAGAACAAACAACAAAACCAATGCCCGGCGAAAAAAAGAAACAGGGCAAAAAGAAATAACACTCACTCCTATTTCAGTCTCCCAAAAAGCCAGGTTAAGCAAAACAAAGTAAATGTTTAACCAAAAAAATAATACATTATGGCAACAACTGGTCCAATCCTGGGAGATGATATTCTTTTATATATCACCGATACCGCAATAGCGCATTCAACATCCCACAGCTTGTCTTTAGGAAAAAATCTTATCGATGTTACTTCTAAAGATACCGGCAGCTTTGAAAAATCAATCGCCGGAAGAAAAAACTGGTCAATTTCATGCGATGGCATGGTAGCTTACGATGCTGCTTATGGCTACGAAGATTTATTCGATGCATGGCTAAATGATACCGAATTATCGGTAAAATTCAGCACCGAAGAAAGCGACGATATCTATTTTACAGGTACATGCTTAATCGAAAGTCTCGAGAAAAATGCTCCTTCCGGAGATAAAACAACTTTCTCGGTAACACTTCGTGGTATTTCTGCCATTGCAAAAGCAACCGTAACCTAAAAACTATTAAGCTGCCTTTAACCGGGCAGCTTACTTAAAAACACAGAACACATGGAACAGGTAAAAATAAACCAAAAGGAATACCCGATAAATTTCGGGTTTAACGGCATTCGCAAATTTTGCGACGAAACAAACATCCCGCTGCAAAATCTCGAAAAGGCAATTGTTAACCACGTTAACTATGCCATGTTAGCTATTTATATAGCCATATCCGAAGGCTATCGTAAACAAAAAAAGGATTTCGATATTACCATCGATGAGTTTACCGATATGTTCGATGCCGACCCCGATGCACTCGAAAGGGTAATAAAAATTATGGCGCGGCAAATGCAATCGGTAATGGAAAACTCAACAAAAAAAAACAAGAAACCCCCGAAAAAATAACGTTCTCTGATTTTTACGAACAGTGGTTTTCAATACTGGTCGGTTGTATAGGCATATCGCTTTTCGATTTTGGGCTGCTTACCATACGCGAAGCAACACTCATATTTAAAGCATATGCCGATACCGAACAGGCACGGCAACAAGAACAATGGAACCGTGTACGCTGGCAAACGGCTAATTTAGTTAACATACAAATTAAGCCCGCAAGCCGCAAACCAGCCGACCAGATGTTTCCATTCCCGTGGGATAAAACCCCGGAAACCGAAAACCACTCAACCGAAGATAGGTTTGAATATTTAAAACAAAAATGGAGTAAAAACAATGGCAAGTAAAACCCTTTTAGCGCTAACAGCAAAATTAACTGCCGATACATCCAAGTTTAAACAAGGTTTAGACAAAGGGAAAAAGGACGTTAACAGTTTTTCCAAGTCTATTAAAAAAGTAGGCGGATTAATCGCCGGGGCATTTGCCGTTTCGGTACTTAAAAATTTTGCCCAGGAATCTGTCCGGCTTTACGATGTGCAAGAAAAAGCCGAATCAGGTTTACTCACAGCCTTAAAAGGTCGTTATGATATTCAGCAGGATATTATAAGACAAGCGCAGGAAATGCAGCGCAAAACCCTTTACGGAGATGAACAAAGCATCGAAGCAGCCGGAAGATTAGCGCAGGTATTAGGCACTAATAAACAGGCAATACAGGATTTATTGCCACTGGTTGCAGACTTTGCCACAGCCAAAAAAATGGATATGGCACAGGCTGCCGAGTTAATTGCCAAAACAGTTGGCTCATCAACCAATGCATTAAGCCGCTATGGTGTTGTTGTTGAAGGTGCCGTGGGTAGCTCCGAACGATTAGAAAGTGCAACCGATGCATTAAATCAAATGGTTGGCGGGCAAGCCGAAGCTGCCGCAGAAACAGGAGCGGCATCCGGCCAGCAATTAGCAAACAGCTGGGGTGATGTTAAAGAAGAGTTTGGTGAGTTAATTACATTAATTACCGATAAAATGACCCCGGCATTAGACAATTTAACGACAGCCACTGCCGGCGCATTAGGTGGAATAAACGATATTATAAAAGATGACCAGATACCGGGCTGGAAGAAATTACTCGGGATGTTAGGCGGTACTGCCGGGCAAATGGAACTGTTAGCCGAAGTAAATGTAAATAAAGCAAAAAAAGAGTTAGAAGCGAAAAAAGCAGGCGAGGAACACAACGAAATTATTGAGGAACAAATTCCACTTTTACAGCAATTATCAGAAAAAATTAAAGAAGCATCTGATAAGCGAGATAATGCCATTACACCCGAGCAACTGGCAAAATATCAAACCTATTTAGACAAACTTAAAGAAGAAAAGAAATTTTATGAGAGCTTGCGCGAAGGTGATTTAAACCGCACCCCTGCACCCGATAAATTAGAATCTACTCAATTAACAACTATTTCTGTTGAAGATGAAGGGTTTGATGAACGGATTGAAAAATTAACTAAAATAAACGAACTGCAGGATATGTATGCCGAAAAAGTGGCTAAATCATCCGAAGAATCAATTATGTGGTCCGAAGCAGTGAATAGTGCAATGACAAATGCAATTAATTCGGTATCGTACGCACTCGCCAATATGATGGCAAATCTTGCCGTGGCTTTTACCGATTCCGAAGTGTCTTTTAAAGATATGATTTCCGGGATGTTATCTGCTTTACGTGATGTATTGGTAGGATTATTAGCCCAGGCAATTGCCGGAATGCTGGCGCAGGAGGTTTCAAAAGAAGGAGTTTATGGTTTAGCTGTGGCGGCTGCCGGAATTGGCGGATTATTAGCTTTATGGGAATCGTACGTGCCCGACTTTGCCGAGGGTGGAGTCGTCTATGGAGAAACAATTGCCCGTGTGGCAGAATATCCGGGAGCAACAAATAATCCGGAAGTAATTGCACCGCTGAGTAAATTAAAAGGGATGCTTAATAATAGTGGTAGTGGTAATGTTCGCTTTGAAATAGAAGGAGAAAAATTAATAGGCATATTAAATAAAATGAATAAAAAAAATAGCTTAGTATAATGGCTTACGGAAAAATATATACAGGATATACTTATAATTACTACGATAAAAAAATAGATGTAGATATATATAAAAAAGATTATACCGGTTCGGTAACCGATATAAATTTAGCATCTATTAATATACTGTATAACCAAAGTATGCAAATTATATCCAAAAGTGCGGATATTGAATTTATCAATACATTAGAATTCGATACGTTTGATGATTTACTACGAAATTATGAACGGCAATATAAATGCATTATAACAGATAATACCGGATTTCAACATTTTGAGGGGTATATGGTTGTCGATATAAATGAACAAACATTTTTAGATAATAGCAAAATAAAATTAACATTTACTGATTATATTAAACGATTAAAAGATAAAGAGCCACCGAATGTATTTAATGTTTTAGGCCAGCGAAAGAAAATAATTGAGATTATTAATGATTGTCTTAAAGCAACAGGTTTTGAAAAATCATTATATATAAACAGCCTTCTTTTTCACGAAAATAATACAATGACTGGCGGTCATACATTATTCGAACAAGTTTATGTCGATACTGATTTGTTTTGGGAAAATAATATTGAAAAAACATCGGTACTTGATGTTTTAAATGCAATATTATTAGCATTTAATGCATTTTTGTTTGAATATAATTCGGCTTGGTATATTGAAAGATATGATGAAATTGTAAAAACAGGACACGTTTGGACACAATTTGCTTATGACAGTACAACTCCGGTTACTCTTGCAAATAAAAGACAAGCATATACAAAGCAATCGGGCGATTTTGATTATGTTGGCGCATCACAAAGTATCAGTTATGTTTCCGGATTAAACGAGTATGAATTGATGCTTGATTTAAAAAAATATCTTACGATGGTTTATAACAATTTCGATGAGGATGTAGCCGATTTAGTTGATTCATACGGAGTACCACACCCTGCATTACGCGAATGGGAATATACAAAAAACACCGAAACAGGTTATGAAACAAATATTTACAAAGGATTAAGAAGTGAGTTGGCTATACAATATCCTGTATGGCTAACTGTTTCGAAAATCGGAACATCCTGGCAAAGTGAATTAAGTTATAACGATAATGATGAATTTGTAAAACGGGGGATTTTTACAAAATTTGCTTGTTCAGTTACTGACGATACTGCGTTGAAATTAAAGTGGAAAGCCTATAAATATTCCGGACCCACACCGGAATTTGTAAGGGTGTATTGGTATTTACGCGATGCAGCAACAAACACCTACTTTATACATTACAACGAAACATCAAAAGAGTGGGAATATGTAATGGGTATCCCGGATGATAAGGTAAATTATGAAGAAATAAATGTAGAAAATTTCGGTCCTGCCGGATTAATTGATGTAGATATAAACATTCCTTTATCAGATATAACAGGTATACCAACCGGCGACCAGGAGTTTGTTTTTGGTGTTTGCTATATTGTATATAAATCATCAGTTGATAGTGAACTCCATGTGTGCGATTTTACAATTCATGGCGATTTTGCAATTACAGCAAGTAATAGTGTTGATAATAATAATATACTTGCAACTATAAACGAAGGGTTTATAAATAAAAAAAGTGAAAGTTTAACAATTTTTGATATAGAAAATTTAAATCTAAAAAATGGATTGTACATAAATGATGCAGAAACATACATTCGTACATCAGATTGGACAGATGATGCAGGCACTAATTACACCAGTTTAATTGACCACCTGTTAAAAAGCAAGTATAAATTTTTTAATCGCAACCGACTAAAGTTAAATGGGACATTAATTTCAGAAAATAACATGAAGCCATTATCAATACTTTATGATAATAATTTACAACGGGATGGCGGCACTATTCCTATTTTATTGAAAAGTTATAAATATAACGTTGTTGATTGCACATATGAAATTGAAACAGATGAATATAGCGAAGATGGTATTATTTTAATTAAGGGATAAAAAAATGGCAACAAAAAATGTATATGTAACAGAGCGATTTGTCGATAAAGATTTTTTTGATACATATGGCGATATAATAGCACAATCATCAGGTGCAAATATCGACTACTCAAAAGTAATGCTTAAAAATTCCGAAAAAACAGCCTATGTTTTAGATCTGCCATTTTACGATATTAACGGAAATAAACTATTTGAGTACGATGCCGCCAATAATGTATTTAAAGTACAAGGCGATATTACAGCCACAGGGGGTATCATGGCTTATGCAGATGATGGCACTATTGGTAGTATTTGGGATGCAATGCCTGTAGCCACAGC
>JBNJFS010000162.1:0-1362 GCA_051747085.1 Bacteroidota bacterium
CGACAAGCTCAATATGACAATTAGCTATTATTCATAACATTGCACTAAAAGATATTAACCTTCGACAAGACTGCTCAGTAAAAAAGGGGCTTTTGAATAGCCCCTTTGCGTTAATAAATGTAACATATTAATTACAAGCTTTTTTTCACATCCAATAAAGTCTGTGTCAGTTTTTCATCAGACTTGGCAACACTTATCTGATTAAGCAATTCAGTTGTGCGGGCATTAAAGAAATATACCACTCCGGTTGAGTTAAACTCTGATACCGTTTCATATACACCCACTTTTTTTAATTCTTTGGCGCTTTGCGCTTTTGTTTCATTACTGGTTAAATCATTTACTACAAATTGCACTGATCCGTCTTTATTATTTTCCATAAGAGCAGCCATAGCACGTTCGCCGTTCTTTTCGCACACCGGACAAATACATCCCTTTTTGTAAAAACACAAATACATTCTGATCTTAACGATGATTCGTTAACTATATTTATACAAAAAGGCGGCAATCAGAATAAATCCAACTCCAGTAAATACAGGAGGAAGTGTACTGGAGCTTATTCCCAGAATTATCATTACAATGGCAATTAATACCAGCAGAATTAAAATAATATTTTTCATGACATTTGTTTTAATATAACACTATGTATAACAATCCCTTAATTGTATATGTTCACTTTTGTTTTGATGTTAATATATTATATTCTTTGATATTATTGATAATTAAGGAGTGTAGAACTTTCAAGGTTCAAAAAATGTTTGAAAAGGTAGTTTTATTCAAAAGAAAGCTATCTTATGAATCAAGAAAAATATGTTTTTGCCAATTTCTTGAATTTATATGTCTCATAATGATTTCATAAATGTGTAAAAAGTTGCTGAATTCATCTCACCATCTTTACAATTCTGCCCTGGACGTAAAAAGGAGATTCCCGAAACTGAAAATCTCCTTTTGCTTTTTAATCTAAACTAATTATTACCACGTATAACGCACACCTAAAGATAATCCCCAACCAAGCCCGGGATTATCACCAATAAAATCCCACATAGGCCGTCCATCGATACTTACTAATAAAGGAACATCCAGTACGTTAAAATCATATTCAACCCCAAACTGGCCACCAATGGCTACATTTAAATAATTAACGGCATCATCGTAAGCGTAAAACCCGATACCTCCACCCGGGCCAATAAACCAGTTAAAGCCGGATACTATATTGAAGTCCCAGTGAAAAATTGTTGCCATATACAATCTACTATGATTAACATTGCCACCGAAACCAAAATCCATTTCGAGCCTGTTTATATCATTAAATCCATGCTGGTAGGAAACTTCGGCACCATTCACATCTCCGTCTCCTCCTAAACG
>JBNJFS010000162.1:1462-5710 GCA_051747085.1 Bacteroidota bacterium
CCTATTAAAAGCAGAATTAGCAAAGCAATTATCGCACACTTGCTAAAATCTTAATTCCTTTTTTAATATACCGTATATACCTTTTGTTCATTATTACAGATTCTGCTATAAAAAAACTACCGACGGACAGCTTTTATTTAGCATTTGGCCCGGTAGTTTGGGGTTTTATTTAAGAATATGCTATTAAAATCGCATTCTAGTTTGTACCACTTTCGTTAATAATTTTATAGCTAAGCCCTGCAAGTAAATTTTTGCTGCAGATCTGGCCAAGTCAGCAAAAGAATTACTCATCCGCTCTATTCCGAAACCAATTATCTCTTCTTCGAGTTTAGCATTCGAACGCAATTGTTGCTTTAAAAGCCTAAGGTCATTAATGTTTTTAGGCCTGTATGATAATTTCTTCATATTTTACAAATTTTTAAGTAAATTCTGCTAACACCAACTTAGCCAGTTTACAATTCATCCTCAATCTCTTTTTCAAACAACACCTTTCCTAAATTACTAATAATATTATTTGAAAATAGTGGTTTCCTAAAAAGAAATAAAAGAATACCTATCAATATATAAAATCCGGCTGATATCAGGAAGCCTGTATGAATACTTCCGTGTGTGGTACCATACCAAAAACTAAATGCAAAAGCAATAAGTAAAAGAAAGCTGGCAATTACAATTACTCCCGACATAATGGTTAAAAAATAAGTTCCGATTTTACTCATTTTTTCAAGTAGAATGGCTTTACCCAAATCTAAACGAGCCTCCAAATAACCGGTTAGTGCAATTTTTAGCTCTGTTACTTGTTTTTCGAGTGATGTATTCTTCATTTTTGAAAATGTTTAAATGCTAAATATTAATATTCCGGAAGTAAATATTCCATTCCAACAATCAACAATGGATTCTTCAGTTCGTTTGGAATAATCATAATAAAGTTACAGCTTTCGTTTGATTAACTTTTTTTGCTTCCCCGCTTTTGTGATTTTTCCTTTGACGCAGCATCTTTAGCGGCTTTTGCTGCTGCTGTTCCTTTTTGCTCGGCTTCTTTAACCTGCTCATTAACTTCTTTTTCAAGGGTGCTAAATCTTGTAGTAACCTCTTCAACAAATTCAGATATATAATCTTTTAAATCATCTACCTTTTCGTTTACCGTTTCGGTAACATCTGAACTCATCTGATTAGCATTTTCTTTTATTTTTTTTCTGGTTTTAGTTCCTTTATCCGGTGCGAATAAAACTCCGGCAATAGCTCCTGCTGCTGCTCCAGCTAAAAATCCCAGTACAGCATTTGATCCTGATTTTCCCATTTTTTAATATTTTTTAGTTTGACAATTAAATTATTTATTATAAAGGTATTAAAAACTATGCCAAAACCCAAAAAAGCCCAGTAACAGGTAATTTTAATCCGAAAACAGTAGAAATAATAACCAGAATTATTCTAAAGTGTGGAGTAATTACACATGTATGTCTGAAAGAGGACCGCTAAGTACATCAAACTTCGAATGGATTGAATTTTGCCAGAATCTTGTATATAAAATATTGATATTCTATGAAAAAAATAACCCCAAAAATACAGTTTAAGTAAGACCATATTTATTGTGTCCATGATAATCGTTCTAATTTACTTTGCCAAAACGATACTGGGTCTCTTATTTTTTGGCTTTTTTCCGGCATTATTATTAAATCCGGTTTGTACATTTTTTAATAAGAAACTACCGAATATTCTATCCATACCTCTATCTTTTTTATCACTTATCAATATGCAAAAATGTACTCTCACACCATTGTGCCAAAAAAAAATGCTGTTAGAATTGAAATAAGTAAAGTAAAAGATAAAGACTAAAAAAACATTGAAAGAATAAACTCTCTCAATGCTTTATGGTTCTTCAATTCTTTACAGTATTATTATAAGTACTATAAAGAATTAATTTCTTTAACCAGTTCATCTCTGGCTTTTCCTGTCTTTTTTTGCAATACGCCTAAAATCTGATCTTCTTTACCTTCCATTTTAGCAATTTCGTCATCAGTCAGTTCTCCGTATTTTTCTTTTAGTTTTCCTTTAAGGGTATTCCAACCACCTTTAATTTCTAACTTATCCATAATTCTTTTTTTTAGATTAAACATTAATGTATTTCAACCAAAACAGTGAAAAAAATATGCCACTTTTTTTCTGCCGCCCAAAATTGAGTCTGAACACCACCATACCTGCTAATTAAAATACAACTAATTTTTTATCTTTCCCAGAATGCTTATTGTTGATGAGTTTTATTCCAAAAGTGTGGAATAATTACACAAAACAAGTTATCTTTTTAAAATCGAGACTTAAATTAATAATGAAGTAAAAGGTTTATAATAAGAGTTACTGTACAAGGAAAAGTTTAATTAAAGAAGAGCCCTTTTTATTATCTTCGAAGTGTATCAGAATATCGTAAAACCCTGTTTTCGTGCATTTAAACATAAATTTCTCGTAGTATTTATCTCCAACTTTATTGGTAGCTACAACCTTCTCATTTTCCAGAATTTGAACCACTGCAACACCGGGAAAATCTCCAATATGATTTAAAACCGTAAACTTGTATAATGAATTTTTATTTAGCGTAATGGTTAAGAAGTATTCATTTTCGTACTGGTTACTACTAATCTTCTTTAACTCAAATTGAAATTCTTTAATAAAAATTTCTTTTTGAGCATAACTGGTAGAAGTAATAAAGAAAAAAGATAATAAGAATAATATAATAGGGATTCTTTTTTTCATAATTTATTTATTGGGTTTATTCCCGTAAAAATTATTTTTATCTGTTAAATATAAAAATACAAACAACACGATACAAATAAAACTTTTTGATAATAAAAAGTAATTACAAATATAAGTTTTATTATACAATTTCGAATTAATTTGATTGAGAATTAGAATTGCTCATACTAAAAAAGGAGATGAAAAAAATCCATCTCCTTTTATATTAAGATAAAAAATGAATATTATTCAATGGTTTCAACCTTACGTGTAGAGTAATTAATTTTCAGGGCATTTGCTTTCCGCAACTCCTGTTTAACATCGGTAACAATTCCCATTCGTGAATTTTCATCTACTTTAAGGGAGGTTGTCATTAAAGGACGTTCATTTTCGTCTCTCTCCTCTCGTTCTGTAGATATATAGTCACGAATATCGTTAACTCTTGCGAATGCATCATTTAACTGAATCCGAGGTTCAGTACCATACATTCCCTGAAAAGCTCTTTTAGGTTGTCCAATATAAATGTAACTTACCAAAGATTTTCTTTCCAATTTTTTCACTTCTGTTGCTGCGGGTAAATGTTGAGATACTTTAGTTGTTGTTTCTCTCATTACGGTTGAAACCATAAAAAAGAATAACAACATAAAAATAATATCAGGCAACGAAGCTGTAGAAATCTCCGGTGTTGCACCTTTTCCTTTTCTTTGAAATTTTGCCATTACTAGTTCCCTCCAATATTTTTAGGTTCAGCTTCTGAAATAATCTGAGGATAAATGTCCTTGACAGCATCTTGTTGTTCTGACGTAATATTTTCATAACGCTTTCCAAATTTGGACATTGCAAGCTCATTTCTCAGTTCGTTATAAGCTGCTGCCAATTCATTCTGGACTTTAATATACATTCCATAGGAAGTACCCCGGTCATTTTGCAGGGATATAATTCCTTTAGGAACCATATATTCTCCAAAATAAGGAACCTCTTTCGGTTCTTTTTCTGGCAGATTACTTGAATTGTCAGGATTTGCGATGAATTCTTTGGCTTCATCACGTAATCTATGGATACTCAAAGGGTTACCCTCTACCATTAACTGATCTTGTGCATTAATAAGCACAACAAAAACATTTCTTTCTTTAATTTGCTTATTATCTTGTTGTGCGTTCGCATCAGGCATTGGAGGCAACTTCCTGGATAAACCAGTATCGATATCCATTGTAGTGGCAACAAGGAAAAATATCAACAGCAAGAATGCAATATCAGCCATTGATGCTGCATTAAATGTTCCTCCTTCTCTTCTTGGCATAAACTATTATTTTTTACGATTTATAGTAATACTTTAAGGTTACCATAAAATCAATATTATTTAAACATTTTTGATACTTCAGAATAAATCATTGACAAAATGGCTAAGCCAGCCAATAAATATGCTGAATTTAAAAGTGTCCCTGCATATTTCAATGTGCCAGGCACATCATATTGCATTAATTCGGGGTTAGTTATTCCTAGTTCTTCACCTGATGATACAGC
>JBNJFS010000163.1:0-5700 GCA_051747085.1 Bacteroidota bacterium
AAAAATACCGGTTATTTTCTTATCACCTCAATTTCTCCGTTGATTCCAAGTTTTATTATCCCGGAAGGAGTTGCTTTGGTAAAATCATTTTGTCTCCAGTGAACCACATAATCAACGAAATCGATAATTTGCGGATTAATATCCTGGTAATTCCCGGGCGATTTTTCTCCACTAATATTGGCTGAGGTTGAGACAATTGGTTTCCTAAATCGTTCTATCAACTTTTGAGTAAATGGTTCTTGAGTGATTCTGATACCAATAGTCCCATCAGGGGCCATTAGATTTTGAGCCAGATTTTGAGCCTGCGGATAAATTATGGTTAATGGTTTATCTGCCAAATCAATTAAATCCCAGGCTATATCGGGCACTTCTTTCACGTACGAAGATAATTTGCCGGCATGATCGAGTAATACAAGCATACTTTTTTGATCACTTCGTTGTTTTATACGATAAATACGCTCTACCGCTTTTTTATTCGTAGCGTCACATCCAATACCCCACACCGTATCTGTAGGAAATAATATTACTCCTCCTTTTTTTAAAACGTCAAGGGCTTTTTTAAGATCTTCTTGCATAGGTTTTATTCTATTGTTTGAGTAATCTGTTCAATTGCTCTTTCGATGGTAAATAATTTTTTCACTCTTTTTATTCCTTCTTCCCCCATTTTTTGGCGTAGGGCAGGACTTTCTGCCAGAAGCTTTATTTTGTGGATAACCTCGTTTAGGTCATTCTTTTTTACAAGGTACCCCGTCTTTTTATCCTCAATGATTTCCGGATTACTGCTCAAATTAAATGCTATAACAGGCTTCTTGCAGGCCATAGCTTCAACCAGAACATATCCAAACCCTTCCCAAAGCGAGGGTAAAATGTAAATATCGATGCTATGCATAAAGGATTTAATGTTTTCGATAAATCCGGGAAAGATTATCTTCCCATCTACTTTTTTCTCTACTGCATAATCGATTGTTTCTTGTTTTAATTTACCGTTGCCAGCCAGCAAAAGCTTGAAGTTAAGACCCTCTTTTGCAAGGGCTTGGGCAAGGTCGATGAGGAATTTATGATTTTTTTGTTTGACAAACCTGCCGGCATTTCCAAGGACAAGTTCTGCAGGTTGTTTTTGATATATTGGTGCAAAGGATACATCGGTTGCGGGATCTTCTACGCCATTATAAATAACTTTTATTTTTTCAGGATTAAAAAGCGAAGGGTTGTTTGCTAAAATTGTATTTTTTGTAGCTTGCGAGTTAGCAATAATTTCATCAATAAAATAAGTAAATAATAATCTGTTTAAAAATGTATTCTTGATAGGAATTGCACTTCCCCTCCGATAAATGATTTTTTTTACGCCGGCTAATTTTGCTGCCGGACCAGCAACTTTTAAATCGGCGGGCAAATTAATGATGATTGTTGATGTCTTTTCTTTTTTTAATATACGGGAAACCTTAGCTATTTTAAAAGGATTTAGAAAACTAATATTTGAAATCTTTATGGAGAAGATTTTTATTTTTTGTTCTTTTAGCTTATGAAAAAGCTCACTTTTTTTGTTGGTTACCGCAAATACGCTTATACTTTTTTGCTCAAGTGCAGTAGCCATATCATAATGCCATTTTTCTCCGCCACCCCAACTTCTGGCGCTGTTGAAAAAGCAAATATTTTTAGTTGGATTGATATTTTTGTCTGAGTTTTGCATATTTTAAGAAGGTCGAGTGAGCAGAATTAATGCTTATGACAAATCCATAAAAACCATCCAGAAATCCTAGTTTAAAAAAGTAATGCCGGATAAATTTACTAACGGGACTGAAAATTATTTTTACTAATCCGGCTTTTTTCTTTCGTAAAAAGAGTTCGGTCGCTTTTATCTCCGAAAATTTGTTGATTTGAGAAATATGCTCCTGTATGGTGTAAAAAGAGAAATGCAACAAATCGCCTTTTAAAAATCCTTTTTGAGCAGAGTCGTTGAGCTTAACTTTTTCATGTACCTTATTTTCATTCCACCAACCTTCCCTTTTATCCCAAAGGCGTAATTGCCTGTCGGGATACCATCCCGTATGGTTTATCCACTTTCCACAAAAAGAGGTACGCCGGTTAAAGAAGTATCCGTCTTTTGTCCACTGTTGTTTGACTTCTATAATGGATTTTTCTAATGTTGGGGAAAGGGCTTCATCAGCATCTAATGACAAAATATAATTATTTTCCACCTGCTCCAGTGCAAAGTTTTTTTGTTTACTGTAATCTTCAAAAGGATGCAGGATAACTTTTGCGTTATACTTTTGGCAGATTTCAGTCGTTTTATCTGTAGAGAAAGAATCAACAACAACAATTTCATCAGCTACATTTTGAACCGATTGAAGGCATCGCTCAATATTTTTCTCTTCATTAAAGGTTATTATTACAACAGATATTTTAATCATAATTCAAACTTTAATTGATCGACATTTATGGTAAAGGCACATTTAAAATGCTCTTCAGGGCATTTTTTATATCCATGCAGCCCGCATGGACGGCAATCAAGGTTCTCTTTGGTTTCAACCACCTTCGAGTCGTCGGCCAGCGGGCCAAATCCAAATGCCGGAATAGTTGAGCAAAATACCGCCGTTGTTTTGGCGTTCATGGCCGAAGCCATGTGCATTGGTGCGGAGTCATTTACGTAATTCATCACTGCATTCTTCATCAATGCCGATGTTTGTAAAAAGGTTAACTTCCCGGCTAAGTTGGTAATATTGTTTAACCTGCTTTCGGCAATAATGTTATCACAGCTTTCCTTGTCATCCGGACCGCCAATTAAAAATACCTGATATCCCGGTTTAATGGTTTTTAATAATTCAATCCATTTTTCAGCGGGAAATTGTTTGGTAAACCAAACGGAGGTGGGCGCAATACAAATATATGGGTGCATCTTATATTGAGATACAATTTCGAAATCTTCGGTGGTAGGATAAAGCTTAGGTTTATAGAATGACGAGTCGGTAATTTCTTCGATGAGTTGTAAATTCCTTTCGGTTTCATGTTTCCCGTTGCCTATCTCGTGTTTTATGGAACGTGTGAAAGCAAAAGAGAAGGGATTTTTGTTAAATCCGGCCTTTAATTTAGCTCCCGAAAAGGTTGTGATAATCCCGGAGGACGCAAATCGTTGCAGGTTCATCACATAATCGTATTTTTTTTGGCGTATACGTTTAATGACCCTGAATAAGTTTTTTACTTTATGCTGCTTCTTATTCCATACAATAATATTATCAATGTAAGGGTGATTGCGCAGGAGATTCTCATTGCCTTTGCGGAGCAAAAAATCAATCTGCGAATCGGGATAAAAGTGATGTAACTTCTCAATCAGTGGAGTAGCCAATATTACGTCGCCGATAAAAGCGGTTTGTATAATTAAAAATTTAACCATCGTTTTTATACCGCAACATTATATTCTCTTAAAGCATCGTTTAATGATGTTTTAAGATTGGTTGATTCTTTTCTTTTTCCAATAATTAAAGCGCAGGGAACCTGGTATTCTCCGGCATTAAATTTTTTGGTTTGTGTTCCGGGTATAACAACCGAACGGGCAGGAATAAATCCCCGGTATTCTACCGGCTCGTTTTGTGAAACATCTATGATTTTTGTTGACCCGGTGATTACAACATTTGCCCCCAAAACAGCTTCTTTTTCAATATGTACTCCTTCGACCACAATACACCGGGAGCCAATAAAACAATTATCTTCAATAATTACCGGGGCTGCTTGTACCGGCTCCAAAACACCACCTATTCCTACACCTCCGCTTAAATGGACATTCTTTCCTATTTGTGCACACGACCCAACCGTTGCCCAGGTGTCTACCATCGATCCGGAATCAACATAAGCCCCGATATTTACATAGGAAGGCATCATAATCACATCTTTGGCAACAAAAGAACCATGTCGTGCAATAGCATGAGGTACAACACGTACCCCCAATTGATCATATCCTGTTTTTAAAGGAATTTTATCATGAAATTCAAACGGACCAACTTTTATTACCTCCATTTGCCGTGTGGGAAAATACAGAATCACAGCCTTCTTAACCCACTCATTAACTGCCCATCCATTACCGGTGGGCTCGGCGGCCCTTAGCTTGCCTTTATCCATCAAATCAATAATTTTATTTATGATATGAACCGTATCTTTATCTTTTAACAGCGACCGGTCATTCCAGGCCATCTCTATCTTGTTTTTGTAATCTGCATATTCCATAGCTCAATAAAACGTTAACAGGTGAAAGTTTAGATTATTTAGCGAAGATAGCTAAAAATTGGTTTGATAAAAAGATTTTCAAACCGCAGTTATAAAGTTAAAGATTGTTAAATGGCTGCATCTAACGGCGAAAGAATTATATCTTTGTGTATATAAAATTTCTGTTCGATGTGCCGGAGTTTAATTTTTGTAAATACAGTTATAATATTGCTGTTAATTTTAGGGATTCCTGAATTGTATGGGCAACGCAATGATAGTTCTTATTATTTTTATGGAAAAATATTAAGTCTTGAAAAAGGATACCCGGTAGCTTTTGCACATATTATCAATGAAAATGAAGGTAAAGGGGTGGTAAGCGATTCTTTAGGTAATTTTGAGACCTGGGTTAATCCCGGAGATATTTTAAATTTGTCTGCCATTGGTTTTGAACACAAAGTATATGAAGTCCCTGAAAATAATCCGGATTCTGTTGTTGAAATTATCCTGGAAAATAAAATATATGCTATACCGGAGGTATCCATTTCATACCTGGGGACCTATAAAGAGTTTAAACAAAAAGTTCTTGATCTGGAGCTGGAAGATAAGAACAAACTGAATCCTCAGGTCGAAAAAATATTTAAATATGTAGAGTTAGAGTATCCCCTGGTTGATGAGCCCCAAGCAAGCATATTATCCCCTATATCGTTAATCTATTCGGCATTTAGCAAGGAAGCCAAGGCTATAAAAAAATACCGGAAGGTCAAGGAAAGAACGGATGTAAAAGAAAAATACAATGTTACAATCATAAAAAATTTAACAGGACTGGAGGGATTAAAGGCAAAAGAGTTTATGGATTTTTGTAATTTTACCGATGAATATGTAAGAAGCATTACTGAATATGAACTTTATTCGGAAATAAAAAAAAGATATAAAGAGTATCAAGAGGAGAAAGAAGATTAAGATAACACGCAATAAAAATTTTTTATAGTTTATGGCTGATAAAATTCCGGTATATGAAGATATTATAAAAGCTCATAAAAGCATCCGTCCGTATATTCATCGTACCCCTGTTTTGTCTTCAACAGGCATAAATAATATGTTGGGCGTTGATTTGTATTTTAAGTGTGAAAATTTCCAGAAAGTGGGAGCTTTTAAATTTCGAGGAGCAACCAATGCTGTTCGACAATTAAGTTCAGCAGAAGCTAAAAAAGGTGTTGCCACTCACTCGTCGGGTAATCATGCTGCGGCTTTAAGTCTTGCTGCCCGGCAAATGAATATTCCTGCCTATATTGTTATGCCCGAAAGTGCCCCGGCCATAAAGAAAAAAGCGGTTAAGGGCTATGGAGCAGAAATTACCTTTTGTGAGTCAACCCTGGAAGCACGTGAAAAGACCCTCGAAGAAGTTCAGAAAAAAACCGGCGCTACATTTATTCATCCCTACCATAATTTTAATGTGATATGCGGACAGGGAACGGCTGCAAAGGAGCTTTTAGAAGATTATCC
>JBNJFS010000164.1:0-5687 GCA_051747085.1 Bacteroidota bacterium
TCACTGGATTGTCAAATATACGATTCGGCAGAAATTATTGAACCGGAAGTACTGGAATCAACCATCCATAAAACGGATGTATCCTGTTTTGGATCTAACAACGGAACAGCGGCTGTATTAGCAACTGGGGGAAATGGAAATTATTCCTACGTATGGAATAACGGAGAAACAGCAGATTCAATTTATGCTCTTACGGAAGGAGTATACGAAGTAACCATTACGGATGAAAAGAATTGTTTAACAACCAACTCGGTTGAGATAATCCAACCCGGGGAGTTAATCGTTAATAAAACCATCAACCATATTAGTTGTTTTGGTTCTGATGACGGCAAAATTGCTTTAACACCGACAGGAGGAACAACACCCTACTATTACGAATGGGATCACGATATAACGTTCACGGATAGTATTATAGAAAACCTTGAGCCCGGAGTATATGAGGTGGATGTTACCGATGAAAACAACTGTGTTGAGCATGTGTATATTGAGCTCACCGAGCCCGATCCTTTAGCAGCAACCATTGATAAAACAGATATTACCTGTTATGGTTTTGCCGATGGATATATCGGTATTACGATGTTTGGAGGTACACCCGATTATACGTATAGCTGGTCCAATGGATATGATGCACCTGTTGCAGATATGCTGGACAAGGGAGTATATGAAGTTACCGTTACCGATGAAAACGAATGTATGTTGGATACCGTAGTTGAAATCATCGAACCCGATAAGCTAATCATAGATCCTGTGATAAAGAAACCATCATGCCCCGATATCCAGAATGGATTTATTGAGTTAAATATAAGTGGCGGAAAAGGATATTATAACATTTATTGGGACAATGGAAGTGCTGAAGAGAATTTATATGATATCCGTGCAGATGTTTACCATGTTATCATCCAGGATGAAAATTTCTGTGAAATAGACACTACGTTTAGAATAAACAGTAAAAGAGATAATTGTTTAAGTATACCCAGTGCATTTACTCCTAACGGAGATGGAATAAATGATAAGTGGGTTATTGAAATGAGTATGCTTTATCCTGCTGCCGAAGTGGAAATTTTCGACCGGTGGGGAACGCGTGTATTCTATTCCAAAGGCTATGATGAATCGCAATATTGGGATGGAACCTTTAATGGCAGTGAATTGCCAATGGATAGTTACTATTATATAATTAACCTAAAAAATGGCGCTCCACGAATATCAGGTACGGTAACTATTATCCGCTAACTAATCGTTGATGAAAAGATGAGTAGATTTATTCCTTATTTTTATAAAACTTTTTTATTCATTCGCGTATAATATAAAATAGTAAAATAGTAAACAACCTTAAATATAATGTTTAAAGATATGTATAGATTCAGTTTCTCTCTGTTATTAATTGTTCTTATGATGGTTCCTTATGTCTTAAGATCACAAGAACCATTAAACCATCCCCACAAAATTTATGTGTCCGAAGAAGGAAAAATGTATATCCATAAAGAGATGCCTTTGTATTTTAGAGTATCTACATCTCCCGACGAGGATGCTCCTTCGTATTTGTTGGTTCCTTCCGAAGATTCAAAAAAGTATGCAAACCCAATGTATCTCGATACTGAAGGATATAATACCTTTCGTTCTCCTTCGAAAGTAGATACGGTAACAAAACAGGTTGTTTATCCTCCCGAGGATGTTATTTATGAGATCTACGCTGACAGCCGGACACCGAATACCCGGTTTTCTTTGAGTAATACAAAACATTATAAAAAGGAAGATATCTTTTTTTTCGATCAATCCGCAGAACTAACATTAGAGGCCTCTGATGCCATGTCGGGAGTTGAAGCCATTTATTATTCTGTCAACGGACAGAAATATCGCATATTTGAAAAACCACTTGTGTTTGATAAGGAGGAATTATATACTATAAACTATTACTCCGTGGATAATGTGGGTAATGCCGAGAAACCCAAAACCATTAAACTGAAAATTGATTTAACCCCGCCGAAAACAAACCTTTCGGTTAATACCGATGAGCATAATAATATCTTGTCGTCAAGATCAAAAATTATATTGGAAGCCCTGGATGATAATTCAAAAGTTAAACAAACATTATTTTCGATTAACGAGGGTTCGGAGTATAATTATAATCAGCCCATAACTATTTCGGGTTTAAGTGAAGGGGAGCATTCAATTACCTACTATTCGGTTGATCATGCCGGGAACAAAGAAGAACCCCAAACATTCTCCTTTTACCTGGACAAAACACCTCCCATGATAGTAGACGAACTTATAGGAAATACTTTTATTGCCAACGGACGTGAATACTCCTCAGGAAGGAGCAAGGTAAAACTCACGGCCATGGATAATAAAGCAGGAGTAAAAGAAATACGCTATTCCATTAACGATGGTGAATTTCAGGTGTATTCCAAACCGTTCTATTTGAATAAATCCGGGAAACTTAAAATTAAAACATTTGTTACCGATAATGTAAATAATCAAAAGATAAGTACCATAATGACGGATAAATCAAACATTGCTTATGTTGATTTGTCGGGTCCGACCCTGGGGCATCATTTTGAAGGCCCTTATTTTGCATCCAAAGATACGACCTTTATAACCCAAAACACAAAAATCAGTCTTTCTGCCAAGGATGATGCCTCCGGCACTAAAAATATAACCTACTCTATCGATAACGGAACGATGCAGGAGTATAACGGCCCTTTTAGTGTAAATGAAGAGGGTTTTCATGTTATTCATTATATGGGTTATGATAATGTGGATAATTCAAGTACCCAATCTTTTAATTGCGTTGAAGATAATAGCGGGCCTGAAATATTTTTTCGGTTTAGTATGTTGTCTGAAAAGACGAAAATGATTAATCAAAAGAGGTATGATGTATACCCGGGTCATGTAGTCTTATTTTTATCCTCAACCGATACGCTGGTTGGTTTCGATAAGATGACCTATTCGGTGAACGGCTCAGCCGCTAAATCATACAATAGCCTGATTAAAGATTTTAATGAGAATAAGGTTTATCAGATTGATGTTTCCGCTTATGATAAGCTGGGCAACAAATCGGAAAAATCGGTCGAATTTTTTATTGAATAGGAACTACTAAACAACCTTCTTTAATGAAAAAAATCCTGCACTATTGTATCTCATATATACTATTGTTTGTTGTTTTTATACCATTGGCAGTAGCTCAAACCATGGATAAAGATGCAGAAGAGAAGATTAATCAATATAAGAAACAGGCACAAACATTTAAAGAAGAAAATAATACGATACAGGAAGCGGATAATTATAACAAGATCGCTTACTTATACTGGGAAAACGGAATGCTTGACCAGGCGATTGAATATTTTTCTCAATCGCTGGAATTAAACAAGCAACACAACAACCAAAATGGAATAAAGTCTGTTTATTATAACATTGGATTAATTTATGCTGATAGGGAAGATTATCAGCTTGCGTTGGAAAATTTTCGCCAGGGAACGGAGTATGCACGAAATTTAGATCAAAAAGGAGGGATTTATACCGGTTTGATTAATCAAGCTTCAGCATTAAAGAATTTATCACAGCATAACGAAGCGTTAACCACTTTAAACGAAGCATTAAGTTATGCACAGGAACTTAATAACTTAAAATGGGTAAGAACCTGTTATGGTATGATGGCCGAGAATTATGAGGCTTTAGGTGATTCAGAAAATGCCATGAAGTATTTTGATCTTTTTGCTACGGTAGATAAACATATTAAAGCCGAACAGATTAAAGATATTGAGTCTAAAAGTAAAGAGGAGGTCCGGAAAGCCGAAATGGATAAAGTCCAGTCGCAAAAGGAATTAACCGAAAGATCTTCTGAGCTGGAAAAAACGAAACAATCGTTGGAACAAACCAAAGAGCTTACCGATAAACAAAAGCTCGAGCTGGAACTAAACCGCCTTACCATTAGTGAAAAGGAAGCCGAGTTGCGTAACAAGCGGCTTATCATTTATGGTATCCTGCTTATTTTTGTGGTCATCTTTTTCTTCTCCATTCTGGTTTATCGTCAGTTTCAGGCAAAAAAGAAAGCCAATAAAAAACTGGCAGAAAAAAACACCCAGATTGTTAAACAAAAAGAGGAAATTGAGGAACAACGAGATTTAGCCAACAAGCAAAAAATGGATATCACCGATAGTATTGAGTATGCTAAACGTATTCAAACAGCCTTGTTGCCGCCGTTAAGTCTTATCCGGCGTAGTTTGCCCGAACATTTTATCCTGTTTAAACCCCGCGATATTGTAAGTGGCGATTTTTACTGGATGATGAATAAAGATGACAAGATTATTATTGCTGCTGCAGATTGTACAGGGCACGGAGTACCCGGGGCTTTCATGAGCATGCTCGGAACAGCCTTCTTAAATGAAATTGTAAATAAGATTGTAGAAAATAAGCATATCTATTCGCTTCAGGCCAACGAGATATTAAATCAACTGCGTACGTATATTATCGAGTCACTGCATCAATCGGGCGCAGACAACGAGTCTAAGGATGGTATTGATATAGCCCTCTGTGTTATCGATCCCGGGAAACAAAAATTACAATTTGCCGGAGCTCATAATCCGTTATACCTTATCCGGAATAAAGAACTAAAAGTATTCAAAGGAGACCGGATGCCTGTCAGCATTCATCAAAAGGCCGACAAATCATTTGTCA
Source organism: Bacteroidota bacterium (assembly GCA_051747085.1). GTDB lineage: Bacteria > Bacteroidota > Bacteroidia > Bacteroidales > UBA12077 > UBA12077. The sequence continues at coordinate 4,675 of JBNJFS010000164.1, forward strand.
ATCACGAGATAGACATCTATGAAGATGATGTAATTTATATTTTTTCCGATGGGTTTGTTGACCAAATCGGCGGCCCCCAAAAGCGTAAGTTTATGTCGAGAAATTTTAAGGAACTATTGCTTAAAATTCATGAAAAGCCAATGGATGTGCAGGAACAGATCCTGGAAAGAACCTTTGAAGAGTGGAAAGGAGATTATATCCAGTTGGATGATATCCTGGTTATCGGTATTAAACTGGAAACGACCAATCGAAAACTGGTACCCAAAGATAAGTATGACTGGAGTGATAAGACCATTCTTATAGCCGAAGATACAGAGATGAATTACATTTTCCTTGTAGAAGCCTTAAAAACGACTGATGTGAATATTTTAAGGGCACAAAACGGACATGAGGCGATTGCTGTTTTTAAAGAAAATCCGGAAATTGATTTAATCCTCATGGATATTAATATGCCCGGGATAGATGGTTTTGAAACAACCAAAGAGATAAAAAAATTGCGTAAAGATATTCCGGTAATTGCCCAAACAGCCCTTAATGTCGAAGATGCAAAAGAAAAAGCCGATGAAGTGGGATGCGATGATTTTATTTTAAAACCCATTCAGTTAAAATTATTTTTATCTATGTTAAATAAATACCTGAAATCGTAATAAAACTATGAACCCATTACTTATTGAAGCACAGGAATCAACCCCTAAAGTTTACCTTGACAAGGAAAGCGGTAAATTTGAAATTTCCGGTAAATCTTTTCCCGAAGAGAGCAGAAAGTTTTATGCTCCGGTATTTACATGGTTAGAAGAGTATGCTAAAGTTGCAAACGAGCAAACAAGGTTTGCGTTTACAATGGAGTATTTTAATTCGTCGTCTTCACTTATTCTTCTCGAAATCATGAATATATTAGATAAAATAATGAAATCAGGGAAAGAGATGAAAGTTATATGGGGTTACCTGGATGGTGATGATGATATGTTGGAAGCTGGAGAAGAATACGCCGAGTTGGTAAATGTACCGTTCGA
>JBNJFS010000165.1:0-5677 GCA_051747085.1 Bacteroidota bacterium
AGGCGTAGGTTTTGATGCTCATATCGGACATGTTTTTTCAAAAACTCAACGTCGTGGATTTACCAGTTATTTAAAAGCAACCCTTTCAGAATTTAGACGTTATCTGCCAGAGCGTTATGAAATATCTATGAAAGGAACCACCTATATGCGCGATGCTTTTCTGATTACTTTTGCTAATGCATCACAATACGGGAATAATGCGCATATTGCTCCTAAAGCACAAATTAGCGACGGGGAGTTAGATGTGGAAATTATGAAGGCTTTCCCCATAGTTTCAGCCCCTCATCTTGGGATTCGCCTCTTTGCAAAAAATATTGATAAAAGCCGTTATGTCGAAACCTTCCGGTGTAAAAAGATTGTGGTGAAGCGTCAAAACCCGGGGATTATTCATTATGATGGAGAACCACTGGAAATGGGTGAAATATTAAATATTAAAGTAGTCCCTGAAGGTTTAAATGTTATTGTTTCTTAAAAATATTCTTTTCTTTGTTTTAATCTTTCTATCAATTCAAAAACAGCAGGACATATCAGCGAATTTTTTAAGGTAAGGTTTAATAATTGGTAAAACCGGGATCGGTCGGTATGTGGATATTCCCTGCAAGCTTTGGGACGGCTTTCGTAAACCAGGCAATAGTTGTCGGGAAGCAAAAAGGGACATGGTGTTTGTTTGAATACATAATCCCCTTCATCATCAAGATAAAGATACTCCGCTACAAATTGCGAAGGTTTAATTTTTAAATGTTTGGATAGTCTTTCAATATCTTTGTCATAAAGGGTTGGGCTAATCGATTTACAACAGTTGGCACAATCCAGGCAGTCTATCTCCTGAAAAACTTCTTCGTGAAGTTCATGAACCACATTATCCAGTTTTTTGGTTTTTTTCTTTTTGAGCCGGGCAAAAAAGATTTTATTTTCTTGCCATAAATCCCGGGCTCTGTTTTTGATTTCGTTTATGGGGGTGTGATTTGAAAAACTCATTATTCACTGGGTCTGATATAATTTCTTATTTTATCTCTTAATCCGTTGGTTTTGATTTGTGACAGGAATAATCCACCAATTACTAATGAAATTCCAAAAATTTTGGTAAGATTTATTATTTCTCCGAGAACAATAAAAGCTATGATAGCTGTTAAAACAGGAATAAGATTAGTGAAAGCATTGGCTTTCCCAACACCTATTCTTTTAATGGCAAAAGTAAAAAAGATAAACGCAAAGGATGATCCGAAGAACGCAAGCTCAAGTAAAGGAATCCATGCTTCCTGGGATAAGCCGGTTTGTTTAAAATCGTTAAAATCAAAAATAAAAAATAGTGGGGCAAATAAAAATATACCGATAAAGTTATGATAAGAAACAATAGTGATTGAGCTGTATTTGTTTGATAAATTTTTTAAAACGATTGAATAACCAATGGCTGCAACAACAGCAAGCATCAACATGGCAATACCTAGGGGTGATACAATTACCCCTTCGTTTTTCTCAAAAATAATAAAACTTACCCCTATGATGGAAAATATAATACCCAGTAGATTCATTCGGGTAATCTTTTCATTCAGGAAAAATGATGAGGTGAATGAAGTAAACAAAGGAATGGTAGCAATAATAACAGCAGCCAGCGTTGATGACACCAATTTAACACCATAGCTTTCTCCAATAAAATAGAGAAATGGATTAAATACCGAAACCAGTAAAAAATATTTAAAGTCTCCTTTACGAATTTTTTCAATTCTTTTAAGAGGATACATTAATGCAAAAAGGAAAATGGAAGATATAATAAGCCGGAAGAATACAGTAGTAATAGGATTATAAAACTGGTATACTATTTTATACCAGATAAAGGTAAAACTCCAAAATATCATTGCTAAACTAACAGCAATGTAAGCGGTTGCAATATTTTTTTTCATAACAGGATGCGAAGTTATATTTTATTATTGATTTTTGTTTGCGTGGAAAAGAAAAATTTGGACATGTTTTTTGTTATGGTTTAAATAAAATATATTTGTGTTCTGTAGAAACTATTTTTATTTCGATGAACTCAACAGATATTTTAATAAAAATCAGGAAAATTGTACGTTCAATTAATATTGAATCGAAAAAAATACAAAGAGAACATGGTTTAAGCATTCCTCAATTGCTTTGCCTCGAATTTTTGCATAAGTCTGAAGGATTTCAGTCAACACAGAAAAATATCAGAGATTACCTGAATTTAAATTCGAGTACGGTAACCGGAATTATCAACCGCCTGGAGAAAAAAGGCTGTATTGCCCGATTGCCTAAAAAAGAAGATAAAAGAACCACGTATATTATATTAACTTCGAAAGGATCAGAATTGTTGGAGAAAACCCCTTCATTATTACACGAAAGGCTTTCTAAACAACTGGAAAATATTTCAGGACAACGGCAAAAGGAAATAAACGAAGCATTGGATTTGATTGTCAAATACCTCGATATTGACAGTATTGACGCCTCACCTCTGATTACCGTTGATGAGAATATTTATCATGAGAACGAATAATTGTTTCAGCAGAACATATTCTTTGAGAGCTTTTATATGATTTTTTCATTAATGCCAATAATTACGCGCTTTGTAAACTTTTTGGCATTTTGTTTTTTTCGTAAAAAATGTTAATTTTGTTGTGCTGAAACAGTTGTTTTTCTCTTTTATTGGTGATTATCCTTTCCTTTTGTTAATTTTAAGGTGTGGTTGTTTTATTTTGATTGACAATTGTTCATGATTTATAATTTATGGAAGAACTTTTTGATAAAGAAAAAATAATAACACTTCGGCATGAATTACATCAATATCCGGAGTTGTCTGATTCCGAAGCGCAAACAGCTCTTCGGATAATTAACGTTATGGAGTCTTATCATCCGGATCGGATGATAACTGAAATTGGCGGACATGGTGTTGCCGTGGTTTTTAAAGGAAAGAAAGAAGGGCCTTCAGTGCTTTTTCGTTGCGAGCTTGATGGTTTACCCATCGATGACTTAATCGATACGTCTTATCGATCGCAGAACAAAGGGGTAGGTCATAAGTGTGGACATGACGGGCACATGGCGATTCTTGTAGGACTGGCCGATGCATTTTCAAAAAACAGACCTGAAGCCGGAGAGGTAATTTTAATGTTTCAACCCGCTGAAGAAAATGGACAGGGAGCCTATCGGGTAGTAAATGATGAACGGTTTAAAGCGTTAAATATAGATTATGTTTTTGCGTTACATAATTTACCTGGATATGAAAAAGGATCGGTTGTTCTGGGAGAGAAAAATTTCGCCTCTGCCTCCAAAGGAATGATTATTAAACTAACCGGGAAAACATCTCATGCCGGAGAGCCAGAGAATGGAAACAGTCCGGCCATTGCAATGGCTGACATTATAAAAGAACTAACCTTGTTACCTCAAAAGGAAAATGTATTTAATGATTTTACCCTGGTAACCGTAATTCATGCACGGCTTGGTGAAGTTGCTTTTGGGACAACCCCGGGGTATGCCGAAGTAATGGCTACGCTTAGGTCGTATACCAATGCTGATATGGAGGTTTTAACTCAGCAAGCAGAAAAAGTAGCTCTTGATAATGCTCAAAAAAATAACCTGAAACAGGAGATTTCTTATGTTGAAGAATTTCCGGCAACGATTAACAATCATCAACTTGTTGAACAACTAGAGCTGGTGGGCAAAGATTATCAAATTCCAACAGAATACCTGCAAAAACCTTTTCGTTGGTCTGAAGATTTTGCCCATTTCACCTTGCAATTTCCCGGGGTACTTTTTGGGCTTGGCTCAGGAACCAATCAGCCGCAATTGCATAATCCTGATTACGATTTCCCTGATGATATTATAGAGAACGGAGTAAAAATATTTTACGGGATTTTTCAGCAAATCTTAAAAAATGAGCAGAAATAGTTATGGCAGGAACTTCAGTTATAGAGATTGATCAAACAGCTTTTATTCATAATCTAAATTTTTTACAACATTATCTTGGCGATGAGGTTAAAATATCATCGGTAATAAAATCAAATGCTTATGGGCATGGAATCGAACAAATTGTACCCATAGCTGAAATGGCGGGTGTACGTCACTTCTCTGTTTTTAGTGCAGAAGAGGCTCAGAATGCATGCAAAGTAAAAAAGCCCGAAACGGATGTGATGATTATGGGTTGGATGTCAGATGAAGAAATTGAATGGGCTGTCGATAATGATTTGGAATTCTTCGTTTTTGAAACGATTAAACTTGAAAAAGCCGCTGAAAAGGCTAAAAAATTGAACAAAGTAGCTAAAATTCACATTGAAGTGGAAACCGGATTGAACAGAACCGGATTTACCCAAAGGCAGTTGGTAAAAGTGGTAAAGTTTATCAAAGAAAACAGAGATTTGTTTTATGTCAAAGGACTTTGTACTCATTATGCCGGTGCCGAAAGTATTGCCAATCATGTGCGCATACAAAAACAAATTCGTAAATATAATCAGGTTTATAAGTGGTTATGTAATCGCGAGATAGTACCGGAAATTCGTCATACAGCCTGTTCGGCAGCTGCAATTGCTTATCCGCGTACACGAATGGATATGGTGCGTATTGGCATTTTACAATATGGATTTTGGCCCACGCGCGAAACCTTTATTCAGTATATCCATAAAAGAATGGATAAAACAGATCCTTTAATGCGCATATTAAGCTGGAAAAGTCAGATAATGTCCATTAAGAAAGTGAAAACCGGTGAGTTTGTTAGTTATGGGACAGCATACCTTGCTCAGGAAGAAAAAGTAATTGCTATTGTTCCTGTGGGCTATTCACATGGGTACAGCCGTTCATTAAGTAATCAGGGGCGTGTAATTATTGACGGGCAAAGAGCGGCTGTTATTGGAGTGGTAAATATGAATATGCTTATTGCTGATGTAACACATATTCCGGGAGTAAAACGTGGTGATGAGGTAATATTAATTGGGGAAGATAATGGCATAGAAATTACTTTAGCCTCCTTTGCCGATTTTAACAATCAGTTAAATTATGAGTTATTGGCGAGATTACCTATGTCAATTCCTCGAAAAGTAATAAATTAGCAAAAAAAAGAGTTTATACTAAAAAATATAAAAATGGCATTCTTAGAACTTGACAGGGAAAAGCTAAAATTTAATTATAATTATTTAAAATCGATTTTAGATAAACATAATATTAAATTTGGTATTGTTTCAAAATTGCTTTGTGGTAACGAAGAGTATTTAAAAGAGTTAATAAACCTGGGGGTAGAGCAAATTTTAGATGCGCGGATTGATAATTTAAAAGTGGTAAAAAGACTGGATCCGGAAATTGAAACGGTTTATATCAGGCCACCATCCAAAAGAGGAATCAAAAATGTTATAAAATATGCCGATATAAGCTTTAATACCGAATTTAGCACCATAAAGCTCCTTTCTGACGAAGCGAAACGCCAAAATAAAAAGCATAAGGTAATGATTATGATTGAGATGGGTGATTTGCGGGAAGGTGTTTTGGGCGAAGAATTTATTGATTTTTATGGAAGTATTTTTAAATTACCCAATATTGAAGTGGTAGGTATTGGAACCAATTTAAACTGTTTAAATGGCGTAATGCCCAGTCAGGATAAGTTAGTTCAGCTATGTTTATACGAACAATTGGTTGAAGCTAAATTTAAGCGAAATATCCCGTATGTTTCAGGAGGATC
>JBNJFS010000166.1:0-5616 GCA_051747085.1 Bacteroidota bacterium
CCTTCATCCATTCCATATTTTATTTCCTCTAATGCCCCTTCGGCTTCGGAAATCACAAATAACAAATCATATTTTAGGTTACTTATTTTTTGTTCGACAGGGAAATAGTGTTTTTGAAACCTGTTATCCTTGAACTGGGTAACAACAAGTGCTTCATAAGCCCATCTGGACACCATAATATCGCCAATTACAGGAACATATTTTTCCGATTCTATTTTCTCATTCAATTTATCATATTGAACAATAGTACCGCTTAACAATATTTGTGGGACAATTAATAAAGGAACAAGGATATAAATTACAATAACAGAGTTGAACAATGAAGAAATTAGTAATCCCAATGTATTGGCAAAGCATGAAGTTGTAAATAAAACCAGCGTATATTGCCAGAACATGCCGTCAATCTCAAGCAGTGTATTCCCAATAACCACATATAAGACAGTTTGTACCAGGCTGACAAAAAAAAGCAAAGATAATTTGGAGAATAAATAAGCGGTTTTATCCAGGTTAAGAAATTGTTCGCGTTTTAACATTTTCCGGTCGCGAAAAATTTCTTCGGCACTAATAACCAACCCAACAAACAAAGAAACTATAACACACATAAAGAGGTAAGCCGGGATATTATCGTTTAAGATAAAAGAATATTCACCGGTTCCTTTATCGATGCCTGAACGGGTGATTAACGCCAGAATAACAGCCAGCAACGGTGTAATTAACAATGAAAAAGCAACATATTGATGATTGGTGACTTTGCTTAAAACATTACGTTCTAAAAAAACGACAAACTGCTTAATTGCAGAAGGTTTTCTGAACTGTATTTTAGGTAATTCGCCTTTTTCATTATTTTCTGACGTTATCTCTTCGGGGATACTCTTTAAATAATATTGATGCCATTGCTTTACTGGTATTTTCCGCTCATTAAGCAATAACCCATGGCTGTCGACCTTCTTTTCGGACAAAATATTAAAAACCGTTTCGTGGTTTACATTTCCACACAACTGGCATTTGTCCGAAAGTTTAACAAATTTGTTGGCTGCTTCGTTAAAATAATGAATGGAGTCTACAGGATTCCCATAATATACAGGATATCCTTCTTTATCAAGCACCAGGATCTTATCGAACATTTTAAAATGCTCTGACGAAGGCTGATGAATATTGGCAAAGACAATCTTCCCTTTTGCAGCCTGACGGGTTAACAACTCCATAATTTCATCGGCATCGGAAATAGCCAGACCGGAGGTGGGCTCATCGGCAAACAAAATCCATGGTTCACGAATTAACTCAAGCGCTATGTTTAAACGCTTACGCTGTCCTCCACTGATATATTTATTTAACGGTGTTCCTACCTTTAAGTCTTTAACCTCAAATAAATTAAGATTTTTTAATAACAACCCTACTTGTTGTACAATCTCAGCTGTCGTTAAGCTCCCTAAACAAAGTTTTGAGCTTAAATACAAATTCTCAAATACTGTTAATTCTTCTACGAGCAGATCATCCTGTGGTATATATCCAATTAGCCCCTCAATATATTTTTGCTCTTTAAAAATATCATAATTATTGATTAGTATTTTCCCGTTTTTGGGTTTTAATGAGCCTGTTAAAAGGTTAATCAGTGTAGACTTCCCCACTCCGCTTTTCCCGATAACACCAATCATCTGGCCTGATTCTGCAGCAAATGACAATTGATGAATACCGTTATTGCTCCGTGGAAAAGTAAATTCAATTTCCTGGGCTTTTAGCTGAACCGAGATGTTACTTTCTGATTCAAATTCGCGGGCTACTTCGTTATAATATACCGGGTCAATGGTTTCTCCATCAATTTTTGAGCCCAGGTGAAAGATATAAATATTTTCAGGAAAAATATTAAAATCATCAATCGTAATCGTATCCGAACCTTTATAATAAAAAAGTAAAATATTAGCTCCCGAAATTTTCAGGAAATAAATATTACCCTTTAATTGGCCTCGTTCGATAAAATGAATACCGGTTTTGGCCAGATTCTTACTCCCCACAACCAAAAGGTTATCCTTCTGTTTTATATCGTACAACTTCTCGAAAATAAATGATTTACAATTACGATAATCGGTCTCATGAATATTTAATGCACGGGAAATTTCCAGCGTAATCGAATCAATACTTATAGATGCTGACTCATTTGCCAGATTCTGATATTTAAATAAGAACTTTTGAAAAAACAATAATCGAATTAATAATAGAAAGCGATCGGATATATATAATTCGTTTACCAGCTCCGAAATATGTTGCTGAATAAATTTCGACAAATCATTTTCCCCGGCATGCTTACGATTCGATTTGTATTCATCATAATAGTCATTAAACAATACCTGGTAATCGTTCAAGATATCGGCCGAAAACTCTTTACGCAGAAATGATTGTATAAATAATTTTACATTATCAATATAAAGTGACGGATGAAGCGCAGCAATATACGCAAACAACCGGATTAAACTTTCAAGCAGCAATTTATTCATTCTTACAACATTATTTAGTAAAAATCAATTCCACACAAGCACCTGCATTCTCTTTATTAGAAACTTTTAACGCTCCATGATGATAATCCATAATTAACTTTACGATATACATACTCAGTTCGTTATTCTCATTAAACGCTTCTTCTTTAAACCGGTAGGGCGAATATATCTCCTCAATTGTTTGTTCACTAAAGCCCTTCCCAAAATCAAGAATGGAAAGTACAATCCCTCTATCTTCGTTTTTTAAGGAGATTTCAATTTTAGATTCATCACCGGTATGTTCGGCTGCATTGCGAATTAAAAAAAGCAATGCTTTAAATATAAGATCTTTGTCGCCGGAAATTTTTATATCATCCAGATGCTCCTCAATAGCAATGTTGCGTTGTCCTAATACTTCGTTTAACTCTAAGAGGCTAAAGCTAACAATTTCAGCCACATCAATTTCTTCAGATTTAAACGCATAGGTTTTTGAACTTAGCTCAGTGGTTAAAATTGCTTTATTGGCAAAGTTTTCGAGTCGTGAAACCGATTTCTCCAGTAAATTAATCAGGTTTTTAAGGGCAAACGAAGCTTCCTGATTTTTTAAGACATGCAATGTACCAATAATCCCCGTTAAAGGAGTTTTTATTTCGGTGCTGGTCATGTTTAAAAAAAAAGATTTCATTTTATCCAGGTTTTGCAACTCGGTTAAAGCATCTTCTAGTTTTTTATTGGTTTCCTGCAACGCCTTGGTCTTTTCATCCACCTTTTGTTCCAGCCACTGGTTGACATCTTTCAGTTTATCGCGGCTGTCTTTTAATTCAAGATGAGTATTTATCCGGGCTAACAATTCTGCAGTATCAAAAGGTTTACTTACATAGTCCTGCGCATTAAGCTCAAATCCTTTGACAATGCTTTCTTTATCGGTTTTTGCCGTAAGAAAGATAATGGGAATATCCTGGTATTGTTCATCTTTTCGAATCGTTTCGCACACTTCATACCCGTCCATTCCGGGCATCATAATATCGAGTAATATTAAGTCGAATTGGTCGGAATTTACCCACTCCAACGCCTCCTTGCCGCTTAAAGCATATTCCACATTATATTGTTGTTTTTCCAGTAAATTTCCTAATACCTGCAGGTTTTTCGGATTATCATCAACAATTAAGATTTTAAATTTTTGAGCATCCATTCAAATTATCTTTTAAAAAATATTTTATGGTTGTAACTGATTTTTCAATTTTTCGACAAACAGACCGAACTGTTTGATTAATTCTTTTTCTTTTTCCACATTAAAAGCTTTGGAAGCATTAATAATTTGATGTCCATAATCAGTTACCGGTTTATTTTGATATTTTTCGCCCATCGCAATTAACATTTGTGCAAATCCGGCCACAACCTTTTTAGGCTGAATATACTGCATCTTTTTAAGAAACGGCTTGCTCTGTTTTTCTAACTCGTTAATTAACTCAGGCAAGTTTTTTAAGGCCTCTTGCTGCAATTCTATATTACTATACGTATTCTTTTCATCATCTGTTTCAGTTAATTCGTCGTATTCGATATACTTTTTAAGTATCCGGAGAACTTTTTTAAAATCTATCGGTTTGCTCAAATACCCATCAAAACCGGCATTAAGCACCTTTTCTTCATCATTATTCATGGTATAGGCGGTTACGGCAATTACAGGGATATGTTTAAGGATATCCTGTTCGATTATCTTCTGATATAACTGATAACCATCCATTTCGGGCATACTCAAGTCGATGAACATAATATCCGGGAGGGTATTTTTCAAAACAGAAAGTGCCTGGTTACCATTCGCCGCTTCAAAAACTTCGAAATTAAATCTCTTAAATTTTAATTGTAATACTTTACGGTTACTTTCATTATCGTCGACAATTAAAATTTTGGCCGGTTTAAAATTAATCTTTCCTTTACCTGATTCTACAACAATCTTTTGTTCCTCTGCGTCACCAGCAATTTCTACATGGTTTAATTTCAAAATAAATTTACTTCCTGTATTTTTTTTACTTTCAAGCAATATTTTCCCGTCCATTAACCCGGCTAATTTACTCGAAATGGCCAATCCCAGACCGGTACCTCCATATCTTTTGCTATCCTGCCCTTCCATTTGCTCAAAAACTTTAAAAATCTTTTCTTGTTGTTTGGGGTCAACACCTATGCCGGTATCTTCAACAACTAACGACAATTCAACTTCACTTTCCGAGATATTATTTACTTCTGTACTAATTTTCACAAAACCTTTCTCGGTAAACTTTATTGCATTACTGGCCAGGTTTAGTAAAATTTGTTTTATTCTTAGCTCATCAAGCATTAAATAATCAGGCAGATTATCGTCTAAATCGGTAAACAGGTCTAAATTTTTCTGTTGGGCACTAAATTTAAAAATTTCGGCAATATCATGAATTAAATGCCGGACAGAAACCGGTTTATATTTAATTTCCGTTTTTCCGGCTTCAATTTTTGAAAAATCCAGGATATCATTAATTAAGCTAAGCAATGTTTTCCCGCTCGATTGAATGGATTCAACATAATCGACCATCACAGGATTATCGAGTTCTTGTTCTAACACATCAGCAAAGCCTAAGATAGAATTCATGGGCGTACGAATTTCATGACTCATGCTGGCAATAAATTCGCTTTTTGATTTACTGGCTGCATCGGCTTTATCCTTGGCTTTCCTAAGCTCCTCTTCCATTTTCATACGGTAAGAAATATCTTTCTCCAGGTTTTTTATCCTGGTAAGATCATTAACCATGGTAACAATATTATCATCTATTGAGGAGGATTGTATTTGTACCACTTTATTTTCTCCTTTCTTACACTTAACAATGGTTTCAATCGGCTCCATTACCGTATTTTTTTCAGAAGCTTCTTTAACTAATCGGTTCCAAAGTTGTTTCTGATTTTGCCGATACTCAGCATCGGGATAAGCTAACTGATACCATTTTGCTGTAGTTGGAATGTCTTTGATGGTATACCCAAAAACTTTCTCGAACTGTTCATTTAATATATTAATATTACCTTTTACATCTTCAACAACAATAGGTATGGGTGACAAATCAATGATTCGTTGTAAACGATTCTCGCTTTTCTCCAGGGCTTCGTTTGATTCTTCCAGCTG
>JBNJFS010000167.1:0-5534 GCA_051747085.1 Bacteroidota bacterium
TTTATGTTTCTTTCCATTGGAATGAAAACGGATGTTACGGTACTTTTTGGGGCCAATGAAAATATTTATATTATTCTTTGGACTGTAGTTGGTTTATTGGGAAGTAAAATCTTTTCAGGATGGTTGGCAATGAAATTCTCCGGATTCTCAAACAGAAAAGGGGTTTTGGCCGGACTAATGACTGTGCCCCAACTTTCTGCAACTATTGCAGCAGCAGCCGTAGGTTTAAGCTTAAATATTATCCCGGCTAAATTTTTTAATGCTATCATCATTTTATCGATCTTGACAACCATTCCTATTCCCATTATCATAAAGCTATTTATTTTAAAAGCAAAAGTCCGGTTTGATACCATTGAAGATAATTTAGCGCTTGATATTGAAGAGAAAACTTTAGACGAGGAGTTTTTATAATTATCTAATCCATGTCGGCCCCAATATTTTCTTTTAGTATTAAAAAAAGAGACCCGTTATTATCTCTAAAATTCACGACCTGTCTATATTTTAGGTTCATCAGACATATAAAAAGTTAAATGGCCCCCTTTGATTAATTGACGATGTAATAGTTGATAGTTTTTAATTTCTTCTCCGTTGAATGTAATTTTTTGGACATATACATTTTGTGGATTTTGATTTTTTACCATGATGTTGAGTTTTTTTCCTGATTCGAAGTGGAGCGTTGCAGATTTTACCAAAGGGCTTCCGGTAGCATACTGTTCACTTCCCGGACACACCGGATAAAATCCCAAAGCACTAAAAATATACCATGCTGACATCTGTCCTGCATCATCATTTCCGCATAAACCATCGGGAGTATTGGAATACATGGTTTGCATGATATGACGAACACGTTCTTGTGTTTTCCAGGCTTGATGAGTCCAGTTGTATAAATAGGGAATATGATGCCCCGGCTCATTCCCATGTACATAATTTCCAATGATTCCATCTCTGGTAATGTCTTCGGTATGAGCAAAGTGTTCGTCATCAATTTCCATGGTAAATAATGAGTCGAGATGCGGTACAAATGCATTTTTGCCTCCCATCATCTGAATCATTTGTTCCGGTTGATGTGGTACATATAAACTGTAATTCCATGCATTGCCTTCAATAAAACCCTGCCCATGGGTGCTTAAGGTGTTGAATCCTTGTTTCCACGTTCCGTCAGCATATTTAGGACGCATAAATCCTGTTTTTTTATCAAATACATTTTTATAATTGGTCGAGCGTTCTGTGAATTCACGATATATTTTCTGGTTATCGGTATAATCGGCTATTTGGGATATACACCAATCATCGTAAGCATATTCAAGGGTTTTTGATACAGAGGATGAGCTTTTATCTTCCGGTACATACCCTGACTGCATATAATAATCGAGGCCATCATAGGGTTTATAAGTTGCTGAACTTACCGAGGCTTCCAATAAATGGTCAACATCAAACCCCTTAAGGTTTCCTTTTACCAAAGCATCTGCAATAACAGATACACTGTGATATCCAATCATACACCAGTTTTCGTTTGCATAATGAGACCATACCGGTAGTATACCATGGACACTTTGTTCATAATGGGCCATCATCGATTTTATCATATCGGCATTTCGCGAAGGCTGAATTAAATTAAATAATGGATGAAGTGCCCTGTAAGTATCCCATAAGGAGAAAATGGTATAGTGGGTAAAATTTTCTGCATAATAATTGTTTTGATCTAATCCCCGGTATGCGCCATCCACATCCATATAGGTTATCGGACTTAGAAAGGTATGGTATAAAGCGGTATAGAATGTTTCTTTATCCTTTGGTGTTAGGGTTTCTACATCTATCTTGCCTAATTCATCATTCCACAATTGCTGGCTCGCTGACTTTAGCTGTTCAAAATTCCAGTGCGGCACTTCCGTTTGCATATTTAATAAAGCTCCGTGGCTACTCACGGGAGATAAAGCAAACTTGATTTTTATTTTTTCATCTTCATGGGTTTTAAAGTCGAAAAATAGTCTGATATTTTTCCCTGCCATCTCAGGAAAATTTTTTGTTTCATCAAATTTACGCCAGAAACCTTTATACACACTTTGGTCAAGCTTTTGTTGTCCATATTGGTAAAAAGGTTTTGAAAAAGCCATGGCAAAATATACTGTTCGGGTACGTGCCCATCCTGTTGTCTGTCTGTATCCTGTTACCAGCGTGTCATTTTCAATACGGATAAATGTCCATACGTTTTTGTTCTTGTGATTATAAATGCCTGAAATAAGATCCAAAATGATGTGTGCATTTTCCGTTGCCGGAAATGTGTATTGATGAAATCCGACCCTGTTGGATGCCGTCATCTCAGCCATAATATTATAATCCGCTAATTTTACTTTATAATAAGCAGGTTCTGCAACTTCGTTTTTATGTGAAAATCTTGAACGATACCCTTTTTCGGGATGATCAGCAGTGCCGGGATTGAACTGCAACGCTCCGGTTGTTGGCATGATTAAAAAATCACCTAAGTCGGAATGACCGGTACCGCTAAAATGAGTATGGCTGAAACCAACAATGGTTTTATCATCGTATTGATAGCCGGAACAATAGTCATAAACATCCCCGTTATACTTGCCATTTACTTCGTAAGGCACTGTGTCAGTTTCAGGACTTAACTGTACCATCCCGAAGGGAACTGTAGCTCCAGGGTATGTATGTCCCATATTTTGTGTCCCTACCAATGGATTAACATAGGATACGTAATTTGTTGTTTTTTGAGCATTGGTGGACAAAAGGCTACTAACAAGAATTATAGATGCTATATATTTTTTTATCATATATGATGATTTTTTGTAATTTAGTCCATCTCTTCCCAAATTTCATTTTTTAGTTTAAGAAATGAAGGAGCGTGTAATGACCGCTCTTTTTCAGTAATTACAAATTTTCTTTTAATTTCCACAGGTGCTTTGCTAAAAACATAAATATCATTTCCCAGCAATAGTGCTTCGTCAATATCGTGAGTTACAAATATAACGGTACGTTTATCCATTTGCCATAACCGGCGGAATGCTTTTATAAGGTTCAATTTTAACCTTAAATCCAGTGCCTTAAGGGGTTCATCCATTAAAATGATATCCGATGGATAGGAAAATGCACGGGCAATGGCAACTCTTTGTTTCATGCCACCGCTTAGCTTTGAAGGATAGTAGCTGATAAACTTCTCTAATTCAACCAGTTGTGAATATTTTAAAGCAATGGAGTCTTTTTCTTTTTTGGATAACGAATCATCCAACACAAAAGATATATTTTCCAGTACCGTTTTCCAGGGAAGTAATCTGGGCTCCTGGAAAATATAAGAAATAACTTTGTCGTTAAATCCTATGAAATTTCCGGAATCGGGTTGTGTGGTGTTGCTAATCATATTCAGCAATGTAGTTTTTCCACATCCCGAGGGGCCTAAAATACAGCTTATGGTATGTTCCCTGAAATCAATATTAAAATCCTTAAAAAGGATAATATCATCGAATGATTTGTATAGTTTTTCTATTTGTAAATTCATCATTATTTCCAAACAACAATTTTTCTTTCCACTCTTCTAAGCAACATTTCAAAAAAGGAACTAATAATAATGGCGATTATGGTCCAGGCAATCACCTCGTTAACCAGTAAATAAGTTTGTGCGGTTTGCATAGCAGTACCAATACCAAACTGGGGCTGACTAAGTACTTCTCCAATGATTATGGCCCGCCAGCCAAACCCCATGGCACTTGAAGCTCCGCTAAAAATAAAGGGAACAATGGCCGGCAAATAAACTTTTTGAATGATTTTATGATGCGATACCCGGTATATATTGGCCATCTCTACTAAGTCTCGATCTACATTTTTTATTCCGTCAATAACATTCGTACAAATGAAAGGAAACATGGTTAAAAAGGCGATAAAGATGGGAACCATATCTACTTTAAACCAGATTAATGCTAACAGGATGAATGATATGACAGGTGTGGAGCGTAAAGTAACTAAAATAGGTTTTAAAAAAGCATGAAAAGAACGGTTAATTCCGGCTAAGATTCCCAGACCGATACCCAAAATAAACGATACCGCAAATCCTATAAGTCCTCTTAAAATGGTTAGTCCTACCGTTGAAACAAAATTTTCAGAAATAAAGAGCTTAATGGTAGAAACTAAGGTCGATTCAGGAGGTGGTAAAATCAATTCCGATCCATAAAATAAGGAAACCAACTTCCAGATTCCAATAAGTAGCACTACCGAAAGGCTGGTAATTAGCTTATTTTTAGTTAGTTTAATTCTCATGATGTGATATTATCCAAATGGAAAAATACAAATAAAAAGTAAGAATTCCTTATCTTGAAAAAAGAGGCAATTTTGAAAAATTAGTTTGCTATTTTGTCAGATGTTCGTTTATTTTTTGGAGTAAATATTCGGGTCTTACCGGTTTTGAGATATAATCATCACACCCAAATTCAAGGGCTATCGCTTCATCGTCGGATAATGCATAGGCTGTAAAGGCAATGATAGGGATATTACGATTTACCGAACGAATATATTTTGTGGCCTCCAATCCTCCCATTTCCGGCATCCGAATATCCATTAAAACAATATTAATATCAGGGTTTTGTTTGAAAATTTTTACGGCTTCCTCCCCGTTTTCTGCATGAAAAATTTTGATATTGGTTTTTTTTAACGCTTTTTCAAGGATAATATAATTGTGTAATTCATCATCTGCAATCAGAATACTTTTATCAGCCCAGTTGTAATTTATTGATGAATTCATAAATATTGATATTTATTTTTTTATTGTATACGGTTAATTGGTATATAGTTTAAAACAATGAATAAAGGTATAAAAATTATCGTAAACTTGATTATCTGTATATAAAATTATTATCAGGCATTCTTCCACCAATAATATCAGGATTCATCTCGTAAAATATTTTAAGGTAATTATTGATTTCATTTTCAATTTTTTTTGCCTGTACAAATTTTAAATTGGAACGGGGGATAGATGATCTTGCTACTTTAATGTTGGGTAAAATATTATATTTCACAATTAATTCAGCTGCTTTTTCAGGATTTTGATTAACCCACCTCGATGATTGTTGATAATGGCTCATCAGATGCTCAACCAGCTGTTTTTGATTTTGGGCAAAATTGCCGTTAACCAGTAATGCTGTTTGCGCAATTGGAGTATCGGGGAATACTTTTTGCCACTCTTTATTCAGGTCTAATATTGGTTTCACATTTTTGTTTTTTTGTTCTACGAGGCTCACCAAAGGCTCAGATATTACACCCAGTTTTGCCTGACCGGATGCCACTGCATTAGCTAAATCAATATGGGTTGGGAATGAATAATCGGTTTGTATGTCCTTTTCGGGATTGATACCGTTTTTTATTAACAACTGTTTAAAAAGCACATCCGGTGTCATTCCTTTGGCCATCAAATAAATTCTTTTTCCTTTTAAATCATTCCAGCTTTTTATCGTTGTATCCTGCCCGAATAAATATAATGTACCCCAAACCGGAATAGCTGCCAGTTGGTAGTTTACCCCTTTATTATA
>JBNJFS010000168.1:0-5469 GCA_051747085.1 Bacteroidota bacterium
TTTTGATGCCGGGTCGTTAAGCAAAACAACGGTAAACGGAACCATCAATATTCCTTCAACAGCCAGCGGAACAACACGCATGCGCGTTTCGATGAAATATAACGGAGAGCAAACTGCTTGTGAAACATTCAGCTATGGCGAGGTAGAAGATTATACCGTTACATTTACTTCAGGTGGCGAAGATACCGAAGCACCAAGTGCTCCGACAAATCTTACATCTTCTAATATTACCCAAACATCTGTTGATTTGAGCTGGAACGCGTCAACCGACAACGTGGGGGTTACCGGATATGATTTATATCAGAATGGTAGCCTGTTAGGTTCTGTTGAAAACAACTCAGCAGATGTTACAGGTTTAACTGCCGGAACAACTTATACTTACTATGTAAAAGCAAAAGATGCTGCCGGAAATGTTTCTGATGCCAGCAACACGATATCCGTAACAACATTATCCGATGATGTTGAGTATTGCGAGTCTAAAGGGAATAACTCATCTTATGAGTGGATTGATTTGGTTGAACTGAATGAAATGAGCAATGCTACAGGAGATGATGGCGGATATGCAGATTACACCAGCATGACAGCAACCGTATCGCGCGATGCAGAGCAAACCATTTATGTAAGTTGCGGATTTAGCGGAAGCAGCTACACCGAATACTGGCATGTATGGATTGACTGGGATCACAGTGGTACATTTGATGCCGATGAGGAAATGGTTTCAGGCTCATCAAGCAGTGCGGATAAGTTGAGTGCTACATTTACCGTTCCTTCTGATGCTCAGTTGGGTAATACACGTATGCGGGTAACCATGAAGTATAATGCAGAAGCAACAGCTTGTGAATCATTTAGCTATGGTGAAGTAGAAGACTATACAATTAATGTTACTACTGCCGGCTCCTATTCATTTACTTCATTTACTGATGCTACTGAATTAGGTAACGAGATACCTACAGATATCAGTGTTTATCCTAATCCTGCAATTGATGACATTACTGTAACGGTTGAAAATGGCACAAGAGTAGGTACAATAAGTATTTATAACATGATTGGTTCGCTCATTAAGATTGAAGAAATTAATGGTAACCGTAAGGAAATTGATATTTCAGATTTACCTGCCGGATCATACATTATTTCTGTTGAAGATGAAAAAGAACCATTGACTAAACAGATTATTAAACAATAATAATTACTATTCATAGATAAAAAGAAAAGCCACTTTACGGTGGCTTTTCTTTTTATAATAATTAAAAAAATATGCTTTCTAAATCATTTTCCGCATTTCTGCAGTTTTAACAATAAGTTGTACAATTTCTTCAGAGCTTATCGTTTTGCAATTAAATATCAAGTCATAATCTAGATCTGATACTCGTTTGCCGGCAAAATCTTTTCTCAACATAGCTCTCTTTTTATCCATATCAAGGGTAAGTTTTTTGGCCTCTCTATGGGATATTTTATGCCTTCGGCTTACTCCTTCAATTCGATAATCTAATGGAGCAATAAGCCTGACATGCAAAGAATTCTTAATATCATATAAAATACTTGCTCCTGCCCTGCCGACAATGATTACACGTCCCTGTTCACCAAAAGAATGAATAACTTCTGTAATCGTTTTTCTGATTTTTCGTTCACTTTTGTAATATTTACTCGATAAAGCTTCCAATATCTCATCAATAGCACTCCGCTTTTCGAACTGAAAAATGTATTCAATCTTATCTGTATCTATACCCAGCTCTTTGGCCGATTCTTCAAGAATTTCTTTACTAATTACTTTCCAGGGTTCCTTATTATTATCTTTTTCCATTTTAGTTAAAATATCCGCAAGCTCTTCTGCACAAATATTTGCAGGACAACCAAAAGATCTTGAGATGGTAATTACCGGTCCTGGTTTCCTGGGTTCCTCAACTTTTTTTTGTGTGCTTTTATGTCTTTCTTCAAGATATTTAAGTAAAATGTTAGTCATAATAAAGAATTTGTAGTTCACTATTGTTTTAATTCTTACAAGATATCAAATTTTATTGATTTTTTCAATAGTAAATGGATAATTGAAATTCGTTAATCAGTATAAAAGAAAATTTTTTGAGGGCCAAAACAAATACATATAAATTGTTAAACGAACCTTGCAAATAATTAATAGAGTTATTTTTTTTGAGGTTAAAGATATTTTTATATTTTTGCATCGCTTTTAGGATCACTTTAAACAATACGTTCATTAAATAACATCAGGTCTCGTAGCTCAGTTGGATAGAGCAACAGCCTTCTAAGCTGTGGGTCCCAGGTTCGAATCCTGGCGGGATCACAAAAGCCACTTCATACGTAAGTGGCTTTTGCTATTTATATATAAGCTAAAACACTCTATTTTTAAGGTAAAAATATGGTTAAAATACGCCTCCCTGCAAATAAATATTCATTTGCTTTTCGGTAAAAGAATTTACCCGGGTTACTCTATTGTTTCTTAAATTTATAATCATACCTTTTATAAAGTTTACACGTATTCTATCTCCATGTTCTAATCGAATATCATCCAGCGTTTCATAGGTTATAACAGGAAATCCTGCATGAATGGCCTTGTTTTCATAACTTACACAAAAAGATTTTGCAATAATTGACTGTACTCCCAATGAAATAAAACAATCAATTGTATGTTGGTAAAAAGTACCACAACCAAAATTTTTCCCGGTAATGATAATATCTCCGGGCAATGCTTGCTGTGCAAAATTTTCATACCCTTCAAATTCCTTAAACGTAAACTGACCCATTTCATAAAAATCATCCACGCGATGATATTGTTGGGGATAAATTAACCGGGTATCAATATTATCTTTATAAATAAGCCAAACACGGCCTTCAATAATTGTAGACTTATCAAATAGATGATTTCTCATTTTTAAATTTAATCATTTATCTGCCTGGTAACAAATTTAGAATAAATTTCAATAGAATTGGATATTGATACTAAATGATATTTTATTAAAAATTTAAGGTTTGAAGCAAATAATCATGCAATAAATTTTATTATCAATAATATGCAATTATTTTTGCATTTCTTAAAAAAATCCTCATGCAGCATAATCTAAATAACAATATCTTTAAGTTATATTTGATTAAAATTGCCAAATGGTTTATGCTGTTTATGCCCATTGTAGTTCTTTTTTACGAAGATAACGGGCTTGAAATGCGGCATATTTTTCTTTTACAGGCTATTTACTCAATATCTATTGTTATTTTAGAAATTCCTTCAGGCTACTTTGCCGACGCATTAGGCCGGAAACATACGCTTGTTATTGGAACCATAATGGGTTTTTTAGGTTTTTTAGTCTATAGTTTTTCTTATGGTTTTACCGGTTTTTTAATTGCAGAAATTGTATTAGGTATCGGTCAAAGTTTAATATCCGGAGCAGATTCGGCTATGCTTTACGATTCATTGCAGGAGTCGGGTAAAGAGAAGGATTATATAAAATATGAAGGCAGAATGGTTTCTATAGGAAACTTCGCCGAAGCTATTGCCGGGATCTTAGGTGGTTTATTAGCAGGACTTAGCTTACGTTACCCCTATTATGCACAAACTATGGTAGCTTTTATGGGTATTCCGGCAGCAATACTGCTTATTGAACCTAAAAAACACAGAGACGTCATTAAACTTAAAATAAATGATATTCTTAAAATTGTTAAATATGCCCTTTATGATCATAAGGAGCTAAAGTGGAATATTATCTTCTCATCGGTTATAGGTGCTTCTACCTTAACCATGGCATGGTTTGTTCAGCCCTATTTCGAAATGGTTGCCCTTCCGGTAACGCTTTTCGGAATATTCTGGACCATGTTAAACCTAACCGTTGGAGTTAGCGCAATATTTGCACACAAAATAGAGAATAAGTTAAAACAAACCAAAACCATGTTATGGATTACGATATTAATACCTGCAGGATACATTGCAGTTAGCAGAATTCATGCACTATGGGGAATAGCAATCTTATTCATTTTTTATTTTGTGCGGGGATTAGCCACGCCCGTATTGAAAGATTACATTAATCAGTTATGCGATTCTAATATCCGGGCTACCGTTTTATCTGTAAGAAACTTTGTCATCCGTATTTTCTTTGCCATCATTGGCCCATTTGTTGGATGGTATACCGATACCTTCAATTTGCAGGCAGCTTTACTGTTATCAGGGATAATCTTCTTTATCCTTTCGGCTTTAACCTTAGTTATCTATTTAAAAAACAGGGTTATGTTGACGAAGAGGTAGCTCCTAAAAACGCGGATGTGGTAGCTACTAAAACGGCAGTCTGTATTTCTTTTAATGTTTTTTGAACAGCTTCACTAATCTCAATATCTCCGGTTAGTTCTTTAATACGTTTATTTGCCGCTTTATAATCTTTCTTATTCGCAAAAAGCGTACGGCTTAATTTACTACTATTTAATAAGCTAAGCAACAACACACTTTCTAAATCTGCTTTTTTATTATCCAAAACAATTCCCAGAAGGTGGTCTACGATATCGTCTTTATATTTACGATCGAGCAACGGATAAGAATAAAAGTTAAAAAGGCCAAAGAAATAAGATTTTTTATGAATACTTAATACGTTCTTCCCAGATAAGTCTTTTAATATCTGCTTTTTATACCTTGATGCACTATTACCAATTTTATTCACCCAATATTTGGCGGTTCGTTTTCTTTTGGCTTTTTTAATAACTTTTATCGAAGCATTAATCACTTCGTTATTTGTAAATTTATCATCGACAAGTACCAATCGCTTATTATCAATTTCTATCTTATTCATTTCAGACAATTCCAGCAATATAGCTCCGGCAATTCCATAATGCAGGGATAAACTATCAATAACAAACTTCCCTTTTTTTGCATCTAAGGCAATGAGTAAAAATTTTTCTATCAGGTTTAGTTGCATGATTTTTTCATTTTAGATAAAAGTAAGAAATATGGCATATAAATTAAAATTATTCCGTTAAAAAATGTATTTATTGATGAACACAAGTTAAAGAAATAGGTTATCTAAAAATATTAAATAAAAAGCTTTACTAATTAGGATAAAATAGCCGTTTTTATTGATTTAAATTCTTTATTTTTATCGTTCGGGAAAACCTTTCTAATTCTTTCCGCAAACGTTTTAAATGGACAAGAACTGAAAAATAAATAAATAGATGCTTATTAAACATATTTTTTTTTGATAAATACTTGAATCTTTTTAAGATTTATTGGAAATTAATTTTTTATTTAGTGATTCATTTTACAATCGAAAAAAAACAGATATTATGAAGTTATCCGTAAAAGATGCCATGCGATGTGTTGGTTGTCAGAGTTGTATGTTTGCCTGTTCAAGGCGTAGCGGTAATGCCGGATTGTCAAACACCTGTATTGGCGTTCGTTCTACCGGTGGAATATCCAGGGGGTACACTGTTATTGTTTGCCGTTCGTGCAAAAACCCTCCATGTGCAAGTGTTTGTCCTACA
>JBNJFS010000169.1:0-5463 GCA_051747085.1 Bacteroidota bacterium
ATAAACGAGGCAATATTCGAGAAAATAATGGCCGGAGTGCTGTTTATTATGCTGATATTTATCTTTTACCGTCCGGAGCACTGGCTAAAAAACCAGATGCATAAAATACAACGCAAACCAACCATATATCAACTGCTTCTGTTTTTTGTTATTGGCGTTTATGGTGGTTTTATCCATATCGGGGTGGGTATTTTTTTACTTTCGGTATTAGTTCTTAATGCAGGTTATGATTTAGTTAAAGCCAATGCCATAAAAGTAATGATCGTTTTTCTTTACAGCCCGTTTGCTTTAGCGATTTTTATGATGAATGACCAGGTGCATTATGGTATGGGATTAATTTCTGCCATAGGGAATATCTTTGGTGGTTATGTGGGTTCCAGGATAGCCATCCATCAAGGAAATAATTTTGTGCGATGGGTCCTGATGATTGTAATCATCTTATTCTCAGCATATCTGCTCAATATCCACGAACTCATAACAAATTTAGTTAAAGCCTAATGATCGTTAACGGGGTCTCTTTATGCAGCTGATCAAGCTTACTTTTATTCTTTGAAAATCCCAACAAATAACCACCTCCTCCGGCACCGCACAATTTTAAATAATAAGCATCCGAATCAATACCCTGTTTCCATATAGATTTGAATTCAGGAATAATCATCTCTTCAAAAGCCTTATATTGAAACAGAGAGAGTTGTTTTAAGGTTGAATAAAACGATGGATGATCTCCCTTTAATAAAGAATGAATACAACGGTTATTTAAATCCAAAAAAAGAGTTTTTATATTATTCTCATATGTGGCGATTTTGCATTTATGGCGGAAAAGATGAACAAACTCCTGAGTTGTTCTTGCTTGAGATGTATCAATTAGAAATGGATAAAAAGAGGAAAGGTCAGGATTCACCGGGTTTATATTTTTTCCCTGAACCAGTAATCCCTGATCCAAAAAACTGACTAACGGATCAAGTCCGGAACTTTTTCCATGAAAATAAGACTCGATTAAAGCTAATTGTTCTTTTATAATTATCCATTGCTCTTTTGCTGCCCCTTTTTGTTTTTTTTCGGAATACTTAGAAAAAATAGCAGCTACTAAAGCACCGGAACTACCTATGCCATATCCTTCAGGGATTTTTGAATTAAAGAACAATCCATCTTTAATATCCGCTTTAAACTGAGTAAGATTAAAAGAATAAAACAAACGGGAATCATTTTTTGCTCTCTCTAAATAGAGCGATAGCTGATGAAGTAATTTATTGGATTGAATTTGCTGTTGCAGGTTATTCGAATGTTTATCCATAAAATCCAGTTTACCCGAAAAATTTTTGAAAGGAATTAACAAAGCATCCGACTGATAAAGAACAGCATACTCACCAAACAATAGTATTTTTGCATTAAAACTCATGAAAAAATTTGTTTTGGACCATTCGAAATTTCATCATCGATCCATTTTCCATCTTCGCAAAATGATAACAGCTCATTTTCAATAAAATTAACCATTTTAGCTTTTATTTTGTTGGGATACAGAATATGAACATTAGGCCCGGCATCCAGGGTAAAAGCAAAATTCAGCCGTTGCTTTTGCCTGAATTCCTTTAGTTTTTCAATAACAGCTAATGTATTAGGTTTTATTAAAGATAACGAAGGATTCGATGCCAACATTAAAGCATGCAAGGTCATGGCTTCGTTTTCTACAATCTCGGCAAATAACCTTTCACCGCCTGACTTTAGCGCCAACAACAGTTTCTCCAGGTTTACATTTGCCTGCAAATATCTTGCTTTTGCAAACGGATGATTCTCCATAAGCGAATGCCCTTTGGAGCTTGAAGAAGTTTTTTGGTCTGAATCAATAATTAAAACAGCATCCCGGTATGATTTAAACAGATGATGGACCTGCTCATCAATGGGCGCGGCGTATTCATCGGATGATTCAGGTAAACGTTCTGTTTTTCCCCACAAAATAGTTTTTCCAGGAACCGAACGGGAAGCACTTCCGGAACCCAGTCGCGCTAAAAAGGAAGCTTTTCTGTAAAATTCATCATGACCGGAAAGTGTGTGAAACAGCTCTTGTTCAATACTGCATAAACCATGTGCCAACGCACTGAACGAAGATGCAGATGATGCTATTCCTGCCGAATGCGGAAAGGTATTCTTGCTGTAGATCGTAAAATCCAGCTTTTTCAAAAAAGGTAAATATACCGCAATCTTTTCAAAATAATTTTTTATTCTTTTCTCAAAAGGCACATTTCGTTCATCTTCAAAAAAATATTGAATGCTGGATTTGCTCCTCTCCTTTTTTTGATAAATGATTTTAGTAACTGTTTTCGAATGCTTCAGATTAAAACTCAACGACGGATTCTGTGGCAATTGATCACCATACTTTCCCCAGTATTTTATCAAAGCAATATTCGAAGGACTCTCCCAGCTTATAGATTGGCTACCCGCCAAATCAAATTTTTCTAAGCCGGCTGCTTCTTGTTTGTATTGATTTGAGATTAACTTATTGTTCATAACACCAATCCTTTATAAGGAAAGATGATGTCCAGTCCTTTTTTATTAAAATAGTTTTTCACATCATCCGGTTCGCCCTGATAAGTTGCCATTACAAAATCACCACCCCAGGCTCCCAGAGATTTCACAGCGCCTTTAAAATCAGGAAAATATTTTGATTTGACGGTTAATTCGTTGATGGTTTTTGAAATGATTTCTTCATGCTCATGGATGTAGTTTTCAAATTCATGTAAACTATCAGACTGAAGAAATCTGGTGGTTAGCTGAGAAATCCGTTCAGCCTCTTTCTTTTTGCCTTTTATCTTTTCCTTATTTTTTAATACACTTTGCAATGAGTCCTGCTTTTTACCCAGATACACAAAATATATTTTATCCAGAAAACCGGGCTCAAAATTTACAGGCTGAATTACCGGTTTATCCTGATATTGATACAAAATTGCGCTATCAGAGCGTGCACAGGCAATATCATAACCCGAACCGTCAAACAATGAAAAAAATAGCTCATATGGATTGATATCAGCCCAATACGCCAAGTTAGAAATTAAAGACGAACTGCTTCCCAGTCCCCAATCCGGTAAAACTTCTAGGTGTGTTTTGATTTGGATTGCCTGATTTGTTGAAAGTACATTGCTTTGATTTTTGATATAACTCAACAACTTTTGCAGGTATTGTGCTATAGCTAAATCATTGGAATCAAGGATATTTAAAGAAATAAGGTCGAATGTAGCCACAAACCACAACTTCTCTTTTATGTACGATTCCCAGTTAATTTCAGAACTTACCTCACTTTTTTTTTCTACAAGTAAACGTTGTCCCACCTTCAATGGTACAGCCAGAGCCTGCGATCCTTCCATTACGAAGTATTCTCCGGTTAACAGCAATTTACCTCTTGAATAAAACGAATGATTCATCTTGTGGAATTCACTTTTATGGATGACAAATATTCCTGAACAGCTTTGTATGAAACTTTCCTGTCTTTAAAATAAACTGCTGCTTTTTCTTTTTCTGTTTCATCAGCATGCATGGAGTTAAGCATATTGTTCAGGTGAAAACGCATATGCCCTTTTTGTATTCCTGATGTGGTAAGCGCTTTAATAGCGGAAAAGGTATTGGCTAATCCAGCTGCTGCTGTTATTTCCATCAATTCACGAGCTGAAGGATTATCTAATATCTCCATGGAAAGCTTAGCCAGCGGATGCATATTGGTCAATCCGCCAACAGTCCCCAAAGCCATAGGGATTTTTAGTGAATACCTGAATTTTCCATCGCTAATTTCAGTTTGTGTTAAACTTTTGTAATGCCCCTCTCTGGAAGCGAAAGAATGCCCGCAGGCTTCAACTGCCCTGAAATCATTCCCGGTAGCCAGTACAACCGCATCAATGCCGTTATAAATCCCTTTATTGTGAGTTGTAGCCCTGTAAATATCAATATTTGCAATATCCACAGCCATTTTAAACTTACGGGCAAATTCTTCAGGAGATAATTCACCTGAGATTTCGGATAACTGATCAATTGGGCATTCAACAACACACTCCACAAGACTTTCCGGCGTGTGATTCGATAAAATGGCCATGATTATTTTACCGTTCTTTTCTTTACCCTGAAAATTTGTGCTTATATAATTTTTTAAGGTATCAGCCATTCGCTCCAACACCGAATTGATAATATTGGCACCCATAGCATCAGCGGTTTCGAACGAAACTTTTAGCTGGTAATAATCTTCTAATTGATCAGTAAAATCAATCAATTCAATATTTTTAACTCCGCCACCCCGCTTTTTCATGTTTGTAAGCAAAGATTCAGAATCTTTAATCAATTGATTTTTAAGATTATTCATTTGATTCAATAAAACCGTAGAGTCACCATTCCACTGGAAATGCACCTGTCCCACTTTAGTTGTGGAAATAACATTGGACGTAAATCCGCCTTTATCGAACCAAAACTTGGCTGCTGCCGAAGCCGCTGCAACCACCGAACTCTCTTCAATCACCATAGGTACAAAATAGTACTTTCCGTTAATCAAAAAGTTAGGGGCTATGCTGTAGGGCAAAAAGTAGTTTGAAAGTACATTTTCGCTAATCTCTTCCAGCGTTGACTGAATCTGCTTATCTTTTACCTTGAACTCATCCAGAATCTTAAAGCGCTCTGCTTCTTTATTTTGCTGGTTGGCAATTAACTCAAGCTTTTCCGGGTTACTTAATTTCGAAAATCCACCGATATATTGAAGTTTTTTCATGGTTCAATCCTTTATCGTTAAATAAGTATAAGCCATTTGTAATCCTTTAAGCTGATACTGAATATATTCGCGTAATTTTCCATAATCTTCACGAGCATAGCGCAGCATGGTTGATGCCTGCCCATAAACAGAAGGAATCTGACTTTTTTGCATCAAATAATAACCATCCAAAAAAGAACGTATTCCGCCCGAGATAATAACCTGTTTACATTTAACTTCGTTCGAATTTTTTACCATCGCATTGATATCGTCAATCATTTGTCCTGCATTATTCCCCACTTTCGAAAAAGGTTCCAGCATCTCATTTACAATAGGCATACTACGTTTTAGCTCCACTTTCGAAAAATTGGTTCCACCATATGCACCCAGCTCAATTGCTTCCAAAGGCAGGTTTAACAATTCTTTTAAGCTTTCCGGTCCAAAGCCCTGCCCTACTTCCTTTACAATAACTTTTAAGTTTGATTTTTCTAAAAATGACTGAATCGTTTCGATTGGAGATTGAAGCAAAATATCACCTTCGGGTTGCAGCCACTCCTGTATCGGGTTTACATGAATCACCAGTCCATCAGCACGTAATTTTGTAACCAAATCAACAATCTGTTGTATTTTATTCTGTTTAATTGCCTGCTCAACCTGACTAATCCCTAAATTAGCATAAAAAGGGAGCTCAGGACCAATAACATCTCTTAAATCGAAATGACTCAGGTATTCGTCACTTTCCA
>JBNJFS010000170.1:0-5437 GCA_051747085.1 Bacteroidota bacterium
ACAACTAAAAACCCGGATACAAACATAAAGTAATAATTTACGGCAGGGTTTACCCTGATATCGGATATAATCATTTGTGCTGCCGATTCAGAAATACCAGCTAAAACAGGATCGATTGAACCAATAAAAAAATTAGCCCCAAAACCACCACTTACCCCACAAAATGCAGCTGCAAGTCCGGCCATGGGATGCCTCCCCAGGGCGTGAAATATCATGGCCCCTAAAGGGATAAGAATTACATATCCGGCTTCGGAGGCTAAATGGGAAAGAATTCCGGCCAAAACAATTGCTCCTGTAATTAGTTTGGGGGGTGCACTTAAAACAAGGGATCTGATCATGGTATTAAATAATCCTGAACCTTCAGCAACACCAATACCAATCATCACAACCAAAACATATCCCAGGGGTGGAAATTTCAGAAAATTTTCAATCAGATTTGTATACATCCAACGAAATCCATCGGCACTAATTAAATTTCGGGCTTCAATTACAGTGCCATCTACAGGATGAACGGCCTGAGCTCCCAGAACATGTCCCAACCAGGAAATCAAAACCACAAGGAGAGCTAATAAGGCAAAAAGTGTTGCAGGATGAGGCAACCGGTTACCTATAATTTCAACATAATCAAGCGAGCGGGCAAAAGCTCTGCTCATTACCTTTCGAATCTTGTCAAAAATTTGTCTCATCGGCTATATTTTTTTTATATGAACCGCAATAATAATTTTTTTTCTAAAATTCACAAAATCGTATCTTTAATTCTTATACTCTATTACTTTAACTAATCTTAGGCTCTCTGTGCAAGAGCCTAAAATAAAAGATATTAGAAAAGGTGTGACAGGGAAAGAAAAACTCACTTGTGTTTTAAAGCATCTTTCGTTGATAGTGCATACACAAAGCCATCGGAACTACCAAAATAAATCATTTGATTTTGAATAATGGGCGATGAAAAAATAGCACCTGATGTTTTAAAAAGGTAGGTATACATTTCAACCAATCTGGGATAATTGTCTGCATTCATTGTTATCATTAATTCTCTTAACTTATCTTTATTCAATCTCCCGTCGCTATGATAAATATTAAACGTATCTTGCTTTATTGCGTTGGTTTTAAACTGCCAGCTAACAGACTGATTTTTTAAATTAATCCCGTATAACCTACCATTTGCAGACCCAACATAAGCCATTTCCTGGTCAATTGCAGGGGAAGAAAAGGTATATGAATTTGTGTTTACGGTATGAATTATTTTTCCTGTATTTTTTTCGATGATATACAACTTAAATCCATCGGATGACCCGCAATACAAATGCTCACCAACAGCAAACGATGAGGGCATCCATGACCGGTTAAAATTATTATTGGTCCAGATCGTATCGCCTGTATTTATATCGAAACAATATATCAGGGCATCCCGCGAACCGATGTATAACCTGTCATTTTCTATAACCGGTGATGCCTGAACTCCCAACCACACATATTGCGTCGTATCTCTGCCTGTTTCATATTGCCAGATTTCGCTGCCTGTTTGGGTATCAAGACAATAAACCCTGCTATCGAAGCTTCCAAAAAATACTTTATTGTCTTTTATTGCAGGAGATGAATGAATGGTTCCTTCGGTTTTAAATTGCCACTTTTTTTGGCCGGAATCAACATCAACAGCATAAAAATGAGGCCCACAACCAAAATAAATGGTTTGATCATAAATAACTGGTGATGATTGGTAAAAATCCCAAACATCTTCAACCATTTCATTCGGATTAAAATAGTTTTTGATGAGATGTTTTTGCTCACCTGCAGTTTCAAATTTCCAAACAAGTTTCCCTGTTTTCTTCTTTAGTTTATATAAAAATCCATCATAACTTAGAAAATAAACAAATTTATTATCTGCTACAGCTGTAGAATATATTTCGCCGGAAGTTTTAAATTTCCAGATAAGTTCACCGTTTTTAGCATCTAAACAATAAAAATAGTTATCGCCGCTACCTATATATATTCTATCCTTATCGCTAACAGCGGATGAATAAACACTGTTTCCCGTTTTAAATTTCCATGCCTCAACAGGGGCGGATTCTATCGAAGGTGATTTATATAACCCCGTATTTTGCAAATCATTTCTAAACTTATACATTTGATTTTCTGTACATGACAGAAATAAAAATACCAGGGGAAGAAGCCAGTGTAAAATTTTCATATATCAACTATTTTATTGTTTCTTTTAATCAGATAACCTATGAAAGAAAAACCCTATAAAAAACTACACTGGGAATGCACCTGTTTATGAATACAGCAGATTAACCGTTTAGCTTGAAGCAATTTACAGATGAAAAATCAATAAAATATTTTTATTAATTCCACACTGCCTGTAAGTGGATATCAAAAATCAATACGGAGTTTGCCGGTATGTTTTCTTTATCATAATTTCCATAACCTAACGTTGACGGGATGAACAGTTGTCCTTTTCCTCCTTCGTTAAAAAGCATTAATCCTTCTTGCCAGCCTTCAATAAGGTTATTTAAAGGGTATTTATTTAATGTTCCATTGTCAAAGACATTGCCATTAAGAAGCTCGCCAGTAAATGCCACAGTAACTTCAGATTGCAAACTGGGTTTTACTCCGGTGCCCTGTTCTTCAATAATATAATACAATCCGGATTCTGTAGATTGAGCCGTTAAATCATTCTCTTGAAGATATTCTTCAATTAAAGCAATATCTTTTTTTAATTGTTCTTCCTCGTTATATGCCTCATCTTTTTCACAGGAATAAAACAGAACCAATGGTACAAAAAAGAGAATGGCAAAAAGTTTTTTCATGATTTTTTATATAAATTTATAAATTAATATTTATTTGTTTAGTAACCCAAAAAATTTCCAGAGTACACGGTGAAATTTATGTATCCTTTTAACAGGTTGCGCATACATTAATATACAAGATTTATGAATCAGTTGGATCCCCTTTTCGGCAGCAATATTTCTTGAATTTTCAGTCCCCGACATTTGCTGAATCCACACATGTTTAATTCCTTTTTGTGCCGCTTGTTCTATAATACTATCTGTTTCTGACTTTGGAGTTACAATAAGTAGTTTCTTATATTCATCAGGAATATCCAGAACAGATTGATAGCATTTAACATCTTCAATCTCACTCCTTGCAGTGTTAATCGGACAAATTTCAAATCCTTTTTGCCTGAGTTCGTTAAATACTGCATAACCAAATTTTTTGGTGTTCGCTGAAACTCCGGCAACAGCTATTTTTTTGGGTGCTAAAAATTGCTCAATACTTTCTTTCTTATTCATCCTTAAAACTATAAAAATGGTGTGCTAAAATAATGAACAAAAATAAATAATTGTTATTTTTAATAAAAAAATATAGTTATTCTTTCTTACGATAGTATAAATCTATAAAAAAGGTAATTACAATTAAAAGTATGGTAATCAATATAGAACCTTCGAAACCAAATCTACCTCCTGTTATTAGATCACTTCCGGTTACATTGTGATTAATAATGGCTTTCGTGTTTATTCCGCTTACTTCGAAGCCAAATACCGGGCCCTGAAAAAAATTCCAGCTAATATGCAGAAAGATGGGAAACCATAAGTTTTTGGTATGGATATAGGTAATCCCTAATACGAAACCTGCTAATATAAGATTAGTAAATCCTAAAATAGTGATATTGGGATTTAACCCATGAAAAACAGCAAATATAACAGCAGATATTAACAGAGCCAGATATTTGTTTTTCAAATGTTCCATTAAATTACAAAGGATATACCCCCTCATTACACTTTCTTCGACAACCCCCACAATGATAAACATGACTAAAAAACCAAAGAAAGCATTTGCATTAAAAGCAATTTCGGTAACTGTAAGTTGATTAAAAAAATAAAGGATAATGAACCCGAAGCCTTGTAAAATAAAGCCAAATAAAAACCCGGCAATAATATCTTTAAATCTTCCTTTTATACTAAACCCTAAAGACAATATTGATTTCCTGTCTATAAATTTTCTAAATACCCAAATTGCTAATCCTGCTGCAATTAATGACATAAACTGGGAAAAAATCAGTACAGGCAAATTCCCGCTACTACTCATCATTCCCTGAAGTTCCTGAATTGACAAGCCTTGAATTATCATTAACAAAAAGCCAAAAAATATGGAAAGCACACCAGATCCTATAAGATACATCAGGATGAATAATAAAATCCTAAGCCAGGTTTGTTTTATTCGTGGTTTATCGTTCGTAGAAATAGTTTCATTCATAAGCTTATATATTTATTTTATTTACAATACCTTAATTTCAATCATTTAAAACAGAAAATTAATCAACTTTTACTTTTAACAATGGTTTGACCACCGATTAAACTTCTTCTCTTTTTTATAAAGTTGTTTCAAAGGAGCCCAAACAAAAAGTAAATGAGCAAGCATCCCGAAAAATAATATTAAATTAATTTCTTTTGAAAAAGAAGTCCCTTTTAACTTTAAGGCACAACCGATAATTACTGCGCCCCATATTATAGTGCTGGCAATTATTAAAACATTTCCTTTTTTCATAACCAGTTATTTTTCAAATTCATTAAATTCATTTAAACAACGCTTTAATTCATCTAAATGCTGCTTATACATTTTCTTGTTTAGATATTGTGAAAAAGGAATAAAAATAATACATACAACAAACAAAGTAATGATTGAACTGATAAAAACTTTATTATTTAAATGAGTTAATACTTCATTCCAGCTTAAATCATCAATTCTGCTTAAAAATCCTATAGACATTCCATATATAGCAGAAAAAGGCAATAAGATATATCTTGTAAAATTGCTTTTATTAAAATTTACATAACGTTCAATATCTTTTATCGTTTTTATTAATGCGGGTTTTAACTTATCTGTTGATATGACCCTGTTTTTTATCTTACGGTAGTTATTCCAGCAAAACAAAATTAAAAAGCTAAAGAACAGAATGTTTAACCCGGTAATTAAAAGCAATACCTTACCAGAAGTAAATCCTAAAAACCAGGCAATAACTAATATAGAAGTTATACTACAGATAATCAGTTCAACTTTATAATTTCTTTTAACTTTTTTTAATGCGGTATTCGATTCGGTTTTTATTCTTAATATTAGCTCAATATCACTCTTATCAAGGGTTTTATCGTTGTTGAAAGATTTCTTCCAGGTATTTTTTATATCATTAAAGTCCATATTCCAGCTCCTTTAAAATGATTTGTAATTTTGATTTTATTCTGCTAATCTTAACACCCACATTTGAAACCGTGATTCCGGCAATATCCGATATCTCTTCATAAGTATAATCATCCATATACAAGATGATAATCGCTTTCTCGGCTTTATTTAACCTGCTAATTGCTTTATGGACCATGTTAATTCGATCTTCTGTTTCAGCGTAAGTTTCACCCTCAGTAATATGAATGGGCATTTGAGG
>JBNJFS010000171.1:0-5434 GCA_051747085.1 Bacteroidota bacterium
GCCCGGATTATTATGGAAATATTCATGGAAGCAGGGCTTCCGGATGGTGTAATAAATTTAATTTTTGTTTCGGGACCCACCGCAGGAAAAGTTATTTTCTCGCATCCTGATTTCGCCGGAATTCATTATACCGGGTCAACCGCTGTTTTTCAAAATATATGGAAAGAAATAGGGAACAATATTCATAAATTTAAAGCATACCCTCGCATTGTGGGTGAAACAGGAGGTAAAAATTTTGTTTTAATGCACGAATCAGCCAATTCAGCCCAGGTAGCTACAGCATTAACACGTGGAGCATTTGAGTATCAGGGACAAAAATGCTCTGCCGTTTCAAGAGCTTATATTCCGGATAACCGATGGGAAGAAATACTGGAAGAAATGAAATGCGACATAGATACCCTGAAAATGGGTCCGGTAGAAGATTTTTCCAATTTTGTGAATGCTGTAATTGACGAAGCATCATTCGATAAACTGGCAGGATTTATTGACCGCGCCAAAAAAGATGAAGAGGTAGAAATTTTGTTTGGCGGTAATTATGACAAATCCAAAGGATATTATATTGAACCGACCATTTTATTAACCAAAGATCCGCATTATGTTACTATGGAAGAAGAACTTTTCGGGCCAATTCTTACCATTTACATTTATGATCATGCCAAATGGGACGAAACCGTTGAATTAGTTGATAACACATCCATTTACGGTTTAACCGGATCTATATTTTCAAAAGACCGGTATATTATTGAAGATGCCATGAAAAAACTAACCCATGCAGCCGGGAATTTCTATATTAACGATAAACCAACCGGTTCGGTTGTAAATCAACAGCCTTTTGGAGGTTCTCGCGGATCAGGAACAAATGATAAAGCAGGTTCAAGAATCAATCTAATGCGCTGGTTAACTCCACGTACAATAAAAGAAAATTTTGTGCCTCCGGTAAGTTATAAATATCCATTTATGGAAGATTAAAAAAATAAAAAAATGACTACAAAAGAATTTAATATACAAGAATTATTAGAAAGACTGGGAATAAAAGATATTAATCCCGGTGTAACAACAGGTACTGAATGGTTTGATACAGACGGAGCATTGACTTCGTCTGCATCACCTATTGATGGAAAAGAGATTGCTAAAGTTAAAAATGCCGCCATTGAAGATTACGAAAAAGTAATTACCAAAGCACAGTCTGCATTTAAAGTTTGGCGCGAAGTACCGGCTCCTAAACGGGGAGAAATTGTTCGCCAAATCGGGCTAGCTATTCGCGAAGCCAAAGAGGATTTAGGCAAGCTGGTAACCCTGGAAATGGGGAAAATTTACCAGGAAGGATTAGGTGAAGTACAGGAAATGATAGACATCTGTGATTTTGCCGTAGGCCAATCACGACTGCTCAATGGATTTACCATGCATTCAGAACGTAGAAACCACAGAATGTACGATCAATACCATCCTGTAGGATTGGTTGGATTAATTACATCGTTTAATTTCCCGGTAGCGGTTTGGGCATGGAACACCATGTTAGCAGCTATAGCCGGAGATGTGGTAATCTGGA
This sequence comes from Bacteroidota bacterium, assembly GCA_051747085.1. GTDB lineage: Bacteria > Bacteroidota > Bacteroidia > Bacteroidales > UBA12077 > UBA12077. The sequence continues at coordinate 1,550 of JBNJFS010000171.1, forward strand.
AGCCAAGCTCTAAAACTCCACTGTCGGCAATTGCAACCATTAATATCATTCAAAAAGTGTTAAAGAAAAATGATGTGCCGGAAGGAGTATTCAATTTAATTATTGCCAAATCATCGGTTTTAGGAGATAATTTCTTAGAAGACAAACGAATACCATTATTTTCTGTAACAGGATCTACCGCTGTTGGTAAACGTGTTGGGGGCATTGTTGGCAAACGACTGGGAAAAACCATTCTTGAATTAGGAGGTAATAATGCAGTTATCGTTTCTGATACTGCAGATCTTAAAATGGCCATCCCTTCGATTGTATTTGGTGCAGTGGGCACTGCAGGACAACGTTGTACATCCACACGCAGGGTGATTGTCCACGAAAAGATCTACGATAAGGTAAAAGAGCAATTAATGGATGCTTACGAACAGGTGGTCAACAAAATTGGGAACCCACTGGCTAAAAACACATTGGTCGGGCCGCTGATTGATCATCATTCGGTAGATGCATTTACCCACGCGGTGAAAGAAGTCGAAAACGAAGGTGGAAAGATTCTGTTTGGAGGTAACGTGCTGGAAGGAGATAAATATTCTTCGGGTAATTATGTCATTCCTGCCATTGCAGAAGCTGAAAATCATTACAACATAGTACAGGAAGAAACCTTTGCTCCCATTGTTTATCTGATAAAATACAAAACATTTGATGAAGCTATCGAACTAAACAATAGTGTACCTCAAGGGTTGTCTTCGGCATTGTTTACACTTAATATGCGCGAAAGCGAACAATTTTTAAGTGAGGTAGGTTCTGATTGCGGCATTGCCAATGTAAACAGTGGAACATCCGGTGCAGAAATCGGAGGTGCTTTCGGTGGCGAAAAAGATACCGGAGGTGGCCGCGAATCGGGTTCCGACTCTTGGAAAGCATATATGCGACGCCAGACCAATACGATAAATTATGGCAAGGAGTTACCTTTGGCACAAGGAATTAAATTTGCCTTTTAATTTTTAAATATTTTTCGAATAGGGTAGTTTTCCGGCAACCCATAAAAAACAGTAAACCCGCTCTAAACAAGGAACGGGTTTCTTGTTTTATGATTTCGGATAAAATTATCTGAAAATAATATCAAAATAATTCCATTTTTAGGTTGAGATATAATTATTAATATTACCTTTGTGCCGTATTTTAATTTTAAATTTTATTAATAATGAACACAGGAACAGTAAAATTCTTTAATGATTCAAAAGGATATGGATTTATTAAAGAGGACGATTCAGACAAAGAACATTTTGTACACGTATCAGGTTTAATTGACGAAATTCGTGAAGACGACCACGTGGAGTTTGAATTACAAGAAGGTAAAAAAGGATTAAACGCAGTAAACGTAAGAGTTATATAAGATTGCTTTAAAAAATTTACCGAATGTATAAGCCTGCTGATTTTCAGCAGGCTTTTTTTATTAACGTTTTCGTTTAAAATTCTTTTTGTGATATTTTTTTGCAGGTTTTGAATTCCATTCAGGCATTTCACCTAATTCTGCCGGTAGAGGCAACTTAATAATCTCTGTTTCAATCAATTTTTCAATCCGCTTAAATCGAAACATGTCATCTTTATTAATAAATGTAAGGGCTACTCCGGTAGCCGCTGCACGTGCTGTCCTACCCACACGGTGTACGTAATCTTCAGCATCCTGTGGCACATCATAATTAATAACCAGATGAATATCTTTTATATCAATTCCGCGGCTGATAACATCTGTAGCGACTAAGACCCTGGTACGTTTAGCACGAAAACGTGAAAGTACACTCTCCCGCTCTTCCTGCTCCAAATCGGAAGAAATTCCTTCAACAGATAGATTATTTGCCTTAAGCTTACGTACAATTGTGGAGACATTACTTTTGGTCGAAGTAAAAATAAGAATACTTTCGTACTCAGTCTTATTTTTAATTAAATTATCTATCAATGCTGTTTTTTGCTCATCATACACTAAATAAGCCGCTTGTAAAACGCCCTCCGCAGGTTTGGAAAGTTCGATATTTATTTCTCTGGGATTTCGAAGAACCTGACCGGCAAGCTTTCTTATTTTTGGTGGCATAGTGGCGCTGAACATGAGCGTTTGCCGTTTCTTAGGAATATAAGATATGATTTTCATGATATCCTCATAAAATCCCATGTCAAGCATTTTATCTGCTTCGTCTAAAATTAAATATTTTATATCATCAAATTTTACATATCCCATTTTCAGGTGAGAAATCAATTTCCCGGGTGTAGCTACAATAATATTGGTTTTTCCTTTTAAAGCATTCCGTTCTGTATCGAAGTCCTGCCCGTCGCCACCCCCATAAACAGGATATGAGCCAATGTTAGTAAAATAGGAAAAACCCTGTATTTCTTTGTCAATCTGTATGGCCAGCTCTCGGGTAGGCACAATGATTAATGTGCTTAACGATGTATCATTTTCCCGTGAAAGGTTATCAATCACAGGTAAAACAAATGCTGCAGTTTTACCCGTACCCGTTTGAGCACAGGCAATCAGGTCATTTCCCGACATAATTTCCGGAATAGCTTGCTCCTGCACAGGCGTAGCTTCGTTAAACCCCATATACGAAATTGCCTCAATAATATGCTCATTTAAATTAAATGCGGTAAATTTTATCATCTTTAACTTCAATATTTTAACTGCAAAGATATTCTTTTAATTCAGAACTTTAATAGAAAAAAGAATTTCCCTTTAAGCAGCATTGATTTACATGGAGCTTCTAAAATATTGTTTTTACGGCTATAAATAAAAAAGCAAATCTATAGTACTCCCTTGAAAATAAAACCGTACCTTTGACAAGATTAAATCTTGTGCTTTGATCGACTGATTTTCAATAATCATTCGTTTATCACGGCATTCGTTTTTAAATCATTTTAAAACTTTTAATTAACAGCAATTTATAAGTTAGGTTTATCTGGTCAAGTATTAAACAAATCCACTTTCAACAAAGAAAAGAGGAAAAACATATCTTTTCTAAATACACAAAACTTTCCTGTAGTTAAAAGCAAACCATTTAAATAAAATTACGATGAACATTTATGTAGGAAACCTTGATTACAAGGTAAATGAAAATGACCTGGAAGGTATTTTCGCAGATTATGGAACGGTAAGTTCGGCAAAAGTTATTGTAGATAAGTACAATGGCAGAAGTAAAGGTTTTGGCTTTGTTACCATGGAGAACGAAGAAGAAGCAAAAAAAGCAATCGAAGAACTGAACGGAGCAACTTTCGAAAACAGAGAGATTGTTGTTAATGAAGCAAAACCCAAAAGAGACAATTATAACCGATAGCAAAAGATGATTAACGGAAAAGTAAAATGGTACGATAGTATCAAAGGATTTGGATTTATCGAATCGGAAGATGGAGATGATATATTCGTACATCGAAGTGGTTTAGTAACTGCTTATGAAGGTCTTCAAGCTGAACAAAACGTTGTTTTTGAAACAAAACAAGGCGATAAAGGCCTGTATGCTACTGGTGTAAAACCAGCATAAGAGCATATTCCAATGGAGATATAAGATACCTGTTTTTAATCATTAAGATGAAAACAGGTATAAATATATCCTTAAGCATAACTTTTATTATTGAACCAAAAACAGATCAATGAGGCAACTAAAAATAACAAAACAAATAACCCTTCGAAACGAGGCATCCATTAATTGTTATTTTCAAGATATAAGTAAGTATACCATTCTAACGGCTGATGAAGAAGTCGAATTATCGGTTCGCATACGCAATGGCGATAGCGAAGCCCTTGATAAATTGGTGCTTTCAAATCTGCGTTTTGTTGTATCGGTAGCCAAACAATATCAAAATCATGGTTTATCGTTTTCTGATTTAATTAATGAAGGAAATGTAGGG
>JBNJFS010000172.1:0-5428 GCA_051747085.1 Bacteroidota bacterium
TAAAATATTTCAAATACCATCCCGGCAAATATTATGTAGCCCGCTTGCCGAAGTCATCCACTGAGAACGAACGAACATCGGTAGTTATCGAAGATGATACAAAACGTCAGATTTTAGTACGACAAATAGCAGGGATCGTTGCCCGACGAATTATATCCTATGCACAGGAAGATTTAAAGGTTCAACAAAATGCTGAACTGGGATTTATCCGTTTTGGTTCCCGCTTAGATGTTTTTTTACCGCTCGATGCGAAAGTAAAAGTCAATCTTGGCGATAAAACACAGGGTTCACAAACAGTGATTGCCGAATTTAGCTAATGGTACTTAATCAAAATAGTTGTCAATATTAATTCGGTGCAACTTATCATTTTCAAAAATAAAGGTATACTTTGTTCCGTCACCAATCATTTCGAGCGTATCAGAGGCCATGTTCAATTGATTTGAAAACCGGTTTTGAAAATCTTCCTTTGATAGTCCAACCTTTATATCATTTGTTAAGACAATCTGTTTGTTTAAAATTTTTCCGGCAAGTAAGAACTCCTGTCCCAAGTGCGTTTTGTAAAAAAATATTTCTGATTTTCTGTACTTAAACTGGTAAATGGTATCTGTTTTCTCGGGATAGTGTTTATTTTTTCGTAATAATTTTTGGGTGCTGAATCTTGAAGAAGTATTTTCCGAAAAATTTTTAATATCTTCTTTAAAACCAAATGGCTGTTCAAGAAATTCCTCCTGACTTATTTTCTCATAATCAACCTCTGCTGTTTTATTTACAGCATTACATCCAAAAACCAATACAAGAAAAACAATATATATTATTCTTTTCATAGAAACGATTTTTGAGCAATTTACAAAAAAACGTTTACAAAAAGAATAAAGCTACACCGCCTACAGCTATAATTGATCCTATAATTTCTTTCAGGGTAACTTTTTCTTTAAAAAAAAGTACCGCAGGCGGAATAATTAATACCGGTACAATTCCCATAATAGTGGATGCAACACCCGTGGTTGTATGTTTCACAGCCAGCAATGAAAAAGACACTCCTAAAAACGGGCCAAAAAATGCTCCAATCCCTACCCTGCTCATGGCTTTTTTATTTTTAATGGCTTCAAATACTTTTTTCCATCGTTTTAAAAAGATAAATAAAATGGAAAAACCCACAAATCCGGTAATCACCCTTATCTGAGTGGCAGCAAAAGGGTCCATATCCTGCATTCCGAACTTGCTCAATACCAAGCCAGTACCCTGCCCTACGGCACCTCCAAAAGCCAACAAAAGTCCGGCAACAGGGTAAGAGAAATTAATCCTCTTCTTTTTCTTCTTGGATGATTCGCCCAGTTTATTTGATTTTCTTTCTATCACAACCAAAATAATACCGGATATCGTTAAAATCATTCCAATTATATTTTGTGTCGACAAAACTTCACCCATAATTAACCAGCCAATAAAAGCTGTAATAGGAGGTGTTAGCGACATAATCAACATCGAAACCCTGGAACCAATAACTACATAAGCTTCGAACAAAAGCAAATCTCCAATAACAAACCCTACCAATCCGGACAAGGAAAGCCATAGCCAATTATGAACCGAAGCGTCAAGGGGGATAAATGACCCCCGGGTAAATAAACCATAAGTTCCGATAAAGAAGAAAGCCATAAAGAGCCTGATAAGATTTGTGGATAGAGAACCTACTTTTTTCCCCGCAGACTCAAAAGCAATACCTGTTATGGTCCAGAAAACAGCTGTTAACAATGCCGCAAATTCGCCCAAATGTGATTGAAACATAGAATTTTTATTTTGTATTCAAAAAAGTTTTTATATCCCCAAAATGACTGTTTAATTTTATAATCTGCAAAAAAAACTTAATTTAGCCTAACGTATTCATAAATATTATCTTTTCAAATATTTTTGAGTAGCACAGGTTAACCTTAACCAGAAAGAATAATGAAGATAAACTAATTATAATAATTATGATTTCTTTGTTAAAAGGTTCGTTCAGATTTTTAATAAAACATTCCTTTAGATGATTATTTTGCCCTAAAGTTTAACTATGAATGGAAAACTAAAATATTTATTTATCGCTATTGGTGTTGCCATCATTGGTTTTATATTATGGTATTTTAAATCTATTGTAGCATACATCCTTATTGCAGGTGTGCTATCGCTTATTGGAAGGCCGCTGGTTAATTTCTTGGATAAACTTCATATCTTAAAAATTAAAATCCCGGGAGCTATTTCTGCACTTATTACGTTAATTGTGATGTGGATCATGATTTTTACATTTTTTAGCGTTTTTATTCCTCTGATTGCTGATCAGGCAAAGGAAATATCCAGTATTGACGCAAATTCATTGATTATAAAATTTCAGGGACCAATTGACAGCATTGAAGAACTGTTATTAAAATTTAATATTCATGCCTTTACGGATAAATCCATTGAACAGTATTTAACAGAAAAGCTCATGTCTGTTTTAAATATATCGTTACTGTCCGGATTTTTTAGCTCAATGGCCAGTTTATTAGGTAACATTTTTATCGCTGCTTTTTCTATTTCATTTATGACCTTTTTCTTTTTAAAAGATAAAGGATTGTTTTATGAAAGTATATTTTTATTTGTTCCGGATAAATATTTGAAGAACTTCGAACGGGTGCTTCACTCTATAAAAAAGTTATTAACAAGATATTTTATAGGAATTATTGTTCAAATCACATGTATTATCCTACTGGTATCCACCGGATTAACCATTGTTGGATTAGATTTTTCTGATGCTTTGTTAACCGGGCTTGTAGTGGGTATTTTTAATGTAATCCCTTATTTAGGTCCTATAATAGGCGCAAGCCTTGGATTAGTCATGGGTCTAGCCACTCATATAGAACTTCCTTTTTATGCTGAATTACTTCCTTTGTTGGGGTGGATGCTCCTCGTTTTTATCATCGTCCAGGTAATTGACAACATTGTATTTCAGCCGGTTATATACTCCAGTAGTGTGAATGCACACCCCATGGAAATTTTTATTATTTTATTGATGGCTGGAAGCATGTTCGGGATAACAGGAATGATACTGGCCATACCGACTTACACTATAATAAGGGTATTTTTAAAAGAATTTTTTAATAATTTCAAGCTGGTTAAAAAATTAACCCAAAAAATTTAAGATTATAAAAGGGTATTTTATATATTTACGTGAATAAATGAATTTTAATGACGAAAGCAAAACTTTTTATTTACATACTGTTTTTTATAACCTTATCATTAAAAGGTTATGCACAAATCGATGCCGTTACCTTTAGATTTATAAAAACGGCTGCCAGTTTTGAAGTAAAATGCCAGGCTCAAAAAATATTGGCAGGCGACACTTCCGATTTTACTATTAGCGATACCGCAGATTATGCTTTTAACTGGTCGGGTGACGAACTCCCTTTCGAGAATAGTTTCCCCTCGGCTTCATTCTTTTTCGATGCTGCAGGAACCTATTCTTTCTCTTTGGATGTTACCGACAAAGCTTCTGCCACTGTATATAGTGAAACCAGAACGCATTCCATTCAGGATACACTAAAAATACCCAATGTTTTTACGCCAAATAACGATGGCATAAATGACCTTTTTATTGTTGAGTCCAATGGTGTTATTCCTTTGGAAATCTCCATTTTTAGTCGTACCGGAACACTGATTTTTAAAACGAAAGCACCCATTATTGTTTGGGACGGACGAAATACTTCGGGTTCAATGGTAAGCCCTGGTATTTACTATTACATTTTAACCTCCGACGACCCGGCAGTGGATACGCAAAAAGGATTTATTCATGTTTTTTCTGATGCGAAAGAATATGATTAACTTTTAGCAAAACTTATTAATTTATCCTTTTAAATCATCTTATTGCTATTTTCTGATTTTTTTTATCTTTGGTAAGTAATAATCCATTTTAATCATTCATGATGAGAAACAATATTTTCAAACGGATTTTTTTATTCTACTACGAAGGATTTAAAAGCATGACCTTAGGCAAAAAATTGTGGGCATTAATCCTGATTAAACTTTTTATCATGTTTGTTATATTGAAACTTTTCTTTTTTAAAAATTTCTTAAATGAAAAATTTGATACTGAAGAAGAGAAGAGTGAATATGTATTAGAACAACTTACAAAACCTAAAAATACAGATAATGATTGAAAATCTTGATTTTGCTTTGGTAAACTGGTCAAGGGCACAATTTGCCTTAACAGCCATGTATCACTGGTTGTTTGTTCCTTTAACGCTTGGTATTACCTTTATCATAGCGTTTATGGAAACCATTTATGTAAAAACAGGTGACCCTGAATGGAAAAAAGCTACCAAATTCTGGATGACCCTTTTCGGAATAAACTTTGCTATTGGTGTAGCAACGGGATTAATTCTCGAATTTGAATTTGGAACCAACTGGTCAAATTATTCCTGGTTCGTAGGCGATATTTTTGGTGCTCCATTAGCTATTGAAGGAATCATGGCCTTTTTCCTTGAATCAACCTTTATTGCCGTAATGTTTTTTGGCTGGAATAAAGTAAGTAAAAAATTTCACCTGGTATCTACCTGGTTGGTAGCCATTGGAGCTAATTTATCCGCTCTGTGGATTTTAGTCGCCAATGGATGGATGCAATATCCTGTAGGGATGCATTTTAATCCTGATACGGCAAGAAATGAAATGCTAAATTTTTGGGATGTTTTCTTGTCACCGGTAGCTGTAAATAAATTTTTACATACCATAACTTCCGGATTTGTTTTAGCATCAATTTTTGTTATTGGAGTGAGTGCCTGGTTTTTACTAAAAGGCCGTGAGCAATTAATGGCTAAGCGCAGTATGATTATTGCCGGAGTTTTTGGTTTGTTAAGCAGCTTGTTCCTCATCTATACCGGCGATGGATCGGCGTACCAGGTGGCCCAAAAACAACCCATGAAACTCGCTGCCATGGAAGGATTATACGAGGGATCTGAAGGAGCCGGACTGGTTATGCTTGGAATGACTACACCAGGCAAAGAATACGATGATGATAAAGATGATTATGTATTTAAAATTGAAATTCCAAAATTACTTTCTTTTTTAGGTTACCGAGATTTTAATGCTTTTGTTCCCGGAGTAAAAAATTTAGTTGAAGGGGGCTATCCGATGACTGATGAAAATGGAGAAATCCAAACGGCTATTTCCGCTACAGAAAAAATTGAAAAAGGAAAACTATCCATTAATGCATTAGCTGAATATAAAGAAGCCAGAAAAAACGGGAATGATACCATTCAAGAACAGTCGTTAAAAGTTTTCAGAGAAAATTTCCAGTACTTTGGCTACGGATTTTTAAACAACCCCAAAAGTATTATTCCAAATGTTCCTTTAACATTCTACAGTTTTCACATTATGGTTGCTTTAGGATTTTATTTTGTGCTGTTATTTATGGTTGTACTTT
>JBNJFS010000173.1:0-5396 GCA_051747085.1 Bacteroidota bacterium
TTGATGGTTGGATAAAACCAGATTGTGATTATCGTTAACAAAATTCTTTCTGGTCAAATTTTACCTAAGGACGTAAAGAGTTATTTCCTTTTTTATATAAAATCATAATTAAATTTTTTAGATTTGAGGAAAATAAGAACTTTTAGACATTGGAACCCTTAACCACAAAAATAATAATAGATGGCATACGTAAACAGGACAAAACAATTCTAAAAGCTATTTATTACACTTATTTTCCTTCCGTAAAAAAATTCATTGAAGATAATATGGGCAGTGAGCAGGATGCCAAAGATGTTTTTCAGGAAGCATTAATTATTATTTATCGAAAAATAAAACGAAGGGACCTTAAAATTCATACTACGTTTAAAGGGTATATACACGTTGTTTGTCGTCTTATTTGGTTGAAAGAATTATCGATGAATAAAGAAAACATAAATAACCTGTCGATTTTTCTGGAATACGAGGACATACCCGATATACATATTGATGAATATAAAAAACATAAACAATACCAGTTATATCAAACACATTTTAACCGGTTGGGAAAAGAATGCCAAAAGACATTAAAATTATTTTTAAAGGAAAAGCCGTTAAAAGATATTGCTAAAAAGCTTGGTACTTCCTATGAATATATAAGATTAAAAAAGAAAAGATGCATGGAGCGATTGATTCGATATATTAAAGATGATCCTGATTACGAAAAGTGGAAATAGGTTGAGATTATGAATGATTTGATAAGTAAATATCTGGATGGTGAAATGACCGTTCGTGAGCAACTAAGATTTGAAGAGTTGTTACGCACCGATTCTGCCTTACGACAAGAGTTTATGTTGCGGAAACGTGTTGAAGATGCTTTGGCTGAGGATGATGTAATGAGTTTAAGAAATGACCTGGAACAAATAATGAAACCTGGTTTTTCAAAGCGAATATTACGGCCTGTTACCTATTCTGCAATTGTTGCTGTTATTGTATTATTTATAGTGGTGGGAGTGAAATTTTTAACCCCCGATCAGGAACTGACTGGAGAACAATTATTTGACTGTTATTATGAGAAGTATCCTTCCAGTCTGACTGTTCGGGCCGGTGCAGAGGCTTCTTCAAAAGAATCATTAACCCACAAAGCTTTTGATTGTTATGAACAACAACAATTGAAGAAGGCAAAAAAATACTTTACCGAACTTTTGAGGGATGATCACTCTAATCATAGGGCTATGTTTTACCTGGCAATAACTAATATTGAGCTTGGAGATTTTATTCATGCAGAAAAATATCTTAAACGTTTAGTTAATCAATCAAATCATATTTTTTGGGAGCAATCAACCTGGTACCTGGCATTGGTATATTTAAAACAGCAGAAATATGATAAAGCCACATTAAGCCTTCGAACCATTGTCGACGAGAGATTAAGTTATACATCAAAAGCAGAAGAGCTGCTAAAGCACATCGATTAATGTTTTTTCCTCCGGCGGATAATCAGTAGTATAAACAGAATGCTTATGATGAAAACAACTCCTGCGATAATCAAATACCTGTTAGGGTTTTTAAAAAGGGGTGTATCATCACCAATAACAACATATCCTGCCCAAAAGTACGGGTGTGCCTTTAATGGATCTGCATTCTGAATAAAATCAAGCTTAGCCTGACGTAGCGCTTTTGCTTTATTTTGTCCGGTTTTTAGGTTTTGATAAAAACGGGTCATTAAATCTACCCCCGATTTATCTTCAACCGACCAAAGAGTCATGATAATAGACGGGCACCCGGCATAAATAAATCCACGGGCAAGGCTAATGACTCCTTCTCCACGATGAAGTTTCCCAATTCCACTGTTGCATGAACTCAATACCGACATCCGGCAGTTTAGTGTCATGTTATAAATTTCGTATGTGTTTAATAACCCATCTTCCAATGTGTCATTTCTTTGTGTAAAAGCCATTTTCGAGTACATCGGGTTACCATCATCAATGATGGTATGCATGGCTAAATGGAGAATATCATATTCCGGAGCAACGGCTTTAAATGTTTCCTCACTGGCATTAAATCCAAGATAAGAGTCTCCGCCAAGGATTTGAACTACATTTTCGGCTTCTTCTTTGACTCCTTTTAAAGGAAAGAGTTTTTCCCGGTATTGCTGGCGTACACTGAATGTGTCTTTGGTTATGTTGTCCAGATTATCGTAGGTTGGAGCAAAAGCACTTAAAATTTTCTGTGCTGTTTTAGGCCTTTGTTTGGTTTCAAACAGCAACGTGGCAGAGTAGGAATAGCTTAATTGATGCTTTTTGATTAAATAAGGCTGCTGACTATAGTTTATCCGGGTAGTGGGGTTTATCTTTTCAATTAATATATCAAAAGGAAGGTAGGCCAGTTTATTATCAGGAACAATAATCAGCTTTTTATTGCTTATCTCTTTCTTAAAAGGCTGAATTAATTTTTGATACAGGAAATATGAGCTTTCCTGAAACCGGTAAAAATCATTAAGTGTATGCGTGGAAAAATTATTGTCAGATAGTGCGGCAAGTAAAAAGTCAAGGTTGTTTTTAAATTCATCATTTAGTTCCGACTCGTGTATTTTAATTTCTTTTTTTGTTACCATAAAGCTGTAAAGCTTATCATCGGCGAAACTATATTCCAGGAACACTTCGTTGGCAGCTAATTTATTCCTGACAAATTCCAGGCTTACAATGTTCTGATTATATTTTAAATTATGATATTCCGGATATTGATGTTCCAATACGACAATTAGATCGGCATAACTTTGTTTTAGCTCAAAGAGATTTTTATTCCAGTAAGCTAATTTTTTCAGGTCCGGATTTTCCCGTTTGTTTTCCTCATAAATCAATTCTTCATAGTTAAAAATCTCTTTTTCCAGTTGATTTTCTTTCTGTTTAAGCGAATCGGGTATATTACCAACGTTTAAAGCCTGGTTTCCTTTAATGGTCTCGAGCAAAACAGCCGATTTGCCCGATTCTATAAATCGAAAAGCATAATGAAGAAAATCACTCTTTTTTTCCAGTTGGTATGCATGGTAACTTGCTTCTACTGCCTTTGAAATGATCTCTTCGGTATTTTGTACCAGTTGTAGTTTGCTTGGTTCATTTAAATATCCGGTTCGGATTATATTGGATGTTTCAAGGGCCAGTTCAAAAGTATGCATACTATGATAAAACAGGTCCGGGTCTTTCTTCTGCTCTGCCAGCTCAGAAAGGGCTATTGCTTTGTTTTTTAAGATATCCAGTAAATGCGTTTTGGATAGAATATTTTTAAGGGTAGGGTTTGCCGAATATGCCGTGTCGTTAAAGTTGTCGGAAATGGATAGTAATGCTTTTTGGTAATAATAAAGGGCCTTATCTAAATCATTGTTTTGATGATAAAAATAACCGATATGGTTGTAGCTCTCAGATGTTTGTGGGTTTTTTTCTCCGAAATTAATTTGGTTTATGGTTAAAGCCCTGTAAAAATAATCCAACGCTTCTTTATTTCGGTTTTGATTGGATAAAAACAGCGCATAATTACCATAATGCAGGGCAAGCCATAAGTTGGTATCGCTAAAATGGGCCCGGATGGTTTCAATGGCTTTTAAATAGTACTGCTCGGCTTTTTTTGTCTCTCCCAGATTTTCGTAGCAATACCCCAGGTTAGCATACGTTGATTCTGAGGTAAGTTTGTATTCCTTTAACTGTAAACTTGTTAAATAGTGTTTTATAGCTTTTTCAAATTCTTTATCGGTTCTTAATATATTCCCCAGGTTATTATAGTTAGATGCAAGTTGTTGTTTATATTTTTGAGGGTCTTCTTTGAAAATTGAAGCTGCTCTAAGCAGAAAATTCTGGGCTTTGGTATAGTCCTGTTGAATAAAATAGATGTTGGCCTTATTACCGTATATATAGGCTAATAATCCTATTTTATTTTGGTAGTGGTAAATTTTCTCGGCGCGATTGTAATAGGTAAGAGCAGAATCATATTTCCCCGATAATTTGTAAATAATACCCATACTCTGGTAAGCATGGGCTAACGGAATAGAATGGTCTTTATTAACTTTTTCTAGCATTGCAATGGCTTGCTGGGTATGCCATAAAGCACTGTCTAAAATTCCCTGTCGCCCATAAACTACCCCTTTAGAATAATGAGTCTTTGCTTTTTGCTCCTTTTCGGTGTTATCGTTAACAAAAGCAGATACCGGCTGACAGAAATCAAAAATCCATAAGAAAGAAAGAAGAATAAAAACGATTTTTTTCATCATACCTTTAAAATTCTATCTCTATATACTAATTTTTTCATAAAAAGTTTGATTTTTTTTGATTTATAACCTCCAGATTTTTAGCAAGATAAAAAATAAATTTAAAAAAAATGAAAAATAATTGAAAAATGATGATAACATTTTGTCGTTTTTCGGAACATATATATGAGAGGACTTTAATAATTAAAATGTAATATTTTTTAAACTTAAATCAATAAAATTATGAAAACATTAAAAAATTTATTCCGCAACGAGAACAATCAAAAATCAATGAACAATTTTTCGAATGCTTTAGATTTTAGTGCGCTGTTAATGATTAAAGGAGGGGGAGTACCTGATGATGATTTGTGGCCTCCGATTGACGAAGACGAAGAAGATAATAAAGATACTAAAGTCGAAGATAAAGAGACTACGACTACTAGTAGTACTGGAAATTAATCTTCGGACTTGTCTAATCCTTAATGATTGAGTTGGTTTAATTTTTATTTATAAAAATTAAATTTTGAACGATATGGAAAAATTCAAACAAACAAGGAAGTTAGCATTTTTAATTATTTTAACTGTAGCTACCTTTTCTTTTTTAGCTTGTAGTAAATCAGATGAATCTGATGAAATGGATGAACAATTTAATATAGATGCTAAGTTAGAGTTTTCTGTTTTTAATACCCAAAATGAAGATTTATTAAACCCAGAAAATCCAAATCATTTGAATACATCAAATATTAAAATATTATATGTAATCAATGACGAAATACAAGAAGTTTATGACCCAAATACGGATAATCTAAGAAATTTTATGCTTTATAAGCATGAATCTGAGTATAGAATTAAAATTTTTTTAAATCATTCAGAAACAGCGGATAAACCAATTACCTATATTCAGTGGAACGATAGCGATACAGATACTATAGAAGTGTCATATCAAAGAACTCAAAATGCAATCCTGCAGAATATTATTTGGTTAAATGGAGAACAAATTTGGGAACGAGGCAATAATACAGTTGATCCATATTTTGTGTTGACAAAATAATTAGAACACGGTTCGTAATAGCAATTGAACTAGTTTGAAGTTACCTTTATAAAGGATTGGTAGTAAGTTCTTATTTTATGTTTACTGTTTTAACAATTTTAACCCTGGAGACTACACCTTTAACTATAAAAC
>JBNJFS010000174.1:0-5391 GCA_051747085.1 Bacteroidota bacterium
ACTTTTTCAGATACAGAAGGAAATTATAGTCTGACCGTAAATAAAGGGACATATTATGGATTAGCTTCTGTTAGAATGCAGGATTATGGAAAAACAAAACTGGAATTCTGGGCATGGAATCTAATGGTAGATGATACTATGAATTTGGATATAAAATATGACAAATTAGAAGTTTATGGTGTTAATGTATTCAGAGTTCAGGGAGCATACCCCGGTTATACCATTTATTTCAGGCCCATGGCATTAAGCAGATACTTCGAAGAAAATACTGACCAAAACAATCCTGATTTAGCTCCCGAAAAAGAAAATTTAGATATCCAGGTTTATATTAACGACGAACCTGTACAAATAAATCTTATTCAGCAAGTAAAAGAATTTGCAGGCAAAGACACATTAAACGCTTACCTGGTCCATACAGAATTAGGTAATAATAAGGATGGTGAGAAAACAAAAATTCGACTTGTTTTAAAAGACAAAAAATATGGCGATATGGGGGAAGCCTATTATTTCCTCGAAAATTAACGAATAAAATTTCGTGCCACGTCTGGAATGCGTGGCACGAATATAATTTTAAAAATAATCTTCGGGATTTACATTCTCGCCATCTTTCATCACTTCGTAATGCAAATGCGGGCCGGTTGAAACTCCCGAACTTCCAACATATCCAATAATATCCCCTTGTTTTACTACAGCACCTTCTTTTACATTATAACCAGATAGCTGTGCATATAAAGTTGAATAACCATCTTCATGGTCAATAATAATATACCTCCCATATCCTTTCCCTTCAGTATGGTTTTGTTTCACTTTCCGAACCAAACCATCTGCAGTTGTAAATACCGGAGTCCTTTCGGGAGCTTTTATGTCAACAGCATTATGCATCATTTGTTCTTTTTTAATTGGATGCATTCGCATGCCAAATCCGGAAGAAATTTTCACACCATCAATTTCCTTTACGGGAAAAATTGATGGCGTTTTGGTTGACTTATCATGGTTCTGTAATTGAACCGTATTAAAAACCTTTTCCGTGGCTGTTTCAATTGTGAAAGCAGACAAAAGAAAAACGGTAAAAGGCACTATGAGTAGCAACTTCAGTTTTGCTGTTTTACTTGAATTTATTCTTGTCATCATCTTTATTCTGTTTTTTGTTAATGAATAATTAAAATGGCTGGCCAGATTTACTTTAAAGCTCTTTTCTATCTGATCCAGGATGAGTTTCTGATAAGCAATTTTATCATGATTTACTTTCATCACTCCCTGATCGGCCAGATATTCATGAATTTCTTTAAAAGCTCGTCTATACCTGTACATGAAAGGATTAAACCACTGAAAAACAAGAATTAATTCAAGAAGGATAACATCAAGCGAATGTTTTTGTTGTGCATGAACGAATTCGTGCTGTAACAACTCATTCGAACCATAATCATCTTTCGAAATAAAAATATAATTGAAAAACGAAAATGGGGCTGTGTTATCATTCAGAAGTACTATTTTTTTATTCTTATCATTTATTATCTCATTGGCACGTATAATTTTTATTATTTTATAAAACTGGTATACAAATCGCAACAAATACAATCCGGTAATTAGTAAGTAAATAAGAAATATGAAATTAAAATGTGAAACAGATTCTACAGTCTGGTCCTTCATATAATTTACTGTGTTACCAATATACAGGTATTCGTTAAATTCGAACTGATTTTTAGAATGAACCAAATCAACAGATGCTGAAAAATCAAGCAATGGAACCAATAGAGAAAAAACAACACCAAATAAAAGGAAAAAGCGGTTAAACCCAAACCAGGTATCACGTTTCAAGAATAATTCGTAAAAAACGTAAAAACAAGAAATTATGATAGCGCTTTCAAAAAGATAATCCATTACTCTTTGGTGTTTTTCTTTAACTCAATTTGCTCTTCAAGCTGCTTTTTTAATTTTTCCAGCTCTGTTATACTCAAATCGTTTTCGGATGTAAAAAACGAAACCAATTTGCCGGCCGAATTATTAAAAAAACCTTTCACTACTCCTTTAACAAATACTTTTGCGTAGTCCTTTTTACTAATTAGCGGATAATATTCGTTCGATTTTCCGTAGGTTTTAAATCCAATAAATCCTTTGTTAACTAGCACACGTACAACCGTTGAAATGGTTGTGTAAGCAGGTTTCGGATCGGGATATTTGTCAACAATATCTTTTAGGAATCCTTTTTTAATATCCCAGAGATACTGCATTACTTGTTCTTCAGCTTTGGTTAATTCTTTCATAAAGCAAACATATAACTATTTTTTTAATTATACAACTATTTTTATAGTAATCAAACTAGGTAAATAGTTACATCATAACTAAAACACTTAAAAACAACATATAAGAACTAAATTTTTAAAATTCCAATTATATGCTTATTTTTCGCTATCAATACTAAAGCGCAAAACCATGAAAAAAATTCTACTTTTACTAAGTGTCATTTTAATTGTATCAGGCTGTGCATCAAAAAGATATACCAAAAAAGCAGCTAAATTCGAAGAAGCCGGATTATATGAAGATGCTGCCGATTATTATTATCAGGCGGTAAAGAAAAAAGATTCGAATGTCGATGCCAAGCTTGGGTTGCGAAAAACAGGGCAAATAACACTAGACAGAAAACTGGCAGATTTTACCCAGGCATACAAACAAGCCGATTATAAAAAAGCGGTATATAATTATCTTGAATCAGAAAAATATTATAATAAGATAAAGTTAGTAAATGTAGATTTGGATTTTCCAGAATATTACAAAGAGTATTACGAAGAAGCCAAAGGTGATTATCTAAATAAAAAATATGCCGATGGCGTAGATAAATTAAATCGCCAAGATTTTAATGCAGCATTAGCTGTTTTCGAAGAAATAAAAGGCATTGATGCCAGTTATAAAGATGTAAAAGACTTATACATCACAGCAAAATATGAACCGATGTATCGTGAAGCAAATCATTATCTCGAGAATGGAATGTTTAGAAAAGCCTATTACACATTCGAAACAATTATAAATGGTGCAGGGAATTACAAACAATCCGTTGCTTTAAAAAATGAAGCTCAGGAAAAGGGGACTATTACTATTTTAGTTTCTGATATATCATACACTTCATACAACTACAGGGATGCATCAAATAAAATTGCCTCAGGCATTAAAAGTAATTTAAACCGGTTAAATAACCCATTCCTGAAGATAATTGATCCTGCATCACTGAATGTAAATATATACGAAAACGGACAGATGAATATGAAGGCTGCCAATCTTGCCGGCATTAGTGCGGTTTTAACAGGAACTGTGTCCTCTGTAAAAGCAAGTAACGGACGAGTAACAAAAGAAAAACAAAAAGGATATATTAAAGAAGTTACCAAAACGAAAAATGCCGAAGGTGAAGAAATTGAAAAAGTAAAATATTACAAAACGACTTACCTTGAATATAAAAAAAACAACAGAGCATCGCTGGCAATGAGTTTCAAACTGGTTTCAACCGAAAATAATTCGGTATTGGCTTCAAATGCATTTAATAAAAGTAACTCAGACCAATTGCATTATGCTGAATATAAAGGAGACCGGAACAATTTAATTCCGGGCTACTGGAGATACAAGGATAAAAATTCTAAAGAGGATGTTCAGCATGACAATAAAAGCGATATCAACAAATTACACAACCTGTTAAAAGCAGATAAAGATATTAAAACGGCACAGGAATTGTTGAATGAACTTATCGAACAATCGGCAAAAGATGTAACCGATACTATTGATAAATATAACCCTGAACAATAATGAAAAAATATCTGGTTATCCTTGTATTTATTTTAAGCTCTTGTGCTGCAAAAAAACAAGCTGCAGAGTTTGAAGCATTACCTGACTGGGTTAAGCAAAAACCAATTATTCCGGGGTATTATGTTGGAATTGCTTCGGTAAGAAAAGTAGGAACTTCAGCACAGTATATTACACAAGCACGAAGGCAGGCACTTGCCGATTTAGCCGAAAGTGTATCTTCAAATGTGAGCTCAACCTCTGTATTACATGCTATTGAAACCAAATACGGATTTTCAGAAACATATGATCAAAAAATACAAATAAGTACCGACGATTACCTTGAAGGGTTCGAACCGGTTAACTTTTACGAAAATGAGGATGCCTATTGGGTATATTATAAAATTAACCAGCGCACCTACCATGAAATGAAAGAGAAAAGAAAGCAGGAAGCCATTGCTACCGCACTGTCAAAATACCAATCGGGAAAAGAGGAAGAGCAAAAAAACAAACCCAAAGAAGCCATCTCCTTTTACCTGCAAGGGCTACAAGCTATAAAACAATACCTAAACGAGGAAAATCCTGCAATTTACAATAATCAAAATATGGATATTGGTAATGAACTATTCGTTTCGGTTAACAGAATTTTAAATAATTTAAATATAAAGTCAAAAAGAAACTCCGTAACAGTAAAACGAAGAGAAAGTTTTAAAGACAACCTTAAATTTTCAGTAACTTTTCTGGAAAACCCTGTTCAGGGAATGCCTGTTTCTTTTCTATATACAGGAGGTTATTTAAAAAACGACCAAAAGAACTCTGATGCTAATGGAATTGTTCAGTTAGAACCGGAACCTGTTTATTCCAAAAACGAAAAAGAACAAATAACGGCATCCATAGATTTAAAAGATCTGGCACAACAGTCCGTTGATGATCCTTTTATACGCGGACTGATTCAAAAACATTATATCAAACCTGCTACCGTTGATATTTTTATAAAAGCACCTTCTATTGCACTTGACATGGATAAAAGCAGGTATAAAGAAAATCAGTGCAACAAAATTACCGGTATTTTTAACCAAAATATACGTCAATTTGGATTTATTAACCCATCCGGGAAAATTGCAGATTATATTTTAGATCTTAATTTTGAATACCGGGAAGGTGAACGTGCCGGCGGCCTTGTTTCGGTTTATATTTCGGGCGAATTAATCATTCAGGATAGTTCAGGAAAAACAACCTGGAGTAAACAAACAGAAAGTATTAAAGGTGTTGGCTACAGTACCGAAGAAGCAAAAGATAAAGCCTTTGAACAATTCCTAACTTCATTAAACCGGAAATATTTCAAACAAGCATTGGATGCTATTCAGTAAAAAGGATTATTCACCAATCTTCAAAAAAACATTCTTTTAAAACCTCGCTGTTTTCCTTCAGGTAAGTATAGGTATCGATAAAAATATACATCAGAAAGAAACCGGTTTCTTTTTTAAATATCATTTTTCAACATTTAATTAAACCAATTGAATAAAATCAGTTCTAACAGTTATCTACTCAAAAACCATTATTTATTATGAAGAAAACCTTACTTATAGCTATAATTTTAACATTTGTAGCATTATCAAATGA
>JBNJFS010000175.1:0-5386 GCA_051747085.1 Bacteroidota bacterium
GCAAAATTCGATAGTATGCCCCAAAGCGCCATAGAGTCTGTGATTGTTGATATTGTTGCTCCTGCAAATGAACTGCCCTCGATGCTTCATGATTTCTTCAAACGAATTCCGGTGCTTAAACCAGATGATAACATTGATAATAAAGATAAAAGTGCTTTCGAAAAAATAATTATCCTGCTACGATCGCATACGGGTAATGACTTTTCGATGTACAAAAAAAAATCTGTATATCGTCGAATTGAAAGGCGCATGGGAGTTCATAAAATTGATAAGATTAGTTCGTATGTACATTTCTTACAGGAAAATCCTAAAGAAATGGATATTCTTTTTAAAGAATTATTGATTGGGGTAACCAGTTTTTTTCGTGATCCCGGCTTATGGGAAAAACTAAAAGAAACAGTGATTCCGGATTTGCTTGATGACCTGCAGGAAGGTTCCAATTTACGAGCCTGGGTGCCGGGATGTTCAACCGGGGAGGAGGTGTACTCATTAGCCATGGTATTTAAAGAAGCGATTGAAAAGAAGAAACATCAAAATGATATTTCACTGCAGATATTTGCAACCGATCTCGACATTGATGCTATTGAAGCAGCAAGAAAAGGCGTTTTTTCCGAAAATATTTCGGCCAATGTATCTCCAGAACGTTTGAGTCGTTTTTTTGTTAAAACAGAAGAGGGCTATCGTATTAAAACTGAAATAAGGGAAATGGTGGTATTTGCAAAACATAACATCATTATGGATGCTCCTTTTACCAAGATGGACATTGTTTCGTGCCGCAATATGCTTATATATATGAATCCTGAGTTGCAGAAGAAAATTCTCGGACTGTTTTCTTATAGCCTCAATCCTAATGGAATTATAGTTTTGGGTAGCGCTGAGACACTTGGTACTCAAAATCATCTGTTTTCAGCAGTTGATCCCAAACATAAAATTTTCAAACATTCACCAACCGCACAAGGACCTGACTTATTCGATTTCCCATCTTCTTTTTCCAGAACTACTCCTACACATACTGAAAATAAAGTGACCCCCAAATCATATCCAAATATTCAATCTTTGGCTGATCAACTTTTATTGCAGCATTTTTCACCTCCGGGCGTTTTGGTAAACGAAAAAGGAGACATCATATACATCAGCGGACGTACGGGGAAATATCTGGAACCATCGGTGGGTAAAGCGAACATGAATATTTTTGCCATGCTGCGCGAAGGTTTACGCAACGAATTTCCTCCTGCATTTCGTAAAGCTTTAAAAACAAAAGAAACGGTAGTTTTACATCATTTAAAAATAGGTACCAATGGCGGTGCACAAAACGTAAATGTTAAAATTCAGTGGATTGACAAGCCGGATGTTTTAAAAGGCATGATTATGGTCGTTTTTCTTGACTTGCCCAAGACCGACGAAATTAGATTAAAAACAAAAAAAGGAGACAAAAATTTACATAGTATTAAGCAGGCAGAGCTGGAAGAAGAGTTGCAACGTTTACGTGATGAGATGCAGAGCAATACCGAAGAGATGCAAACGGCTCAGGAAGAACAAAAATCTACCAATGAAGAATTGCAATCAACCAACGAAGAGCTGCAATCCGCCAACGAGGAGCTTACCACTTCAAAAGAAGAAATGCAAAGCCTGAATGAAGAACTTCAAACAGTAAATGCTGAACTGCAGTCCAAAGTTGATGAATATTTGCAGGTGGATAACGATATGAAAAACTTGCTGAATAGCACCGATATTGCTACACTTTTCCTTGATAAGGAGTTAAATATTCGTCGTTACACAGATAAAGTAACTAAAATTTTTAAACTAATAAAAAGTGATATCGGGCGGCCCATTACAGATTTGGTATCCGACCTTTCTTATCCCAACCTGGCTAACGATGCACGCGAAGTATTGCGGACGCTTGTTTTTATCCAAAAACAAATTCCTACAAAAGATAATCGGTGGTTTTCAGTTCGCATTATGCCCTATCGTACTTTAGACGACAGAATAGATGGTTTGGTAATCACTTTTATTGACAATTCCAATATTAAGCAATTGGAAGGGGAGTTAATGGAAACCAATCAAATGCATCGTTTGATCCTAAATACATCATCAGATGTAATCGTGCGATTATCAAAGGACATGAAAGTACTGGAGTTTAATCCACAGGCTGAATTATTTTTCGGTAAAACATATAAATCAACACTGAATAAAAATTTTATTCAGCTATTTATTCCTGAACCAAACCGGGAAAAGGTTGATAAGGAGTTAAATAAAATATTGCATGAATCGCTGAATTGCAAATACCAAATGCAGGTAAAAGCATCTGAAAATAAAATAATTGATATTGAATGGTCAATAAATATCCTGCTAAACCATTTTAAAAAACCTACAGGATTGATACTAATATATAAAATGATAAACTAAATACATTAAAGCCATGACTACTGAAGAACTGGATTTTACAAATGCAGAAATGCTACGTAAGAAAGCTGAAAAATTGCTAAAAGAAAAACAAAAAAAAGCAGACAAGAAAATTATAGAAGCCGATATTAAAAAGCTGGTACATGAATTACAGGTACATCAGATAGAATTAGAAATGCAAAACGAAGAATTGCGGCAGGCTTACGAAACTGCTGAACAGGCCCTTAAAAAATATACAATGTTGTACGATTTTTCTCCAATGGGCTATTTTACAATCGATCGGGATGGTGTAATCCATGATCTGAACTTCTCAGGTGCTGAAATGCTTCAGGAAAAACGATTCTCATTAATTGATACCAATTTCAAGCTATTTATTCACAAAGATTCAAAATCAATATTTAATGATTTTTTAAGCAAAGTGTATACGAGCAATAAAAAAGAATCCTGTGAAGTGATGCTTGGTTATGATAATAATTCATTGTGTTATGCTTATATTGAAGGTATAGTAACTCTGGAAGAACAAGATTGTCTTTTATCGGTAGTTAATATTTCAAAATTTAAAAAATAAACAGTTCATAAATACATTTTTAAGCCTTATTTAATATGCACCTGTCTTTTCAAAAATTATTTTATGCTATAGCCACAGTTGTAGGCTTATTTGCCATTCTAATTTTGGCGAAATCAGTGCTTATTCCTGTCGCATTTGCCTTTTTAATAGCATTTATAACCTTTCCGGCTGCCCGGAAAATTGAATCATGGGGTGTAAATAAGATAGCGTCGGCTTCTCTATCCCTTCTGGGCTTATTACTGATCATTGGGGGAAGTATTTTTCTTTTCTCAAATCAAATCATTCAACTTTCCGAAGACTTGGTCAATTTTAAAGGTAAAATTCTTAATGTTTTTACTGACGCCACATTATACATCAATAAAAATATTGAATTTTTACCAGAACTGGAAAAAGGTGAGTTGTTAGATAAGCTCAAAAACTGGTTAAACAAATCAGCTGATAAATTGTTAAGCAAAACCTTCAGCAGCACAGCTAGTATCATTTTTGGCCTGTTAACTTCACTTATATTCTCCTTTCTGATATTAATATACAGAGACGGGCTGGTCGGCGCTTTTATCCGTTTTTATCCTCAGAAGAACAGAGAAAAAGCCTTCAAAATGTTTAAATCTGTTCATAAGGTTGGTAAGAAGTACCTTTTTGGAATGATGGTAGTTATTCTAATACTGGGATTAGTGAACAGTATCGGGCTTTGGATTATTGGCATTGACAGTCCTTTCCTTTTCGGGTTTCTGGCCGCTGTCTTAGCTCTTATTCCTTATGCCGGAACCTTCTTGGGAGCTGCCATTCCTATATTATATGCTTTAATATCCTATGATTCTATTTGGATGCCAATAACCATAGCTATTTTCTTCTGGTTCGTTCAGTTTATTGAAAGTAATTTTCTGACCCCAAAAATCGTGGGAGGAAATTTAAGAATTAACGCTTTAACCTCGATTTTAAGCATCATCATCGGTGCTTCGGTTTGGGGTGTAGCCGGCATGATTCTGTTTTTACCCTTCGCCGCCATGTTAAAAGTGGTTTGCAATGAGTATGAAGAACTTAAACCCATTGCTTTGTTGATAGGTGAGCATAATAATAATAATAAATCCAATAATAAATTTATTGATAAATGGTTTAAAAAATTAAAAACATGGTTTTATAAATTTCTCACCATCTTTAAAAAAAATGAATGACTAAGTACAAAGTTACTAACCCCAAAACTTTATA
This sequence comes from Bacteroidota bacterium, assembly GCA_051747085.1. Taxonomy (GTDB): domain Bacteria; phylum Bacteroidota; class Bacteroidia; order Bacteroidales; family UBA12077; genus UBA12077. The sequence continues at coordinate 4,178 of JBNJFS010000175.1, forward strand.
TTGACAATGGCTTGATGACGGAAGACAAGCATACAACAAGCCAACTCGTAATCAACAATAAAGCGGGGTTTGGTAGTTTAGTAACAGCCTGTTTGCCAGTTTACCTAGTCTGCCGAACAAGCAGGCAGCTTTGGCTGGCAGGCAAGAATATTATTTAAATCTTTGATTACAATGAAAAGAAATATCAAATCAGAAAGTGAGAAACTTCGACAAAAGGCAGAAGAATTGCTCAAAAAAAGACAGGCAGCTTCTGATTCACAACATTCCGAAACTGAAACGTTGAAACTCATTCATGAACTTGAAGTTCATCAGATAGAGCTTGAAATGCAGAGCGAGGAACTTGAGAGGGCAAGAGCCACCGCTCAGGAATCCGCCGAAAAATATATTCAATTGTATGATTTTGCTCCGGTAGGCTATTTTACGCTTTCTCAAAAGGGTGAAATTATTGAGTTAAACCTTAGTGGTGCAACCATGCTGGGCAAAGAACGCTCATTATTAATTAATAGAATGTTTGGCCTTTTTGTATCCAAAGAAACAAGAACAATCTTCAATCACTTTCTCGATAAGGTAATGAGCAGCTTCCATAAAGAATCATGTGAGGTTAGCCTGTCAGAAAATCACAATCAACCTTTTTATGTTCAGCTTACAGGTATTGTTTCTGAAAATAAAAAACATTGTCTGTTGATTATGATTGATATAACAGAACGCAAGCAAGCTCAGGATAAATTAAAAGAAAATGAAGCTATTCTCGAAAAACTAAATATTGACAAAGACCTTTTTATATCCATCCTTGCGCATGATTTAAAAAGTCCGTTTCATTCTATGTTAGGGTTTTTAGAATTATTATCAAATAATGTTCGTGATTACGACATTGAGAAAATCGAATCACAGGTAAATATTATTTATCAATCAGCTCAAAAAGTTCACAATTTGCTGGATTCCATTCTAATTTGGGCCAAATCTCAATCGGGGAAATTTCTTTTCGAGCCGAAAGAATTGAATTTTAGAACCATTAGCTTTGAAATTATTGAAATGCTTAAACCATTCGCTAATACGAAATCTATAACCATTAATAATTTGGCACAGGAAAGCTTAATCGTTTTTGCTGATGCTAATATGTTAAAAACAGTGTTGAGAAACCTGATTTCAAATGCAATAAAATTTACTAACCATGGTGGTAGTGTAGACATTTCAGCTGAGCAAGCGGAT
>JBNJFS010000176.1:0-5361 GCA_051747085.1 Bacteroidota bacterium
GCATGGGCACTTTTACGTAATCATTTTCATCTTTTGGTTAGGATTAAAGAAGAAAATGAAATCGGTTACTTTAATTCAGAACATGCAGAATCAAACAATCCATATTTAAAGTGGAGTACACATTTCCCGGATATACCAGACAAACGATTTAAAATTAAACCCAGGCCTACGGAACAGTTTAAACACTTTTTTAATGCTTACTCGAGATGGTTTAATAATCGGCATGGCCGTGTAGGTGCACTTTTTCAGAAAAATTATGAGCGTAAGGAAGTTACTTGCGAAAGATATTTTATTAATTTGATAGTTTATATTCATACCAATCCTATAAAACATGGTTTTGTAGAAAATATTCTGGATTATCCCTGGACATCTTACCTGATTATTAAGAGAGATAAGTCTGATTTTATTAAAAAAAGAGAAGTGGTAAATTCTTTTGATGGAATAGACAATTTTATTGCAACACATAATTTATCCATAGAGAGGATAGAAGAGAGAATTAAGGATTTAATAATTGAATAAATTTTCAACGTTTCCAAGTCCTTCGGACGTTGGAAAGTTAAGGGAGTTATATGACCTGGAATCGTCCGATAGAACATTCCAGCGTCAAATAAAACTGAGAACTCAGAACTCAAAACACAGAACTAAAAAACTATTTTATACTTGCCCCGTTGCTTGTTTTTTCTTCGGGAACGGCAAAAACCAGTTTTCCACTAGCATCTTCGGCCATTAAAATCATTCCCTGCGACTCGATACCACGAATTTTACGGGGCTGAAGATTAACCAGGATACTTACCTGTTTTCCAATAATATCTTCGGGTTTATGATCCACAGCAATACCGGAAACGACCGTTCGCTGATCTATTCCGGTATCAATTTTAAGCTTAATCAGTTTGTCGGTTTTGGGTACACGTTCGGCTTCTAAAATAGTACCGGTGCGAATATCCATCTTCACAAAATCGTCGAACGTAATATTTTCTTTGGCAGGTTCAACTTGCTGTTTTTCTGCTTCGTTTGCTTTTTTTGAGTCCATAAGTTTTTGTATTTGTTTTTCGATGGCTTCATCTTCAATTTTATCGAATAAAAGTTTAGCTTTATTAATCGTATGTCCCGCTTCAATAATACTGTCGCTACCGGCTAAATCCCAGTTTAGCTTGCTAATATTAAGGAATTTGCGCAGTTTATCCGCAGTAAAAGGTAAAAATGGTTCAATAATGATGGATAGGGCAGCCGAAATCTGAATAGAGATATTCATGATGGTTTTTACGCGCTCCTCATCGGTTTTAATAACTTTCCAGGGCTCCGTGTCAGCTAAATATTTATTGCCTAAACGAGCTAAATCCATGGCTATTTTAACCGCTTCGCGGAAGCGGAAACTTTCAATACTCTTTTCCAGATTTTTTTGGATAACCGTCATTTCGGCTAATGTTTCTTTATCAAAACCGGTTAATGAACCACGTTCGGGAACCCTGCCTCCATAATATTTATGAGTAAGCACCAATGTTCTGTTTACAAAATTTCCTAAAATGGCAACCAGTTCGTTGTTATTTCTGTTTTGAAAATCTTTCCAGGTAAAATCATTGTCCTTTTGCTCCGGCGAATTGGCACAAATGGTATATCTTAAAACATCCTGTTTGCCGGGGAAATCCTGCAGATACTCGTGAATCCAAACCGCCCAGTTTCGTGAGGTAGATAATTTATCGCCCTCTAAATTCAAAAATTCGTTGGCCGGTACGTTATCAGGCAAAATATAATCGCCATGAGCCTTAAGCATAGCCGGAAAAATCAGACAGTGAAAAACAATATTATCTTTTCCGATAAAGTGAATTAACCGTGAATCTTTACTCTGCCAGTAATCTTTCCAGTTTTTGTTGTTTTCCTGTGCCCATGCTTTGGTCGCTGAAATATAACCGATAGGTGCATCAAACCAAACATATAGCACTTTACCTTCTGACCCTTCAACCGGCACAGGCACACCCCAGTCCAGGTCGCGGGTTACCGCACGTGGCTGCAAACCACCATTTAACCACGATTTGCACTGTCCGTAAACGTTTGATTTCCAGTCCGATTTATGACTGTCGATCCACTCTTCCAGCCATTCACCTTGATACTTATCCAGGGGCAGATACCAGTGTTTGGTCTTTTTTAACAGGGGTGAATTTCCACTTAATCGAGATTTTGGATTTTCTAATTCTTTGGGGCTTAAGCTTGATCCACATTTTTCACACTGATCGCCATACGCTTCTTCATATCCGCATTTAGGACAGGTCCCGATTATATAGCGGTCGGCTAAAAACTGTTGTTCTTTCTCGTCGTAGTATTGTTCTTCTTCTTTTTCAATAAACTCGCCTTTGTCGTACATGGTTTTGAAAAAATCCGATGCTGTTTCGTGATGTAATTTAGAAGATGTACGATGATAAATGTCGAAATCAATACCAAACTCGGCAAAAGCCTTTTTTATCATTCCATGATATTTATCGACAACATCCTGTGGCGAAACACCCTCTTTTCTTGAGCGAAGAGTAATAGGAACTCCATGCTCGTCGGAACCACAAATAAAAGCCACATCTTTTCCTTTTAATTTAAGGTAACGGACATAAATATCGGCCGGCAGGTATGCTCCGGCAATATGGCCCAAATGTAAAGGACCGTTTGCGTAGGGTAAGGCGGATGTAATTAGGTATCGTTTCGGATTTTTCATGTCAAATAAAATATTTAAGGCGATTTTTAAAATACCGGACAAATATACGAAGGAATATTTTTTTTCATCAAATAAATATTATTTAGTTTTACAAGGAATAAAAACGATAGGCGATGATTACTCCTCCGAACTTAAAACCCGGTGATACCATTGGAATAGTTGCTCCGGCCCGTAAAATTGAAAAGAGTGATATTGAAGCAGCTGTAAAAATTTTTGAACAATGGGGTTTGTATATTGTTTTTGGAAAAAATCTTTTTAACCAGGAACGGCAATTTGCAGGCACAGATATTGAGCGAGCCAATGATTTGCAATTTATGCTTGACGATCCCAATATAAAAGCGATTATTTGCGCCCGTGGGGGATATGGTACAATCAAAGTACTCCCTCATCTCGACTTCTCCCGGTTTATAAAAAATCCTAAATGGATTGTTGGTTATAGTGATATAACTGCCCTGCATGCACATCTGAATCAAAATCTGGGGGTAAAAACGATTCATGGGATTATGCCCTTAAACTTTCCCCGGGACAGCATTCAGAACAAGGCAATAAAAACCTTAAAAAAAGCACTTTGGGGCAATCCTGGGGATTATGTTGTTTCTTCACACCCATTTAACCGGAAAGGAGAGGTAACCGGAAAGCTCGTGGGTGGAAACCTGTCTGTATTATACAGCATATCCGGAACGAAATATGATATCAACATGAAAGGAAAAATTTTATTTATTGAGGATCTGGATGAGTATCTCTATCATATCGACCGCATGATGATGAATTTAAAGTATAGCGGGAAGCTGGAAAACCTTAAAGGACTGGTTGTTGGGGGAATGACCGGTATGAATGACAATACCGTTGCCTATGGAAGAACAGCGTACGAAATAATTCAGGAAGCTGTGGATGAATATCATTATCCGGTTTGTTATCATTTCCCGGCAGGGCATATTCCCGATAATTTAGCATTGGTTTTGGGAGCAACCGTAGAATTAAACATAACAGGAGAAGGAGCGAGAGTAAAATTCAGGGATTAGTTTTCTACTTCCTCAAAATCATGAGGTATTTCAAACGTCTGGTTATTAATTTCTTGATGGTTTATTTTTGTAATCACGATACGTCTTTTTTCTTTTCTCAGTAATGTTCTTTCAACGGTAAGCATTGGGAAAAAACCATGGGTATCAGGGATTATTTCAAAAAAATTAAACGTTCGTTCCGAACAGTTCAGTAGTTTTATAAAATCAGGAAAACAGACCAAGGGGTTTTCTTCAGATACCCAAAAGGCTACTTCGGTATTCATGTTTTTGTTTTTTACTCTCCACTGGTAGCATTCTTTTCCTTCAACCTGACGGCTGTTACCTGTTTTCTTTACGGTGAAATCTTTATCGTCTGTTCCCCGAGCCGGATCAAAATCAAGGTAGGAAAAAAGTTTTTTGGATGGACTTAAGATAACAACCTGCTCATTTTCTAAATTAACAAGGATGGACTGAATGAGCTTATAATGATGATCAAATTTATTTACCCTTAATTTTTTGTCTTTAATTAAATAGGTATAGTAGGTCGTATCATAATATGATTTTTCTACCAGATCAATTCTTCCCTCAAAAAAGCAGGAATCCTCTTTTTCTGGTACAGCAATAAATAAAATTAAACCTAAAAGAAAATTTATCATTTGCTTAAAATAATTTATCTTTAAGGATAAATAAAGTTAACGATTGTTTGACGTAGATATTGATCTCTCGTTTAAAAAAAGCAAAAATAAATAAAATAATGGCAGATCATAATAAATTAGGGAAAAAAGGAGAGGAGATAGCATTAAAATATTTAAAATCAAATCAGTATACTATTAAGGAAACGAACTGGCGGTTTAGAAAAAACGAGATAGATATTATTGCCGAAAAAGATAACCTATTGGTGGTTGTGGAAGTTAAAACACGCACCAGCGAATATTTCGAAAATCCTAAAGAAGCGGTTACCAGGAAAAAACAAAAGTTTATTATTCAGGCTGCCGACGCTTATGTTCAGGAAAATAAAATTGATATGGAAACTCAATTTGATATCGTTGCAGTAACAATAATAAACGGACAAACCAACATTGAACATATTCAGGATGCTTTTCAACCCAGCTTACTATTATGAATATTGAGGATTTTAGAAACTATTGTTTACATAAAAAAGGAGTTACCGAAGAGCTTCCTTTTGACGAAACAACGCTTGTATATAAAGTAATGGGTAAAATGTTTGCCTTAACCGATACAGAAGATGAGTTTCGTATTAACCTAAAGTGCGAACCAGAAAAAGCCCTTCTGTTGAGGGAGCAATTTTCCGGGAGTGTTTTGCCGGGGTACCACATGCATAAAAAACACTGGAATACCATTTTAATGCAAGGGAGTATTCCCGATAATCTAATTTATCAGTGGATTGATGAATCATACCGGCTGGTTGTTAATAAGCTTACGAAAGCTCAAAAAAGAGCCTTAGAAAAGTTATAAAAATGATATTTTAATAAACGTAAGAAGAAAAAAAATGAAAAAATTATTCAGGTATTTTTTCCAGGGGCTTTTATATATTGCTCCGCTGGGTTTAACAATTTTTATATTGTATAAATCGTTTGTTTTACTCGATGGTATTTTTAGTCCCTTTTTAGAGAAATATTTAAACATCACCATACCGGGTAT
>JBNJFS010000177.1:0-5306 GCA_051747085.1 Bacteroidota bacterium
CATAAAAAAAATCAATATTGTCCGATAAAAAATTTGCTTAATACTTCTTCTGTTTGTTTCTTTGTAAACATCATGGTTTCTGACTTTTATTGTTTTACTTTTTTGTCAATTGCAAAACTAATAATCGTTGGGAACCATGTGTTTTAGACACTCTTTTTTGGACGGTATGCGATAAAAATATTGCATCCATTCGGAAACCCTGATATTATTTAGCATTGAATGATTTCTTATATCCGGGTCTTTGCCCCGGACCCCACATACTTTCTTGTCTTGAAACAAGAAAGTACGCAAAGAAATTCAAGGCTGCGCCCGCTGTGCTTGTTTTTCGGCTCACCGGACAAAGCCAATCAGAAAACGAATCGTCAAACCAAAAAACAAAAGGCTGACTAAATTTTATACTTACGAATCTTATGGTGCATTCCATTACTATATACAATCGTTTATCCATTTTATTAAAAAGTTATAATATAGCAATCGGGATAGTCTCTTACAATCCGGTTTTTTAATTTTTTGGCATCATTTTCGGAAGAAAAATTACCTATTACAACTCTGTAAAGCTTTTGTCGTTCTTTTTCAGCGATTTCAAGAAAAACAGGCTGATTATATTTGTCTTTTAAACGTTCCACTATGCGGAAAACATTCTCGTTACGGGAAAAGCTCCCAATCTGAACTCCTTTTCCTGAGGGAGAAGCCTTTTTTACATCCAGGGAATAATATTCGGATTTTTTCTCTGCCTGTTGCTCTTTTCCATCGGGCAGCTCATCGGTCGAGGCTATAAGCTCAATTTTTACGCTGGCCAGGCCCTGGTCAACAAACCCTAATTCTTCGGCAGCAGATTTCGACAGATCGATAATCCGGTTTGCAACAAAAGGACCACGGTCATTAATCCGAACCACCACAAATTTATTATTATCGAGATGGGTAACTTTAACCACGCTACCAAAAGGCAAATCGGGGTGCGCGGCAGTTTTCCTTATATGATAATAGATTTCTCCATTGGCTGTTTTACGGCCTTCGAATTTATCGGCATAAAAACTGGCCTGTCCGGTTTGGATAAATTTTTTATCCTGGGCTTCCATTTTACAGGCACCCAAAAGAAAAACGGAGGTCACCACAAATAGTATCCGGTTACGGTTCATCCTTTTCATCTTCGTTTTCTTTATAATGATAATTTATATTCCAGTATGCATGCACATCCTCTTCATCCTCTTCTTCCTCCTCGAACTCCCAGCTATAGATTTTTCTTTTAGGCCCTCTGTCGCGATAGTAAAAAGCAAGTACCAATCCGGCAACAGCGCCCATAAGATGTGACTCCCAGGAAACATGGGGCTGAATGGGTAAAAGGCCCCAAACCAAACTCCCGTAAAGAAAAACAACAAGCAGAGAGATAGCCATTAATTTGACATTTTTACGGATTACTCCACTAAAGAACAAAAAGAATGCCATTCCATAAATTAATCCACTGGCTCCGATATGATAAGCATACCGGGCACCAAACCAGATCCAGATATTTGAAATAAAATAGATTAAAAAAAATACCTTAACCGCAATTTTATGATAGAAATAAAATAACCCGGTTCCTAAAATCAATACAGGAAGGCTGTTGGCTGCAAGATGCCCGAAGTCGGAATGTACAAGCGGGGCCGTAACAATTCCTATTAACCCTTTGGTGCGCAGGGGAAAGATACCCAAAAAAGTAAAATTAAGATGAAGGGTTACCTCAACAATCTTAACAAGCCAAATGAGTACTAAAAATAATGCGGGAAAAACAAAGCTGTAAAGAAGACGTTTTTTTTCTTTATCCATTCTTTATCCTTTTACAAGCTAAAGTTCTGAAAAATTATCCACAAAAAAAACCCGCCGCGAAGAGGGCGGGTTTGGTTGTTTTTATTATTTTATTGAATTATAATCCGTTTACTGATATTCTCGCCCCGGTTACTCTTGATATTTAAGAAGTATAAACCCTTAGGGTGTTCTGAAAGGTCGATGGTTTTACGAATATTCCGAACTCCGTCTAACTTATCCGCAAAAATCAATTTACCCAAAACATCATAAATGGTTATCGAGAAATGGGTACTTTCGGTATTGTTCATCTCGATATTTAACCATCGTTGGGTAGGGTTGGGATAAACTTTCACTTCCCGGCTTATGGGGTCTCCTATACCAGAGGCTAATTTCAGGACAACCGCTACCGATTTCTCTCTGTCAATATTAATAATGGTATCACAATCATCAAAAGCTTCTTTTTTAATGATAAACTCCTGATCCAAAGCATAGGGCAGCTCAAAAACAAACTCTCCGTTAATATCGGTATACTTGTTTTCGGCATTATGTATAATCGTTGCTTCATTAATGGGCTCGGTACCATCCGTAACCAAAAAGGTTACCCGGTAAATTAGCGGATCCAGAAGAACCTCCCGGGTAATATCTTCAAGAGCAACATCCATACTATCAACGAACGGGTGATAATGTTCTGTTGTTATTTCATACTTCATGTCTGTGGCTTGCGGGACATTGTTAAAAACAGCTTTCCCGTTGATCGTGGTATAAAGGGTATCGTTATTAAAAACTACCTGTGCACCCTCTACAGGGGTTATTTCCGAAAACACCTCAAACGTTACTTCGGTTGCCGGTGTACCTTCGGTCATTGTTACCTGTAACGTTGTATCCGATTCGATCGTAACAGGATAGGAAAGATTGCTATAACCCGTCTTTTTCATTACGGAGGGTAAGTTTTCTCCGGGAGGAATATAGTTAAAGGTCACCTTACCTGCTGAGTTGGTATACCGGTTCTCTCCTTCGAATGCAACCAGGGCATCTTCCAGTAAATCGCCACTGGTATTTTTAACAATAAACTGAACGAGGTGGCCGGTATTTTCAATCACTGCCTCCCATCCCGGAAAGGTAACAGTATTATCGGAAGAAAAGGTAAAGCCTATAGCCCCTTTATCATTGGTGGCTGCATAAAAGGATGGTTTATTTGAATTACAGTAATCATCTATAAGGTTAGCGCTATTTGTAGGATCTCCATCATATAATGACAGAAGGTCGTAACATGCGTCTGTACCATTCGGTTCAATTTCTAACATATTAAAATCGACGGTAAGCTTACCTCTGGGATTTTCGGGATAAAAAATGATCGTATCATTTTCATTATTTCCATAATCGTTATCTTTCCCTCCGGAGTCGTAAAAGAATGCCTTCGTATCTACAAAAACCGTATCATACGTATGTATTGGAAAGTCAGGAATCTCACCCAGAACAATTTCTTTGGATACCGAATCGGTAAAATACTCATAATTATCATCCTGTACAGAAAATGCAACTTCAATACTATTGCCCGGTTTTTCCCAGGATGCTAAGTGCGCCCTGAAGGTAAGGGTATCATTGCCGGCGGCATTTATGGCCCGGTTATAAAGTACGGTATCAACCAGGGTTAACGAACTTAACGTGGTTAACAGATCAGCATGAACACTTAGGTTTTCCACAGCGCTGCTTCCCGAGTTTTGTACCACCAGTTTTAAGTTAACGTTTTCGCCGGGATCGAAAAGACCATTACCATTCCCTTCACTATCATCAATGATTAAATCGGAAATTTTTATTTCCGGAGCATGAACGACCATATTTATTTGGGATATCCATTCATAGGGGACACCTTCAGAATCTTCACCTTCCATGATTAATTCAAACGCAACCATCTGTTTGTCGTCTATCCGGTATTTAAACTGTACCGTATACGCAGCATTTACAAATACAGAATCGACATGTGGAATGTCTCCATAATTTTCCACCGAATCGGTAATAACTACATTGGTATCCGCAGAGATGAGTTTTCCTGTAACATTAAATGCATCGTAGGTATCGGAAAAATTTTTCACCTGTATATCCAGGGTAATTTCTTCGCCATAGTCGATCTGGCGGTTTCCGTTTCCGTTGGTATCGTGAATCAGGTAATTATCAAGTGCAACAAAAGGGGTCGTAGAGGGAACAATGTCTATTTCTTCAATCACCGGTTGCTTGTTCTGTTTGGTAATCACAAGATCTAAAACACCTACGGTTGTCAGTGCATCATAATTAAGGGTTACCTGCTGGGCTTCGTCTACCCGTTTCGCATCGAGCAATACGCCATCACGCGAAACGGCAACATACGAATCTTCCTCAGCATTCACCATATAGCTGTCTGTTCCGACAATAACCTCAGGGTTATAGCTTGCAACCAGTGTTTCGGGTACGGTAATGAATGGGGTCAGCGACGGGTCGCCCATTAAATGATAGATCTCCCAGTAATATTTTTTTCTTGAAGAAGTAGATGCTTCCACCGCCATGTTTCCGGCGACAGAAAGCTGCCCCTGGGTAATGTACCAATCTTCTTTTGCTTCTCCGTTTAGATGAAAGTAACGATCATAAACTCCCAGTTCGGTTTCTTCGTACGAAGGATCCACTTTTACGGTACCCAAACCAACAGCCCACCAATAATCTTCATTCCAGTAGGTACTGTTTGATGCACCAATATAACCCACAGCCCCTTTATTCTCGGCCCGTAATAAGGCTTCGCCAAAACTGTTATTTTCAAACCGGCTTGATTCGCAGCAGTTGCCAATCATCAGGGGATACATATTTTCATTGGTCATCTTTGCCACATCGCTATTAGAAAAAGCAGGATCACCCCATCCATTATCGCTGCAATGTGCTGTATAGTTGGAAAAGCTTACTCCCTGACTGATATAATCCTGTATAGATGCAGAAGCTCCCTGATCATCAGAGCTCATCACACCACTGTCATCCTGATATAAATAATAATACGAGTTTATTCCATGGGTTTCGTTGGTATAATTAGTATTCAGGTAGTTTATGGCTCCGTTTCCCTGGGTTGGGGCAAAATTTTCATCAACTCCGGCTACCAACACCACATTATCAAGGTACGAAGGGTTGGGCATCAGGTACTTTTCAACCATCAGGGTTTTATCTATTTGCGGTTGCAGCTCGGCAACCGTAGTCGCTGAAAAACGCCCGTAAAATACATCGGGGTAGTTATCGCCGGTATATTCGCAAAAATACAAATCGGTAACATGATTTTTACCATCCGTTCCGTCGAAGGGAGGAATCTGTTCGGCATCGCCTACCAAAAGGATAAAAGTAGGAGCCACCCCGTCAGCAGGATTGTTATACATATCCTCCAAAAAACTTTTAATTGATGCCGTGGTTGAACCAACCTCGGGGTTATCGGTATATACATCCACAACGTTAAACCCTTTTTGTGTTTTCCACTCAATAAACGGCTGTAATGTTTCCTCAAACATCGGGTC
>JBNJFS010000178.1:0-5304 GCA_051747085.1 Bacteroidota bacterium
TAATCATTAAATTTAAAAAACAATATATATAGATATTTAAATATTAATATTTTGCTTATTTAATCTAAAACTAGTCAGGAGTAATTAATTCTACGTTACAAATTTATTAAGTTCCAGGAGTGTTTTTCTTCCCCGGTTTTTGAATCCGGGCGTGGCATCTTCCATCTGATTTTCAATAATAGCAATCAATTCAGAAACAATTACAGGTTCAAGCGAAACAAAATTTAATAATATTTGCATCGAAAATATTTTAACAGCGGTTGGATATTGTGGGGATTCAAGCCAGATAAAACAAGAATCAATTAAAATACCAAGATGTTCTTCATCTAAATGGTTTAAATTGATGGTTGATAATATTTTAGTAAAATGCCTCCGTTGATTATTATATTTAGCATGGGGAAGGAACTCAATCATTTGCACAATATAAGATTCAATCGCTGAAGGGTATTTTAACCAAATGGTTTCTACAACCCAGGCAGCACGGCCGGAAACATAAGGTTCATTGGTATAAATTAATTCCATCAATTCATTGAATAATCCCTGGTTACTATCTACAACAGATGCTATATATTCAGTATTCTTTTTAGAAGGTTCTGCCAATAACTGTTCACGAAAATTCATTTTAATCAATTTTAAAAATAAACATTCTTTAACCGTTCAATGTTATACTATAAATTTAGAGGATGAAAATTGTAAATATAATCATAAGTATTTTTATCATGGTTTTTTTAAGCCAGGATATTTACTCACAAAATAATAAAAAAATGGAATTAGCAACATTTGGTTCAGGATGTTTTTGGTGTACCGAAGCAATTTTCGAAAAAGTAAAAGGTGTAGAATCTGTGGTCTCAGGTTATTCCGGAGGAAAAGTAAAGAACCCAACCTATCGGGAGGTTTGTACAGGAAATACAGGTCATGCCGAAGTAGTTCAAATAACCTATGACCCTGATATTATAGCATTTAAAGATTTATTAGAAGTTTTCTGGAAAATGCATGACCCAACGACATTAAACCGACAGGGTGCTGATGTAGGAACCCAGTATCGCTCTGTAATATTCTATCATAACGATAAACAAAAAGAAATAGCTGAAACCTATAAAAACAGATTAGACGAAGCAAATATCTACAAGAAACCAATTGTTACTGAAATAACTCCCTTTGAATCATTCTATAAAGCCGAAGATTCTCATCAGGAATACTACGAGAACAATAAGTTTCAACCCTATTGTTCGTTTGTAATTACCCCCAAAATGGAAAAGTTTAAAAAAATATTTAAGGATAAACTTAAATAATGGTTCATCTTTTCTAAAGTTTTTAACTTTGGGAAAGATGATTTTAAAGTATTTCCTGTAATTGGATATTGGATTAAATACCTTACTGCCTTTATCATTAGCCGGTTAAATATTTTATTCAAATTAATTCCGGAATAAAATATCATTCCCCAATTTAATTTTTTCACATTAATCTTAACTAAGCATTATAAAATGTTAAGGGGGATAAAAATTTGCTGTTAAATTTGTTCATTTTTATGGATATTATTATATAATTTTTATGTTTAAATTATCGTAAAATATATAAAACAATAAAAATATTTGTAATTTAGAATAATGTAATTTAATAAATTCAAATTCAATTATATAAATGCATTTATTATTTGTAAAAATATCTAATTGTTTATATAATTTATATTTATATTAAACATTTATAATAACCGGTTGTTTTGTTTGTATTAAAAATTATTACAAACTAAAAAAATTAATGTTATGAAAACAATCGGTAAAAAATTTTTATCAATCGCTGCTATTGCTTTAATAGCCGGATTAACGTTTACATCGTGTGATGACGATGATGATGAAATAATGAATGTAAATGATGAGCAATTGGAAAATGTTGTTGAAATTGCTGTTGCTGATGAATCGTTCACTTCACTTGTTGCGGCCTTATCAAAAGCTGATTTGGTTTCAACACTGGAAGGTAATGGACCTTTCACTGTTTTTGCTCCAACAAATGATGCTTTTAACGCGTTACTTTCAGACCTGGGCGTTAGTAGTTTAGACGAATTAACGGCAGACCAGTTAGAGCCTATTCTACTTTACCATGTGGTAAGCGGTAAAGTAATGTCTTCTGATTTGGATAATGGCTATGTATCTACGCTAAGTCCCGGAGCAGAAAATACTAATGCATCATTACTTGTAGATATTAACAGTGGAGTTTCACTGAATACTACAACAAATGTTACATCAGCTGATATTGAAGCATCTAATGGTGTAATTCATGTTATTGATGAAGTGCTATTACCTCCTACGGTAGTTGATATCGCGATTAATAACCCGAGTTTTAGTATTCTGGTTGATGCCGTAGTAAAAGCTGGTTTAGTGGAAACATTAAATGGCGAAGGCCCATTTACCGTATTTGCTCCAACAAATGATGCTTTTCAGGCATTATTTACTGAACTGGGAATCTCGGGAATTGATGATTTAACAGCTGATGATTTAGTTCCAATTCTTCAATATCACGTAGTTAGTGGGAATGTTCTTTCGTCTGATTTAAGTTCGGGAGATGTAGCTACATTAAATGGAGATATAACGATAAATGTCGGTTCATCGGTTACAATTAACGGTGATGCCAATGTCGTATTAGCCGATGTTCAGGGAACAAATGGTGTGGTACATGCAATAGATAAAGTTTTGGTTCCGGGTGAAGAAGCACAAAACATTGTTGATATTGCTTCGGCTGATGAGAATTTTTCATCGCTTGTAGCTGCATTAACAAAGGCTGATTTGGTTTCAACATTAGAAGGGGAGGGACCATTCACCGTTTTTGCTCCTACAGATGACGCATTTGCAGCACTTTTAACTGATTTAGGAGTATCAAGTCTTGATGACCTTACCGCAGATCAGTTAACCCCCATTTTATTATATCATGTTGTTTCGGGCAAAGTAATGTCTAACGATTTAGCTAACGGATATGTTTCTACATTAAGTAGCGGACCTAATGCAACCAATGTACAATTTTTAGTTGACCTGAGCGATGGGGTTACTTTAAATGGCAGTACAAATGTTTCATCAGCTGATATTGAAGCATCTAATGGTGTAATTCATGTTATTGATGAAGTACTATTACCACCTACGGTAGTTGATATCGCTATTAATAACCCGAGTTTCAGTATTCTGGTTGATGCTGTAGTAAAAGCTGGTTTAGTGGAAACATTAAATGGCGAAGGACCATTTACCGTATTTGCTCCAACAAATGATGCTTTTCAGGCATTATTTACTGAACTGGGAATCTCGGGAATTGATGATTTAACAGCTGATGATTTAGTTCCAATTCTTCAATATCACGTAGTTAGTGGGAATGTTCTTTCGTCTGATTTAAGTTCGGGAGATGTAGCTACATTAAATGGAGATATAACGATAAATGTTGGTTCATCGGTTACAATTAACGGTGATGCCAATGTAGTATTAACCGATGTTCAGGGCAGTAATGGGGTAGTTCATGTGATGGATAAAGTTTTATTACCGCCTACTGAATAGTTCTGCTTTGTTCTTTTTAAGCCGGATAGAGAAATTTATCCGGCTTTTTTTTAGGTGCAGATTGTATATTTTGAACCCTGATTTTATCATGTTATTGTAAAATATTCAAGGTATCTTTTAGGCAATTTTAAATTTTTATGCATACCTTTGATCTATATTACTAATTTTTATTTATTTATTTTTATGAAAGAAGGTAAAGTAAAATTCTTTAATGAATCAAAAGGTTATGGATTTATTAAAGATGCGGAGTCAGAAAATGAATACTTTGTTCATGTTTCGGGCTTAATTGACAAAATCAATGAAGATGATGAAGTAACATTTGAACTCCAAGAAGGCAAAAAAGGATTAAATGCAGTAAATGTAAAACTTAAATAGTTTGAATTACTAATTTTGACTTTTGACTTTAACAAGCTCTGTAAATTTGCAGAGCTTTTTTTTTATGCTACACATAATAACCTTTGCTGGAAATCTCAACAGATCTATAAACCTCATATGCATCTTCATTTAAAGGGTAATCCCAGCAACCCTGACGATGATATTCCGAACCGCCAAACCCTTTTTTAAACCGGTATAAACCATACATAGGATGTGACTTGTCAGGTGTAGGTGATATGCCAAAAAAATCATATTCTTTACAACCCTCACTCTTTGCCTTGCAGATAGCTTCCCATTGTAAGGCATAAGTACCCATTAAGTTTCTTTTTTTGGATGATGATGCACCATAAAGGTATGTTGCACGACCGCCAGAGAGGACCAATAGTAACGCTGCCAATGCATCTCCTTCAGCTTCGGCTAATAACATATGTACATCGGCAGGAGATGCAGTATTTGTTGCACGCGTTTCCAGTATGGTTTTAAAATGATTGATATCTCTATAGGCTATGCCGTTTCTTATTGCTGTTTCCTTGTAAAGCGTATGCCATACATTTAAATTATCTGTAGAAACATCATGTACCCGGACTCCCCGACGATTCGATAAACGTATATTATAGCGGGTTTTTGATTTCATGTCTTGCAACAACTCCTCCTTATCTTTTTTTAAGTTTAGAAAAAGAGTATTGGACGGAAGAACTCCGGATGGAGCTTTTCGTAAATTCCAGTTTTGGGTATCAAAATTCATTCGTAACTCTTGTAGTCTTGTTTCCGGAGGTCCCAGCCAGTCACCTGAATCGTTATAACAATCTTCATCATCCTGCCATGGAGAGGGCCAAACAAGATCATAACGGATAAAAATGCTATCGGAAGGTAGATAAGGGCGTAAGGATTCGGATAACTCTTCCAGAAATTTCCCTTGTTTCTCTTCCGGCATATGGATATCAGGACCGTAAGGGACATAGGCAATAGAGCCATGTTCTCCTATATTCCGTATGATAATTAATAAATCATCCTTCGAGGAATATGTTTTAACCAAACCACTATCCGGTTTAAAAGAAAAAGCTTGGGGTTTGTACCCTTGCTTCTTTTTTACTTTAGCCCAAAATGAGGTTTGAGGTAATACGGTTCGTTTATGTAGATATTCCGTTGGTTTACGCTCGATAGCTAAATGCATGGCTTAAATATTTCCCGTTAAAAGGGTGCAAAGTTATAATTAGTAATTAATTATCAAAAAACTCCCAAAGTGTTTTTTGGGAGTTTTTTGATTTATGCTGTTGATGAACTTCTATGCCTGGGCTTTCGTTTATGTTTTGATTCAAACATATTCTCCTGTCTCTTTTCAGCTCGCCGGGCTTTGCGCTCTGCACGACGTTCTTTTAATTTTTTAAAAGGATTT
>JBNJFS010000179.1:0-5291 GCA_051747085.1 Bacteroidota bacterium
TCCATATTATTTTTCTGAATAACAATCTCATTCATTGGGAGGTATTTGTGCATATCCTATTATAAATCCCATCTTTTCCGGATGGTCTGATACATAAATATTATTGTCCAGTTTTCTTAATAAATAAAGGGCAATGATGTCTCCTCCTGCTGCCCAAGAGAAAAATATTCCGAAACTCAGAAATCCTCCGTGTCCAATTATCAGACCGATAATCGAAGGAATTATTCCCATGACGAGCAAAGGCATTGCTCCGCCAACTTTATAGTGCTTCACTTTTAATGGCTCTTTACAATGGCAATAAGGGGTTAGGTGCTTCCATTTAACCCCGAATTTTTTGATTTCAGACGATTCGAAGCAAAATATCCCCACGTTAATCCATGTAATAATTCATGGATAATGATCCCACCAAGAAGAATAATATAGATATTGTCATCAAATACTTCTTTCCCCGCTTAAAAGGTTTCATAATCCCAAATCAGTATGAAAGGGAAAAATATGATGGCTGTAATGGGAATTATTAATGCAAAAGATAGGAGATTTGCCTTTCCGAATCCCAAGGCATGGTTAATTTGTTGGATTTCTGATTCCCTAATTTCTATTTTTCAACAATGCCTTTCTTCTCTTCTTGGTTTTCTTTTCTGACTTTGCGCATAACAAAAAAAGTCGTTAAAGCAATAGCGATAATTCCAGTAATAATAATAGAATGACGGGTAAGCACTGCTGATAAAGCATTATGTAGGTTAAAATCAAAATAAATAAATTCGAGTGCTAAATCAATTGCAATGAGCAGCACGAAATAAATAAATAACATTTTTGTGAAAGACTTAAAAACAGCTAATTTTTTCATGATATCTAAATTAAGAATGAAATTTAACCTTTAAAATTGGTTACATATATCAAAAACAATTAAGTTGGGTAATACTAAATAACATAAGTATCACCCAACTTTTTATTTTAAGGATTTATTGATCACATTCCCAGTCTTTTTGTTCGGCTTGGTAAATGCCATTCATGACTTCGCTAAAAACATAACCGGCAGCTAGTCCTGCCAAAAATCCCCATCCTCCTTTAACATTATAATATTCAATAGAGGACAACTCTTGTAAATTATTCATTTCTTCTTTCATGGTTGTAATAGGATTAAATTAAAAACTTCCTTTCATCATATTTGCATTATGATAGGCTTCCGTTGGATATTTTGGGCCCTCATAACATCCACATAGTAGTTTCTCTACAAAATCTGCTATCCATCCACCTCCATTAGTCAGGGTTAGATCTTTTTCAGATAGGCTTTTGAGATTTGAAATTTGTTCCATTTTTTTCTTTTTTTTAATATCAACCTTTTCCGGGCGTTGACCATCTCCCAATCTCAAAAACATTATTTTAGCCGGCATATTAAATGTCTTTGATCATAGTGCTAAATTACTGTTGCCCTGTGCATAAAAAAAGCACGGAAAAATTTTTTATTCAAAAATTTCAGAAGTTCCCACAGGCATTTGTTTTTGCCACATTTGGAAATATTTTCCCTTTTGATTATACAATTCTTTGTGGGTGCCTTCCTCCATTAATTTGCCTTCCTCCAGGACAGCGATTTTATCGGCATCCATTACGGTGCTTAATCGGTGGGCGATTACGACTATGGTTTTTCCTTCTGATTTTAGCAGGTCAATGGTTCTTTGTACGTAACTTTCCGGTTCAGGATCAAGAGAAGAGGTAGCTTCATCGAGCAATAAAATTTCAGGATCCCGGTATAGTGCTCTTGCCATGGCCAGACGTTGTTTTTGGCCTCCGGAGACGGATGCCCCGTTTTCACCAAGATAAGTTTCAAAACCTGCCGGGAGTTTTTCAATGAATTCCAGAATGCCCAGTTGTTTGCAAATCGATAATACCCGTTCCATATCGGGATGAAATTCGCCAACGGCAATGTTTTCGATGACATTGCCTGCAAACAAATCCAGGTTTTGGGGGACGCTGGAAACCAATTGTCTTAAACTATGATTTGTAAAATAGTTGATGTTGTGCTCCCCTATGTAAATGCTCCCGTCATTCAGGGGATACAATTTTTGCAATAAAGAAGCAAGCGTTGTTTTCCCGGAACCGCTTTCTCCTATAATTGCGGTAAGTCTGCCTTTGGAAATGGTGAGACTGAAATTTTCGAATACATCCACCCGGGTGCCATAACTGAATTGAATGTTTTCAAACTGAATATCTCCTATCAAATCTTTCCGAAGTTCAATTTTGTCGGCATCAGCTTCTCTTTCCAGATCCATAATTTCAAAAAGACGATCGGAAGCGATGAGGGCATTCTGGATGGTCTTATTCATACCAACCAATTGGGCCGCCGGACTTGTAAAATAACCCAGAATGGCATAAAAAGAGAGAAGCTCTCCCGGGGTCATGGACTGATTGACGACAAAATAGGAACCTGCCCAAAATAAAGTAATAAAGAATGCTCTGTTCAGGAATTCAGAAGAATTCCCGGCAAAAAGGGAGTTGATTCCGGATTTGTAAACCGTTTTAAGAAGGGTGATAAACCGGGTTTCTGTTTTGATGTTTGCAAAATCTTCCAGTCCAAATTGTTTGATGGTTTTTACTGAATTGAGGGATTCCACAAGCTGACTCTCAAGTTCTGCGGCGTGCTCCATAAGTTTTCTTTCCCGCTTTTTGTTCAGATGATTCACCAAATAGTAAATGAAGGTGTAAAGGGGAATGATGATAGCCATGATCAACGCCAGCTTCCAGTTGTAAATAAACATCAGGGTAAAGGAGAAAATGACTATGAAGATGTTGACAATAAGAGAAACAGCTGTGTCATTAATAAATGACCTTATTTTGACAGCATCATTGATCCGGGAAATGATCTCTCCCACCCGCATGGTATCAAAAAACCGTTGGGGCAATTTTAATAAATGCTTGTAATAGCCCAGAATGAGTTGTGCATCAATTTTTTGTCCGGTACGCAGCATTAATACACTCTTTGATGCGCCAATAAAAATCTGGAAAAGCAACAAAACAACCATTCCCATACTTAGTAAATTGAGCAGGTTGGTATTGCCGTTTACCAAAACATGGTCCGTTATTTTCTGGATGTAAATTAATTCCAGAGGTGCAAATAAATTGAAAAGGACTATTAGAACTAAAAAAAATACTTGTAGACTTGTCAGCTTTAAAAATTTTAGAAACTTATTTATTTTTTTATAAGAGACTAATTTTGTTTTTGGCAAAATTAGTCCTTTTGTTTTCAATTAGATTTTTATAAATTAAAAAACACATTGTATTTTTTACTGATGTTCATCGCAGGTAATTTATATAGTAATGGCGCAATATTTTTTAATCATTCAACGTTTTCAACTTTTCAAAATCATAATTTATTTTGGTATTTTTAAAAAAATGATGGTTCCAAAAACGAGTTTGAAATCTGTTATTTGAATCTTTTAATATATTAAAATTGTATACCCGATTTGTTTTCTTTTTTATTTTCTCGTTGAAGTCAGCGTTATAAACTTTGTAATGGGAAGTATGTGTAAATTTAAGGACTGAATCTTTTTTGTTAATTATGTCAAAATTTTTAGAATAATAAAATTCAGAAAGATATGAGTATGATTTATTATGATTATATTTTATCAATAAATTTACGTAATTGTTTTTTTTCTTATTGCCTTTAAATGTCTTTTTTTGAGTGGAATATTTTTGTTTGTTTCGTGCTGTTGCTGAAGCTATATATTTAATGGTAAAATCATTTTTTCTTATGCATAATTCTATGTTATTGTAGCCTTTTTCTATTTTCTTTATTGGAAAAAAGTAAAGAAAAATATATTGATTATCTTCTTTTAACCGGTACACATACTCATCTTTAAAATCCTTATATATTAGAAAGTTATTTTCAAATGGTTCCACTTTCCCCTCAAAATCCATTTTATTACCAAATGGATTTTTGCGGGCTCCTTGTTCTATTCTCTCCTGTAATTTTGAAACCTTAATTCTTGCACCTCTCCCCAGCTTTTTTAGCTTTTTTTGTTCAACGATTAAATCCATATCTACTAATTGAGCTGTGTCCCCTTCAATTATTTCAATACCACGCCAAAAGGCTTTTGCTTTGTAATCATTTCTTAATCTTTTGTAGGTTTTCTGCCTGCTTTTTTTTAGTATTTTAAATGCATAGTTTCCAGAAACAGTTATTTCGCCTATTACATTGTTTTTGGATGACAGCCGGATTGTTAGATTATTGCCTTCTAATACTTTCTTTTTGACCCCAACCTCTATATGCTGAATGATTATTGTATCCCCTTTATTTGCGTTAATTTTAAAATTCCCTTCAGCATCTGTTATGACACCCTTATTTGCCTTCTCAAGCCAAATGTACGCCTGGGGTAGAGCCCGGTTATTATCTGTTAACAACTTTCCTGATATTTGGGCATTTATTGAAAAAGCAATAAAGGTTAATGGAATTAATACTTTTACCTTTTTCATAATCTGGTTAAAAAAGCATCTGTGACCTGATGGGGCACAGATGCTGATGTCTTAAATTAATCTACTCTTCCAATCTGAATATCTATATTCAGTTTGTCTTTACACCAATCATAAGCGGATTCTAATGCATTTACGAATTTTTTCCAAATTCCGCCGCCGTTAACATTTTTCATTTCATTTTCTGTTAAGTAATTTAATTTAAAAGATTCCATAACAATATTATTTTTAAAAATGTCAACTTTTCCCGGGCGTTGACCATTTCCCAATCACAAAAACATTATTTAGCCGGCATGTTAAATTTCTTTGGTCATAGTGCTAAATTACTGTTGTCCCGTGCATAAAAAAAGCACGGAAAAATTTTTTATTCAAAAATTTCAGAAGTTCCCACAGGCATTTGTTTTTGCCACATTTGGAAATATTTTCCCTTTTGGTTATACAATTCTTTGTGGGTGCCTTCCTCCATTAATTGGCCTTCCTCTAGGACAGCGATCTTATCGGCATCCATCACGGTGCTTAATCGGTGGGCGATTACGACTATGGTTTTTCCTTCTGATTTTAGCTGATCTATGGTTCTTTGTACGTAACTTTCCGATTCAGGATCAAGGGAAGAGGTGGCTTCATCGAGCAATAAAATTTCAGGATCCCGGTATAGTGCTCTTGCCATGGCTAGCCGCTGTTTTTGGCCTCCGGAGACGGATGCCCCGTTTTCACCAAGATAAGTCTCAAAACCTGCCGGGAGTTTTTCAATGAATTCCAGAATGCCCAGTTGTTTGCAAATCGATAATACCCGTTCCATATCGGGATGAAATTCGCCAACGGCA
>JBNJFS010000180.1:0-5277 GCA_051747085.1 Bacteroidota bacterium
GAGCACACAGGCAATCTGATCGGCTTGCTGGTCTAAAATAGCCAGGGTACGCTCAATATCATTGTAAGGAAAAATAATTACATCGTTCAGCACGCCCTGAGGTGTTCCTTTAGCTAAAGGCACACTATTTGGTTTATTAATATCACCCCATTCTTTGGGGCTTGCTGTCTGGCTAACCTCGGCAAAGTCGTAGGTCCCATGGTATGCTCCTTCGGCTTTGGCAATTTTTGGTTTCCCGGTAAAAGCCCTGGAGGCTTTAATCATCGCCATTACTGCTTCGGTACCCGAATTGGTAAACCTGATTTTTTCGAATGTAGGTGTTCTGTCACAAAGCAGCTGGGCTAAACGGACTTCTGCCTCAGAAGCCAGGGTATAGGCTGTTCCATTTTGGATTTGCTTTGTAACACCTTCTACGATGGCAGGATGCGCATGTCCGTGAATTAAGGAAGCCATATTATTGGCAAAATCAATCCGCTGCACTCCCTCCAAGTCGGTTACATAACACCCTTTGGCCGAACCGGCATAATGAGGATAAGGTTTGTGAAATACCGTATTACGACTTACGCCGCCGGGAATTATTTTACGTGCCTGATTATATAACTCCTCGCTGTTGATTTTAAGATTTGATGAATTATCCATAGAAAAAGTTTAAGCATTAATATCTGTTCAATTTTGCTCCGGTATGTTTTTGCAAAAAGTCAAAATCCACGCCGGGGGCCATTTCCTTAACAAACAATCCATCCTCCGTAACATCAATAATGGCATAGTTGGTGTAAATACGGTCTACCACCTGCTTACCGGTAAGCGGGTAAGCACATTTCTCCACAATTTTAGGATCGCCGTTTTTGGTCAAATGTTTAGTAATAACAAATATAGTTTTTACACCGGCAACCAGATCCATCGCCCCACCAACAGCAGGAATAGCATTTTTAGCACCGGTTGACCAGTTGGCCAGATCACCCTCTTGCGATACCTGTAATGCCCCCAACACACAAACATCAATATGTTTCCCTCTAATCATGGTAAAGCTGTCGGCATGATGAAAATAACAGGCTCCCTTAATCGCGGTTACATTCTTTTTTCCGGCATTGATTAGTTCAGGGTCTTCTTTTCCGGGTTCGGGGGTTGGTCCCATTCCCAGTAATCCATTTTCGGTATGATAAATCACCTCCCGTCCTTCGGGAACAAATCCGGCTACCAGCTCCGGCATACCTATTCCAAGGTTTACATAGGCTCCATCGGGGATATCTAAGGCAGCTTTTTGTGCCATTTCATTTTTATCCCACCCTTTAATCATCTCTTTTTCTACCATGGGTACCTCCTGTTTTCTGCTACAAGTTTTGATTCATCTGCAGGGTTGCTGACTTCAACCACTTTTTGAACAAATATTCCGGGAGTAACCACACATTCGGGGTCGATTTCTCCCAGCTCAACAACATTTTTAGCCTGAACAATGGTTGTTTTGGCTGCAGTACACATCACAGGTCCAAAGTTACGGGCTGTTTTGTTGTACACAAGATTACCGTACCGATCGGCAGCCTGGCATTTTACCAATGAAAAATCGGCTTGAATCCCGTATTCCATCACATATTTCTCGTTATTAAAAACACGGGTTTCTTTCCCTTCGGCCAGTGGTGTATCAACCGATGTGGGGGTATAAAAAGCAGGAATTCCTGCCCCTCCCGCACGTATTCGTTCGGCTAAGGTGCCCTGAGGTACCAGTTCAAGTTCAATCTCACCTTGCGTATACAGCTCGGGAAATACCGTTGAGTTAGCTGTTCGCGGAAAAGAGCAAATCATCTTTTTCACCCGGCGGTGTTCAATAAGGGAAGCAAGGCCCACATGCCCGCTCCCGGTATTATTGCTGACAATGGTAAGGTCTTTGGCTCCCTGATCGATTAATGCATGGATTAATTCAATCGGGCTTCCGGCCTCACCAAACCCGCTAATCATAATTGTAGCACCATCAAATACATCGGCTACAGCTTCAGCAGGAGTTTTAATTATCTTATTAATCATAATTGAGCAAACTGTTTTTATAAATAGTTACCAATGACATTATTTATTCATTCTTTTTTGCAGCTTTTCTTCTTTCCGGCGCTCAATTTCTTCCAATTCATCTTCATAAAAATGCTTTTCTCCTTCAAAAGGCGGTAGATTAGCTATGGTATTCTCCACATCATCATATTTTGCTAAAAATACTTTATCCATCCACTCCATATTCCGTGCTTCGTTAAATTTAAGCGCAAAAGCTTTTTTGCCGTTTACTTCCACTTCGCCAAGCATAGAAATTTTACCGCCGGATGATGTCATGGTAATATATCGTGACGGCCGGTTAATGGATGGCAATGAACGATAAATCTTACTAAATACCTGATTAATATATGTTAGAGGTACCGTAAAGTAATGATGTTCGCCTGTAGGACGTGCGCAATAGATAGAATGGAAACCTACAGAGACCATAGCAAAAATATTACCTAAATCGATCCAGTTTTGTGCCGATTTATCGATATCCACTTCACCATTTTCGGTGGTAAACAGGCTGATATGGTTCATCATCGGACTTTGACTTTTCACGTTCACTCCCTGAGATCTCAATCGGCGAATAGCAGCAATAGTTAAAGGGTTAAGCACTTCGCGCGGCGTAGAAAAGTGAGACATGAAAGCCACCTGAATACCATTATCCACTAATTTTTTAAATAAATCCAGGTATGGATTATAGCTATCTTTTAAAAGTCTTTCGGGCTCGTAAGAAAGTACCCTTGAACCTATTCTTAAGGTTTTAATGTGTGCTAACTCCGGTTCTTCAATAAAAGGAAGCACATATTGTTCAAGTCTTTCAAAAGGCATGTATGCACCGTCCCCTCCTGTTATAAGCAGGTCGGTAACCTCTTTATGCCTTTTCAGATATTCAATCATAGGTTTAACCTCTTCCTGGCTAAACATATCCTCATCACCGCGCACCTGTGCATGACGGAAACAATAGGTACAGAATGCAAAACAACTCTGTGTGGTTTTATCAAATAACAACTGACATTGAGGGTATTTATGCTGGCTACCTTCCAATATTACTAAATCGCCATCCTCATTTTCGAACCAGGGCTTGTTTAAAAGCTGTTTCCCGTCATGAGGATTGGTTTTATGAATATAATCCTGAATCAATGCTTCCTGTGCTTCTTCATCCTTTTCGTCCAGTTTAAAAAATTCTTCACGGAAAGCAGGATCTACCATCTCTGGCTGAGGAAAAACCAGTTGAAACAAAGAGTCTTTGGCAAAATTATGCCAGTCGATAGAATTTAACACGTGCCGGGTTGCCATAAAGCGGTATATTTTAATAAAAAGCTCCCGTTCGCGCATATATCCAATATCAACACCATTTTCTTTTAATACCTCTACAATTTCTCTAAATCCTTTTAATCCGGAATACCGGGGTTTGGTATCCGGTCCAAACAGTACTTTCGAATCATGCAGAATCCCTGAGTATTTAGGATAGTTTGTATGAAGCCTGTTTAATAACCCATAAGTTAATAGATTTTCATTTTTGATATTAGCGATAATCTCATCGGTAAAGCGATGTTGTTTCAGTATCTCATCTACTGAAGGAAGGGCCTTTACCTGTCCTTTTACTTCTTTTGTGTTGCTTAGTTGTGCCATAATTCAATTATTTTATGTTTTATTTTTTTCGGTTTATTTTATGAATTATTATGATTAACGACCCAGAGTAACTGGGCCTGCTGATTACTCCTATTTATAAACAGATGGTCTTGATTGGAATTAAAATAAAAACTATCTGATTCATTAATTTCAAACGTTTTACCATTTAACTGCACTTCAAACCGGCCTTTAAGTACATAACAGAATTCCTGCCGTGGATGCTTTGTTGTCATTATATCAGTTGAATCAGCGTTTTGGGAAAATTGAATCAAAAAAGGATCCATATGTTTCGACGGATCGTGATGGGATAACAAGTATAGGGTAGCACCTGTTTCATTTTTCTTTACATACTTACGCTCATCGACTTTGAGTAACGGATTCGTTATCAGCATTTCATATTCGCCGATTAACTCTCCAACCGTTGTATTCAACGCATCGCCAATTTTTTTCAGGGTTAGTATCGAAGGATACGCTTTTCCCCGCTCAATCTGAGAAATTAAACTGGAAGTTACCCCTATGGCTTTAGCCAGGTCATAAGAAGGCATCTTTAAACTCTCCCTTCGTTTCTTAATCCGGTGGCCCATTTTATGCACTGCCATAGTTCAAAAAAATTAAATTAATATACCCATTGCTTTTGCAATATTAAATATAATTTAATTTTTTAACAAAGAAATTTCAGGGAGAACCTATATGTTTAATAACCTATCTTACATTATTTTTTTACGCCTGGGTTTTAAATCTTTTACCCACTGATTGACAATATATTCGTTCTCATTAATCCATTGTTTGGCTCCCTGTCGTGGATCGTCACTTAGCTGGATAGCATAAACCAGTTGGTTAAGCTGTTTTTCGGTAAGCTGCATACGCTCAAAAAAACGAACGGCTTGAGGATGTTCTTCCTGAATGCCTGTACGTCCGACCGTATAGATATTTTCTTTCACACCAAAAAGATTTTTCGGGTCCTCGAGAAATCGTACCTCATAACGTGCAAATATCCAATGTGGCTCCCAACCTGTAATTACAATCTCTTTTCTGCGTTTGATTGAATCTTCGAGGTGCTGAATCATCTGTTTTTCGGATAAACTAAGAAGCTTATTAGAAAACGTATGATTATTAAGTGCTATTTGAGCTTTTTGCATTACTCCGGCTCCTTCATCAATTCCAATCACCGGAAAGGGATAATTTTTTATATCGGCAATCGTTTTTAAAGGGCTGTATTTCGGAACAACAAACCCAATTCTGGCTTCGGGGTAGGTAATGCCAATTTTAGCTATTTTATCGGGATATTGATCCATATACGATTTATGGGTTTGGGGCAACCAGGCATCGGTGAAAATATCGGCTTTTCCTTCAGCAATCTCCTGATATACCGTCTCAACATCAGCAAGTTTTAGTTCAACCGAATAATCCATTTCTTCTTCAAGCAATACAGCTGACAGATGGGTTATCGCAACACTTTCCGACCAGTCGGTATAAACGATACGCAGGGTTCTGTTTTCTTCATTGGGAGGGGGTGTTTGGCATGATGTTACCGTAAATGTTATCGCTAAAAATAGAATGAGCCCACGAGTAAATATTTTATAACGCATAATTCTTTGTTTTTATGATTTAAAAAGTGCTTTT
>JBNJFS010000181.1:0-5272 GCA_051747085.1 Bacteroidota bacterium
AGAGCAAGATTGATAAGATTATCTTCATCGGCGAAATACTTCTTATTCCAGATGTATTTGGGCACCACACCAAACATGACACCTCCATCTACTTTAAAATTTGCAATATGAACAGAATATAATTCCATAATTTATTCAGTTTTTACCTAAAATGTAAAAATATACAATCTATAATTTGTTACTGCAATTTGTTGTTGTAATTTTGTTTATATCTTCCGGGACTTATTGTTGATAACAAATATAATTATAACACAGCGATTATCGGGAATGTTTATTTCATTGCAAATAGCAGAAAGATGAGCTGCCCTTTAATATAGATGGTAGAAAAATTAATCTTTCAAGCTTCTCTAATCAACTAATCATCAGAAAACCATTATTAAAAAACAGGTCAATCCAAACTTAATCATTAATTCCGGGAATTTTATAAATTTACCGGTATCTGAGTTAAGTATTTTTATCATTATTTTTAATTTTTATAATATGAGCAAATTAGACATTAAAGAAATCAGAACCCCCGCCGATCTGGGTGAATTAACCAAACAAAAGTTCGTTGATTTTCTGTATGAACATCTTGACCGTTTTGGGGATTCAAAGTCAGCCATTGAAAAAGCTATAGACTATGCCTTTTCCGAAGCAGAAGGCAAAGGCGGATTTTTACTGGCCGCCTATTATAACAATGATCTTGTAGCAGCGCTGGTGATGAACGAAACAGGCATGAGTGAATACGTGCCGGAAAATATACTTGTATATGTGGCAGTAGATTCTAAATACAGAGGAGAAGGTTTTGGCGGGGAAATCATTAAAAAATCTTTTGAGCTGGCGCAGGGAGATATAAAATTGCATGTGGAATACGACAATCCGGCAAAACATCTTTATGAAAAACTTGGAATGAAAATAAAATACGCTGAAATGCGACTGGAGAAAAAGAAAAAGTAATATTGCAGCAAACACTTTAAAGCATTTTTTAAAATCCTGGACAGATGAACAGGGATTTGAATTTATCTGTATCAGGTATAAAAAACGAATGAAATGGCAGAACTAGTTGTAAAAACCGATAACATCATAAAAAACATTCAAAAGTTAGATGCATATTTTAAAATCAGAAATATTCAATGGAGCCTCGTTAGTAAAGTACTATCCGGTGATATAAAATTCCTTGAGAAAATATTGATCCCCGATGTAGTGGAACGGGTTCATTCAATAGGTGATTCCAGGCTTTCAAGTCTTAAAAACATCAAAAAAGTCAACCCCAATATACGAACCATCTACATTAAACCTCCGGCAAAGCAGCTTGTCAAACAACTCGTATCCTGCGCGGATATTTCAGTTAATACAAACGTCGATACGATCAAAGCCCTCAACAAGGAAGCTAAAAAGTTAAAAAAAATCCATAAAGTAATCATATTTATTGAGCTTGGAGAATTACGTGAAGGGGTTTTAAGGGAAAATATCATAAACTTTTACGAAGATGTATTCAATTTGTCCAACATAGAAATCATCGGAATCGGTTCCAACCTTGGGTGCATGTACGGGATAGAACCAACCTATGACAAACTGGTGCAATTAAGTCTTTTTAAACAATTATTGGAAGAAACGTTCAATAAACAAATCGCTCTGATCTCTGGTGGTAGTTCGATCACATTACCCCTGATCAAGAAAAATATGGTTCCTGATTCAATCAATCACTTCAGAATCGGGGAAGCCGCATTTTTCGGCACCAGCCCACTGGATGACAAACGATTCAATTCTCTGAGTACATCCACATTTACTTTCAATGCCAATATCCTCGAAATGGAAGAAAAAAGGAATGTTCCTGACGGCATTATAGGAGAGGGAAATATAGGACACGTGGTACAACCTGATGAAAAGAACGAATCCGGAAAACACTACCGGGCCATCCTTGATTTTGGATTATTGGATGTGGATGTAAACGATATTACAGCCAAAGATGAAAACATCAATTTTGTAGGCACTACTTCAGATATGACAGTTTATGATCTTGGAAAAAATCTTAACTCCAAGCTTAAACAAAAATACCAGGTGGGCAATAAAATCTTCTTTAAACCAAATTATATGGCCGTGGCAAGATGTATGAACTCAAAATTTGTAGACTTAGAAATCAAATAAGGGCTATACCGGATATAAGAAGTTTTTTGATTATGGCCAATTAAAAAATCAAATTTTTAAATGTTTTATTTGCAAAAAACATAAAAAGATTTAGCTTTGCGTCATCAAATTAATAAGGTCATTAAAATTCGGTCCGTTCGTCTAGGGGTTAGGACGCCAGGTTTTCATCCTGGTAACAGGGGTTCGATTCCCCTACGGACTGCTAAGTTTTTATTAATATAAAATTAAAATAAAAATGCCAACTCACAAGTCTGCAGAAAAAAGGGTGAGACAAAACCATAAGAGAAAGCTGCATAATAAATATTATGCCAAATCGATGCGTACTGCAGTTAAAAAATTAAGAAACACCACTGATAAAGAGAAAGCTCAGGAACAGCTACCAAGGGTATTCTCCACGGTTGATAAATTGACAAAAAAGAATATTATTCATAAAAATAAAGCTGCCAATTTAAAATCGAAGCTCACCAAACATGTAAATTCACTGGGTTAATAAATTATTATTTAAATAGATTATCAAAACCGTCCTGCTTCTCGGGGCGGTTTTTTATTGATTTCTGGATCTCTATATAAAGGCGACATTTTTGCGGAATATAAATTTCACGCAATAAGCTATCCCAGTTCCTTCAATCGGCTAACATCAAGCCGCAGGAAAATAAACAGCAATATAGTGAAAGCCCAGAGGGAAGAACCACCATAACTTATAAAAGGAAGGGGTATCCCAATAACCGGTACAAGCCCGATGGTCATACCAATATTGACCAGAAAGTGAAAAAAGATTACGGATATTACCCCGTAACCATATGTGCGGCTAAACACTGATTTTTGTCTTTCGGCCAAAAAGACCAGGCGAAGCAGAAGTATGACAAAAAGTACGATCATAACAAAAGTTCCAACAAAACCCCACTCTTCTCCAATTGTACAAAAAATAAAATCTGTACTTTGTTCCGGTACAAAATCGTATTTGGTTTGTGTGCCATTCAAGAATCCTTTACCCATCAGGCCTCCAGAACCAATGGCAATTTTTGACTGGTTGACATTATACCCTGCTCCCAACGGATCGGATTCCAGCCCTAACAACTGATTGATACGCGTTTGTTGGTGAGATCGCAAAAAGTTATTAAAGACGTAGTCCACCGAATAGGTTACACTGATTGAACCTAAAACAAATATTAAAACCAGAAAAAAGCGGGGTATTTTATACCAGAAGGAAATGACTAAATAAAAGAGGCTGGAAAATACCAGGGCTCCAAGAATAATGAAGTATAAAGGTACATTCAATTGAAAATAATAATCGACACCAAAAAAAATACCTCCTGCCGCACCCAAAACAAAGACTGCTAAAAGAAAATATTTAAATTTTTTTGTAAGTATCCATAACAGGATAATAGCGATAACAATGGACCCGAATATTATTGTTAATTTCTCAAGTATAAGTGCCAGAACGAATAAAGCAATTACATAAATTCCTAAAAGAAGCACACCAAATGATAAACCTTGCCTGTAAAGCACCAGGATAAAAGCTCCAAAAACAAGAGCAGACCCGGTATCTCCCTGAATAAGAATCAAAGATGCAGGTATTAATATAATTAAGGCAATCGTTAAATAGCTCTTAAAACGGTTCAATTCAACATTATAGGAACTCAAATACCTTGCCAGTGCAAGAGATGTTGTAACCTTTGCAAACTCTGAAGGCTGTAACCTTACATTACCAATTTCAAACCATGCTCTTGTGCCATGAATTTCTTCTCCAATAAGAATAACAGCAATGAGCAAAAAGAGGACGAGAAAATGAAGAAAATAGGAAAAAAAAGAATAAAAATTACTGTCTGTCACGATCACAAAAAAAGCGATCATTAAGGCAGCAAAAATCCATAACATCTGTTTGCCATACCGCTGGGTTAAATCCAATAAACTTTGGTGTTCTTCAGTATATAAGACAGAATAAATATTCAACCATCCGATAATCACCAGAAGCAGGTAAAGAAATATGGTAAACCAATCTATATTTTTCCAGAGACTAATCCTTCTCTTCATCATCTTCTTTTGGATTAAGCAAATTTGCGTCTAAAACATAATCTTCCCACCATTTGACCGAAATTTCACGTTGCAGGTATTTTTCAATCATCAGCTTGGCAGCAGGAGCCGCCCAGGTCGCACCAAAACCACCGTTTTCTATATAAACAGACACTGCAATCTTAGGATCTTCTTTGGGAGCAAAAGCTATAAAAATAGAATGGTCTTTGCCATGGGGGTTTTCTGCAGTACCCGTTTTTCCACAAACAGTAATATCTTCTAATGAAGCAGTGCGAGCCGTGCTTCCTGTTCCGGGTTCTCCATTAACAGCCAGGTCCATGCCTTCAATTACCGGTTCAAAATTAACGGAATCAATCAACGATTGATGTTTCTCTTTGAAACGGGAGTCAATTGTCTGCTCTCCTTCCACTCTCTTAATTACATGGGGCGTATAATACCATCCCCTGTTGGCTATCACGCTTGTCATATTAGCCAACTGAAGGGAAGTAATTCCCAGCTCTCCCTGCCCAATACCCAGAGAAATCACATTTAAGTATTGCCACATATTCTCTCCGTAATATTGGTTATAATAATACACGGAGGGAAGGAAGCCAGAAGCCTCATTTGGAAGATCGGTCTTCAATTTTTGCCCTAAACCAAAGGATTCCAAATATTGTTTCCAGTTTGTAAATGCGGAAGAAATATGATTATATTCAGGATCCTGCAATATCCTTTTGAATACATTGGCATAATAAGTATTACAGGATACTTTAATTGATCCGACCAGATCCTGGGGAGAGGGATGATTGTGACATCCCATAAAAAAATTGCCGACCCTGAAGCCTCCATGACATTCATAAGTTGTGCCCTTATTCAAAACATTCTCCTGCTGACCAATCAGAGCATTTACAACTTTAAATGTGGAGCCGGGAGGATAAAGTGCCATCAATGCCCTATTAAACAAAGGATTCAATGTATCGGAATCCAGCTTCTTAAAATTTTGGCTTCTCTGGCGGCCAACTAACAAGCCGGGATCATAAGAGGGAGTAGAAACCGAGGCAAGAATTTCACCTGTTTCAGGTTCAATGGCCACAATGCTCCCGATTTTATTGTGCATCAGCTTCTCTCCGTA
>JBNJFS010000182.1:0-5232 GCA_051747085.1 Bacteroidota bacterium
AATAATTTTCTGGGACTTGACGAGGCCAGTACCTATTTTGGTTTTTATTATGGCATAACAGACCGGATAAATGTTGGGATTGCCCGTGCAACCTATAATCAAACAAACTATGGATTTGCTAAATATGCCTTGTTGAAGCAGTCGTCGGGAAAGAAAAAAATTCCACTTACGCTGGTTTTAACATCATCTATAAGCTATACATCCAAAAAATATTCGGATCAAAAACGTGATGAGGATTTTAATTCTCGTTTCGATTATACGTATCAAATTTTAATAGGCAGAAAATTTTCCGACCGTATTTCTTTACAGTTAAGCCCTACAATGGTTCATCGCAATTTGGTGGAAACAAAAGAAGAAAATAATGATCTGTTTGCCCTTGGTATTGGCGGTAGATTTTTAATTACAAAACGGGTAGCTTTTAATGCCGAATATTATTGGGTAATAAATAATGTTGCCCGTTATGGTTATGATTTTTATGACCCCGTAGCCCTGGGGTTTGACATTCAGATCGGTAGTCATGTTTTTCAGCTAATGGCAACCAATGTAGCGGCTATGACAGAGAATAAATTTATTGGTGAAACATCATCAAACTTTTTTGATGGGGATATAAGGTTTGGATTTAATATTTCACAAATTTTTTCCCTTGGGGGAAATAAAAATTAGTTTTTATGAATAAACTATTGATATTGTGTGTGTTCGTTTTTGTTCATGCTTTCTCTTCGGCACAAAATGTATATTTTACACGTACAGGACATATTTATTTTATTTCGCAAACCGATGTAATTGATATTGATGCGGATAATAACCAGGTAGCGAGTTTTTTTGACATTGATAGCGGTAAATTGCAGTTTGCTGTGTTAATTAAAAGTTTTGAGTTTTCGCTGGCAACTGCCAAAGAACATTTTAACGAAAGCTATATGGAGTCTGACCAATTTCCGAAAGCAATTTTTAAAGGAATAATTCATGATATTGAAGAAATCGATTTAAACGAGCCTGGAATTTATCAGGTTGATGTTAAAGGCGACCTTACCATTCGAGGAATCACGAAAACGATAGACGTTCCGGCAGAAGTTCAGGTAGCAAACAATACTATTAATGCCAAATCTGAATTTTTAGTGGCTATTGCTGATTTTAATATTAAAGTACCAAAAGTTGTAGAGCACCGGGTTGCTAAACAGGTAACTGTTAACGTCAATATGGATTATGCACCTTACAAAAAGTAAAAAAATGATGATTTCCAGAAAAAAGATTGTAATAACTGGTGGTTTTTTCTTGATGATAGTGATTTTAATTGCATTGCTGCAGGTTTTTAAACCGGCAAAAAATCTTCATAAAGTTAAACCAGACCATACAGTTACCTCAAGTCAGTTGTTTGTTGATTTTTCTGAAAATGAAAGCCAGGCAAACGCTAAATATGTCGGAAAGATTATCCTTGTAAAAGGAGAAATTAAAGAAATAATTCATGCTAATGATGAAATAATCATTTTATTAAAAACGGAAGATCTGTTTTCTGGTATTAGTTGCCGTTTAGCCGATTCAGAATTCTCAAAAGCTGAGTTGTTAAATAAAAACCAGCGCATTGCTGTAAAAGGGCAATGCGCTGGCAAACTGATAGATGTAGTATTAAATAATGGTGTGATTATTAATCATTAAAATAATTGCAATTTTTAACTTTACCACTCATCGGAATTAGCCAACTCCCAAGTGTTTAAGAAAGTTAATTTTATGATATCGACCATTTTTTCCCAGTTAATGTCATGGGTTCGATCTTCTGGTGTATGGTAGGTTGCCGGAAAACCAGCCATAAAATACATTACCGGTACATTTTTTGACGAAAAGGAAGAGTGATCGCTACCCCCTCTTGGTTTTTCCGAAGGACGATAGTTCAAGTCCAGGTTGATACCATACGCTTCCATATGTTTTTGACTCATCG
Organism: Bacteroidota bacterium; assembly: GCA_051747085.1. Classification (GTDB taxonomy): domain Bacteria; phylum Bacteroidota; class Bacteroidia; order Bacteroidales; family UBA12077; genus UBA12077. The sequence continues at coordinate 1,934 of JBNJFS010000182.1, forward strand.
ATTTGAATTTTGGAAAAGCAGAGGTATATACCATCCGGGCCTGGTTTTTTAACGTATCGTTTTCCGAATCTTTACTAATCATATCAAAATTGATGTTGAGTTTAATATTTTCAATTGAGCCGCCATAGGGATGTTCGGCAAAGTATCTTGAGCCGAGAAGCCCTCTCTCTTCGCCTGTCCAGGCTGCAAAAACAATGGTTTTTTTAGGCTTTACACCTGCCTCGGCAAATGCTTTGGCCAGCATCCAAACGCCTACTGTTCCTGAAGCATTATCATCGGCTCCATTCCATACAAATCCATCGTTTGCACCTAAGTGATCGTAATGTGCTCCAATAACTATTATTTCATCTTTATTTTCACCTTCAATTACACCCAAAACGTTTCTTGCTTGAACGATTTCGGTTTTTACAGAATGATCTATTGTCAGTTCAATATCTTTAATCTTTTTAGATGATGGCTTTAATTCGCTGGCAACGTTCTCTTCAAATTTGTTGATATTAATATTACTGCCCGCTAATATTTTATTAATAATTTTTGATGTACTGTGTATTTCAATAAGTTGATTGTTAATCGTATCGGAAGGTAATGAAAGGCTGTGATCATACAGGCTGGCACGGGGGTTTTTATTCCTGGAAATTTGCCTGAATTCCTGCTCCGAAGCCATATATTTTCGGAGGTTTCCTTCCGAAACTTCAATTACTCCAACTGCTCCCTGTTGTAATGCATATTTATTTTTATTCCTGTTTAAATAGTATTTGAAATAGCGGTCGTTTTTGTGAAATGTTTTGTATGCTTTTGAGTTAATGTCTTTATGTCCCGGATAACCGGCAAGGCGGATAATAATTTTATTTTTTACATTCACTCCCTTAAAGTCATTATAATTATTTTCTTCGTCGACAAATCCATAACCAACAAATACTACTTCAGCAGAAACTGTTGTGGAATAAGGGATTGAATTAGTGTAAAAATCTGTACCATCCTTAAAAATAATTTCCTGGTTTTTTTCGGTTGACTTTACGGAAAGACTCGTAGAGCTTTCCAGGAACCTGGTCATGTAAATGTTTTGGAAATAGGAGGTGTATTCCTGGGGCCTAATCCCCTTAAAATACTGTTCGCGAGTAGGATTCGTCATTTCCTGATCGCCCGCAGCTTTCACATTCATAAACCGGAGCATGCTGGCAAGATAATCTGCAGCTAAGTAAGCTCCTTTTTCGCCCGTAGCTCTTCCTTCGGTCCAATCCGATGCCAGAAACTCTAATTGGGCTTTTACGGCTTCTTCGTTAATAGATTGTAATCCTTTTTCAATGGCATCCTGTTGACTATAAACAGAATTAGAAATAAAAAGGAAACATAATAAAAAAGTTGAATAATAGAGTAAGTTTTTCATGTCTAATAGATTAAATTTATTTTATTTTGACATGGTTTGATAAAAAAAGTTTAAAAAACACTTTTTTAATAAAAATTTTTACCTGTTTTTGAATAATTGCAATGTAAATATTAAATTGCCAAATATTTTTAAATCCTTTTTCAATAAAGTATAAAAGTTAACATATGGAATATTTAAATACGGTAATTACCGGGACAGGATGTTATATTCCTGAACAAAAGATAGAAAACAAAGATTATTTTAAAAGTACCTTTTTTGAAAAGGATCAAACCCTGATTGAAGGGAGTGGCGAAGATATTGTTCGTAAGTTTCGTGATATAACCGGGATACGGGAGAGACGATGGGTTACAAAAGATAAAACAACATCAGAAATTGCTGCATTGGCGGCTGAGAAGGCAATAAAATCCGGAAATATCGACCGGGAAACCATAGATCATATTATCGTAGCCAACAATTTTGGTGATGTTGTAAAAGGTACTATTCAGACCGATTTATTACCCAGTATTGCAGCAAGAGTAAAAAATAAGTTAGGAATTCAAAATCCGGGGTGTGTGGCATACGATATTGTTTTTGGTTGTCCCGGATGGATTCAGGGAGTAATACAGGCCGACTCATTTATAAAAAGCGGTTTAGCCAAACGTTGCCTGGTTATTGGAGCAGAAACACTCTCCAGAGTAGTTGATGTTTACGACCGGGATACCATGATTTTTTCTGACGGTGCCGGAGCTGCGATTATTGAAGGTGTTGAGTCTGATGAAAAATTTGGAGTGCTATCCTCTGCAGCCGTAACACATACTAAAGATGAAGCGTTTTATTTATACCTGGGGCAATCGAATAAACCCGATAGCGATCCTGATATCAGGTACATGAAAATGAACGGGAGAAAAATTTATGAATACTCTATCATTAATGTTCCGAAAGCTATTAAAGCAGCCATGGATAAATCGGGCTTACCTGTTGAACAGTTAAAAAAAATATTGCTGCATCAGGCCAATGAAAAGATGGATGAAGCGATTGTGCAGCGTTTTTTTAAGTTCTACGGTATAAAACCTGAAATATCAGAAGTTATGCCCATGAGTATTGGTGAATTAGGCAATAGTTCTGTTGCCACTGTACCGACACTTTATGATATGATATTAAAAGGAAAATTCAAAAACCATATCATAAATAAAGGAGATATTATTGTTTTTGCCTCAGTGGGAGCAGGAATGAGCATTAATGCCATTGTTTACCGGCAGCAGTAATGTCTTTAAAATTACTTTTTTGAACCCCAAACCAACGCAGCTGAGCCTAATATGGCGGCATCATTTTCGGGTAATGATGAGGAAAGTAATTTTACTTTGTTTTTGTAAATAGGAAAGTTAAATTCTTCCATATACCTTTTGGTTGGTTCGAAAATTAATTTTCCTGCATTAGCCATACCCCCTGCCAGGAAAATAGCTTCGGGGCTTAAAATAGTAATAGCATCAGCCAGCTTCATGCCCAGAATTCTTCCGGTAAACTCAAAGGCGTCCATAGCGAGTTGATCACCATTCATGGCGGCTTTATAAATTTGTTCCGAAGTAATTTCATTATAAGAATAATCCCGCAAAACGCTGTCAATTTTTGCTTTGGATAATAATTTGACAACCGTACGTTTTAATCCGGTTGCCGAAACGTAGGTTTCCAGGCATCCTCTTTTCCCACATCCGCATTCTCTTCCATCGTGGAAAACGGTGGTATGTCCAAACTCTCCGGCAAAACCATCGTGTCCTAAAATAAGTTGGCCGTTGGCAACAAAACCGCTTCCCAGTCCTGTTCCAAGGGTTATGGTAATAAAATTTTTCATGTTTTTTGCTCCGCCATATCTCATCTCGCCTACTGCAGCAGCATTGGCATCATTGGTAAGAAAAACCGGAAGATTAATTTTTTG
>JBNJFS010000183.1:0-5199 GCA_051747085.1 Bacteroidota bacterium
ATAGCTGAAGATGTTCGTGAAGTAAGAAATCCATTTGAAGAAAAGATATTCAAAAACCAAAATGCTGTAGAAGAAGAAGCTTTAAAATTGTATAAAAAAGACCCCAAAAAGGCACAGGAATATCTAACCAACTACTCCAATGGATTAATGAATGATGTAACCCAAATGTTTTTGGAATTGCGTAACCAGATTATTACAGATTATACCAATAATCACGAATAAGCAAAACAATAATTCAAGATATTCATAAAAAATCCGCACGTTAAAAAGTGCGGATTTTTTTTCATCCCTTAAAGAAAAAAACGTTCACTTTCAAAATAATTTAATAACTTGTCTTTTTAACCTAAATTACTAACTATTATGAAAAAAATTATTTTGTTATTACCGTTTTTAACCTGCTGCTTAATTACTCAGGGAAAGTCTTTGAAAACCTATGAACCAATTGCTCCTCTCTATCCAGGTATCGAAAAAATGAACGAAGATAATCCGGGAATTTTCTTATCTAAAAATACCTACGAACAGGTAAAAGCATTTTATATTAAAGATATTGGTCAACCCGAAACCGAAGAGAGTGGGCAAGGTAAAACCGCATTTTTTTTATATCACAAAGCCTCAGAAAAATTAAAAGAAGAAGCACAAGACCTTGGTGTCCATATAAAAACGAATACAGGAAATGAAAAAGCCATTGACTACATTTTGAAAAATTATAAAGATGCCCTTATACACAATTTTATCAGTCAACAAGAATATGACGCAATAGTTAAAAGGTACGGTTACCTGAAAAACATGTATTATGTTTATATACCCGAAAAAAAGGCATCTAAAGCAATGGACTTATATCATAAATATGACAAAAAAATAAAAGAGAATAAAAAAAGTGAGGAACAAGACCTTGAAGCGCAATCACAAAATATGCAGCACCTTTTAGAAGAGGGAAAAGTTGAAGAACTTGCCGAACAAATGAAACAGATGAATTCATCATCCATGGAAGCACTAGGAGAAATAACCGACGTTAAACAATGGGAAGAATGCCTTAAAGAAATAGAAAAAAATGCTTACAAGGTTTACATATATATTATGGATGCAAGCAATAAGTAACGGGATTACAATAACTTCAAAATATTTAAGCTTCGGTAGATAAACTGAAGCTTTTTTTTATTCAAAATCGTACGAAAATGTTCGATTTCGAACAGCCTCCATACCCTTAACCACGCATTAAACAGCTGTTTTACTTCGCCTTATAAAGTATGGCTTATTTTTTGATATTCAGTCAAAAAATATAAAATAGTTCTATCATGTTGAAAAATTACTTTATTACAGCATTCAGAAACCTAACCAAAAACAAAGTTTTTTCTACCATTAATATTTTAGGCCTATCCATTGGTATTTCGGCATGTTTGCTTATTTCTCTATATGTAAACTATGAAAAGAGTTATGACAAACATATTGAGCAGTCTGACCAGCTATATCGTGTTTTGTATGAACGGGAAACTGAAACCGGTGAAATTGTTCAGTTCGCTTCTGCCAGTCCGACCGTTGGCCCTGCTATTACAGAGCAAATACCTGAAATTCTGAAATTCGCCCGGGCCTTTAAGGTTGAAGGGATTCTATCTTATGATGATATTTCTTTCCGGGAAGAAAAAATGTTATGGGCTGAGCCCGCTTTCCTTGATTTATTTGAATATGAAATTATTGCTCAATCTGCTGATAGTTTATTGGGCGAGCCCAATACCATGCTTATATCAGAAGAAACGGCTAATAAATATTTTGGCAAGGAAGATCCGTTAGGAAAGATGTTAAAACGTGATGGAAACGAAACCTTCAAAATAACAGGTGTTTTCAAGTCAAAACCAGAAAATACACATTTCGATGCGGGTATTCTGCTATCGTATATTAACTGGGAAAATCAGCTTGGCGAAAATGCAAAGACCTATGGATGGGTTTACAGCGGCTTTTACACGTATGTTCTGCTGGAAAATGGTGCCGACTATATCGATGTTAACCGAAAGATTGAAAATCTAATTAACCGTGAGTTAGGTGAATTTATGGAGATGTATAAGATAAGAATTGGTTATCAGCTACAACCGGTAGAAGATATACACCTTACATCGCATTATATGCACGAACTTAAAACAAACGGGAATAAAAATTCCGTGATCTTTCTATATATCATTGCATGGTTTATCATCATTATTGCATGGATTAACTTTGTTAATTTACTAACCATCAGCTCCATAAAAAGATCGTCAGAAATTAGTCTTCGTAAAGTTTTAGGTGGCACCTCGCCACAGCTTATCCGGCAATTTCTTTTTGAGTCGGTTTTGGTTAACACCCTGGCATTGTTATTCGCATTTCTATTTATTGAGCTTACTTTTCCACTCTTTTCGAGATTAACGAACATCCCACAATCGTATTTTATTTGGGATAAAGGATGGTTTTGGCAAAGTATTATCATTATATTTTTAGTTGGTACCTTGTTAGCAGGTTCTTATCCTGTATGGGGTATATTATCAAAAAAAATAATAGCCACCTTACGACACGGGTTTACCGGATCGAAAAGAGCCGTATTTTTACGTAAAAGCCTGGTTGTGTTTCAGTTTTTTATGGCCATTATCCTCATTGCAGGTACCATTAGTGTTTATCAGCAGTTACAATATTTAAAATCCAAAGAAACGGGGATTAACAAATCAAATATATTGATTATTAATACTCCGCGTGTAGGCGGACAGGATATTCTGGCACAAAGGAAAGCTTTCAAAGAAGAAATCAAGAAATATCCTTTTGTGAAAAATGTAGCCTTTTCATCAGTCATTCCGGGCAAACATAATATGTTTAACCGTGGGGGAGTTAGACGAGTAAGTGATGATCCCACGTCCGGAAAAAATTACCGGGTTACCGAAACAGACCATAACTTTACCAATGTTTATTCCAATACTTTTATTGCCGGACGAAATTTTACCGAAGATTATCATGCTGATGCTGCCAAAGTGATAGTCAACTTAGCTGCATCCAAATTATTGGGATTCAAAAACCCCGAAGATGCCATCAATGAAAAGATTTTGGTAGGTGGTCGTGAAAATATAATTATTGGCATTATCGAGAATTTCCACCAGGAATCACCCCGTTTGGATTTCGAGCCCCAAATATTCAGATTACCCCTGCGGCACCCCGGCTATTTTTCCGTAAAATTAAATAACACGGAAAATCTAAAAGAAATCAGAACAACCCTGGAAGAAAAATACAAAACATTTTTCCCGGGAAATCCATTCGATTATTTTTACCTTGAAGATTTCTTTAAGAATCAATACAAAACCGAAGTGCAGTTTGGAAAAGTATTTGGCATTTTTGCCTTGTTGGCTCTCTTTATTACACTGTTGGGGATATTAAGTTTATCAGCTTTTTCGGCAACACAACGCAAAAAAGAAATTGGCATACGAAAAGTAATGGGCGCCACGGTAAATCAGATTTTAATTCTACTTTCAAAAAATTATATTACATTATTAATCATATCCTTTATTTTGTCAATACCAGTAATCCATTATGCCCTAAACAAATGGTTAAACAATTTTGCCAACAGAATGGAATTATCAATCTGGATTTTTGTTATACCTATGGTCCTTATATCTGTTTTTAGTCTAATTACCGTAGCTTATCAATCGGCTAAAACCGCTAAAGATAACCCGGCAAACTCGTTAAGGTATGAATAATTAATACTAATTGATTATTTCAGGTATTTAAAAAAAGTCAGGTTCGATATAAAACCTGGCTTTTTTGTCTTGATAACACATTTTTGTATATTCACAACATAATAAAACAAAAATGACGCTGAAAAATTACCTTAACCAACCCTTCCCTAAATTAACTTCACGATGGAAGTTAATTATCACCATTAGCTTATTTGTAGCAATTTTTCTTATTATATTTCAACCTTTCGGGATACATTTAATACAGAATAAGATACTCATTCTTTCGGGATATGGGCTGGTAACATTCCTTGTGTTATTTATTAACCTAATAGTTGTTGAACATTTATTCCCAAAAACTTTTAGTGAGAAAAAATGGACGATAGGGAAAGAGTTCTTGTGGTTACTATGGATTATATTTTGCATTGGCTTAGGAAATGCGCTCTATACAAATTATCTATTTGATTATTTTCGGTTTAACCTGATGTTTTTTGTCCAGTTTCAACTTATTACGCTTACCATTGGATTAATTCCTACAAGTATCCTCATAATTACCAAACAAAAATACTTGTTGCAAAGGAACATAAAATCAGCCCAGCAACTAAATAACGATTTAAAAGAAGGACAAACAGGCATCTTTTCAGACTCTTTAGTCCGAATTTATAGTGATAACGAAAGAGATTATATTGAGTTTAATCCAAACGATTTTTATTTTATTGAATCATCGGGAAATTATATAGAAATTTACATAACAGAAAACAACCAATTGATTCGTAAAACTTTACGCTGCACTTTAAAACGAGCAATGTTTTTTTTAAAAAATATTTCCGAAATTGTCCGATGCCACAGAGCTTATATAGTCAACTCAGCTAAAATTACCAGTGCAAAAGGAAACTCACAGGGATTAAAACTACATCTTGATCATTGTGAAACAGAAGTGCCTGTCTCCAGAAACTATGTTGATTGTATAAGAACACAAATAGACAGATAAACTTCCTTTTAGCTGAAATAAAGATTTTACACGAATATATCTTGGTGCATTAATTGGCCTCGTGGAACATCCATGCTATATTCATTGCATTTTTGAGAACTTCAGTGCATGGATATTTCATTGGTCTTTAATCCCGGTTTTTTGCATTTCATCACAAGGGCTATTCATCCATCACAAAACCTTGCTAAATATCCCCATTTCTTGGCTGTAAGTGATTTACAGGTTATTCTTGCACTAACAAATCAATCCAATTTTAACTAAAAAAAATGAAAAAAAAATGAAACATGTTATTTTAACCTTAATCGTTTGTTTAGGTATTACTTTTTATTCATCCGCACAATATGATGATCGATTTTATTCACCCTCCAAAGAGTGGAATCCTATTCAGGATATGGAATTTACAGCATTTAATTTCTATATCGAGCAGGATACTTTGCATACGCTATTATTTACCCCTGAAAATAAGGCCAAAGCGACCATTATATTTTACCATGGTGCGGGTGGAAATATTTCAACGTATACACC
>JBNJFS010000184.1:0-5175 GCA_051747085.1 Bacteroidota bacterium
TACATTACAGAGACGCATTAAATTTTAGCATGCTGCATTAATTTATTCATTTAATAATTCTTTTTCCATTTTATTGAGCCTATCCCCCATATTCTTTTGGTTATTTTTTATCTCTCTTACCGACTCTAATATTTCCATTTGAATAGGGTTTTGCGAGGTTAAATTACGCATTTCTTCGCTGCGAATACCATATTTTGAATCCCAATACCCTAACAATAAAGCCAGGAAAATAAAAACAATAATCAACAAAGGCAGAGTAACATATACATTTGCTATTAAAAATTTGCCTACTCCTGTATTTTTTATTGCTCCTAAAAAGATCGTTACCATCATAAAAAGATTGATGTAACTGATATACATTTTCGAACGATCGAGATAAACCTTCCAGCGGATTAATGATTTTTTATCTATTCTCATAACATCTAATTTTTAAGTAAAGATAGTAAAAACAAGAGATTGAGATAAAAATATAACCGGAATCTCACATACTAATCAACCGTTAATGCATTAAAGTATAAATGTAATCTGATGTTTATATGCTTAACAAAAGGGGCTGTCCAAAAAGCCAAAAATCGTTGTCATTCCGAGGAGTCCCGATAGCTATACGGGACGACGAAGGAACCGACCGAAGGGAGCTCAACGAAGTTAATCTGTTGATTATCAATTTAAAAAGATTAACTTCGTTGAGCTTGCACTTCGTGCTGCGGTTCCTTCACTTCCTGCCTGCCGGCAGGCACGGCGTTCGGAATGACGTTTTCAAACTTTTTGGACACCCTCTTTATAATAATAATTTTCTTTTAACCCAACCCTTTTTAATGCCTGTAGTAAACTTTACTAACTACCTGCCAACCTTCATCAAATTTATACAGCTGAAGATAATCGGTAAATAAAAGTTCCTGATTTCGGTACAGTTCAATTTTTGCCATAGCCGCATTTCCTGTAACATCAATAAGTAAATAGTTACAGGTAATCTTTTGCTCATCGGTTGGAGGAGAAGGATCTGCAGCTAACCGTTTTTTGTGCGATTCAATCCAACTATAAATTGGAAATTTCGTGAGCATATTATCTCTAACCCCCAGCAGGTTAAATCCGGGATGAAATCCTTGCTCAATATCAGCAACACTGCCTTTGTTTTGTAAACCATCAACATAAGCCTTCTGGATTACCTCTTTAATGGCTTCTTTTTCTTTATCAATACCCTGAGCAAATAGAGTTGATATAGAAAATACAAATACACAAATTAATAAACTTTTTTTTCTCATAATAAAAGGTTTTAATAATACGTATAATAAACTTAATTCTTCTTTTTACGGTATAATACCTGAATGTAATGTGCGTGATCAGCAGGAGTAAAAATTTGTATTAACTCCCAGCTCTTATCGTAATTCTGAATAGCTGTCCTGAGTCGGCTAATTCTGGCAAGGGATCGGGTAATTTCGTCTGAGTTACCATTCAACTCATCCTCAACGTCCCATGGGAAGGATTCGACCCGAAAGTCGTAACTGATTTTTTGATCACCTACTTTAAGGTGTAATTCGGCGATTTCATTTTCGCCAAATCCGGGAATGGGAATACATAAATCTTTCATAATTCATAGTTTTAATGGTTATTATTCATCTCTAAGGGTATAAGCAGGATTGGTATTGGCCGCTTTTGCTGCCTGAAAGCTGGTTGTTAGAATGGCAATAATTAAGGCGATTAATGATGCCACAATAAAAGGAACAAAAGACATTTCAATTCTGAATGCAAACTTTTGGAGCCATAACTTCATCAGGTAGTAACTTAAAGGCCATGAAATCAAGGTAGAAAAAATTAACAAAACAAATATTTCGCGATAAAGCAAGGCTAATATACTCCTTACTCTTGCACCCATAGCTTTGCGAATACCAATTTCTTTTTTTCGCTTCTCGGCCATAAAAGCAGAAAGGCCAAATAATCCCAAACAAGCAATAAAGATAGCCAAAATGGAAAAAGTAATGAATACTTTTGCAGTACGTTGCTCTTCCTGATAGAGGCTATTAAAATCATTATCGAGGAAAAAATAATCGATTGGTTCTTCTGCATTAAATCCACTCCAGGTATTATCAATAGATTTTATGGTCGACTGAATGTCATCCATTTCAACCCGCAATACAACGAACCGGTAATTCAGGTCGCGATGATGTCTTACAACCAAAGAGCGAATGGGTTTATGTAAAGATTCAAAATGAAAATCTTTTACAACTCCTATGATATTAAAACGTTCATTGCCAAAAATCAGGTAACTTCCTACCGGCTGGTCAAGATTTGCATTTTTAACAGCGGCTTCATTGATGACTATAGCATTTTTATCGGTGGAATATTCTTCAGAAAAACCACGCCCATCAACAATTTCCATACCCATCGTCTCAAAATAATCTGCTCCGGCATAGTTTACTGCAAAAAACAGGACATCTTCGGCAGTCCTGTCGCCAATTTGCATGGTAGAGCCATTGTAGTCCTTTCCGGGAACTTTATGGGAAATAGCAGCAGATTTTACACCTGGGATTTTCTGTAATTCTTCCATAAAAGCGTCTTTACTATTACTTAATAACCAGGCTTTGTCCAGCACCAGTACCTTTTCTTTATCAAAACCCAACTTTTTATCCAACATAAAACGATTTTGTTGGAAAATAATGACTGTGCTCACGAACAAACTGATAGTAATAACAAACTGAATGACTACAAGAATACCTCTTAAGCGAATACTGCCAGAACCGGCACTAATCTTGCCTTTTAAGGTTCGTTGAGGATTAAAACTACTGAGATAAAAGGCCGGATAGATACCTGCCAGGATGCCGATAAAAAATGCAAAGGCTATTAATCCGGGAATCACATACCATACATCCAGATAATGAAAGATAAGTTTTTTCTGAGCCAGCTGATTAAACATAGGTAAAAAGAGTTCCAGTAAAGCAACACCAATAACCAATGAAATTCCGGACAGCATCACCGACTCCCATAAGAACTGAGCTATCAGCTGCCTCTTTCCGGAGCCCACCACTTTTCTAATACCGACTTCTTTTGCTCTATTAGCATATTTGGCAGTGGCCAGGTTCATAAAGTTAATACAGGCAATAAAAAGTATGAATAAAGCAATAATAGAAAAATACCAAATTCTGGATATATCCCCCACAGGTTCAATCTCATCGTTAAAATCAGAATGAAGATAAATATCTTCCAGTGCCTGTAACTTAAATTCAAACCGATTGCCTTGTGCAGAGAATTGTTCTAAATTGACTCCCATTAATTCAGAAACTTCAGGACCAAGGTATTTGTCCATCAATAGTTGAAACTTACTTTCCAGATCTTCTTTTTGATCTGCATCGTTCAATTTCATGTAGGTATAAATATTCATATTCACCCAGCGATGATCCTTTGATTGCTGGGAGCTGGCATAAGAAGTTATCAGGTTGAAATGAAAATGAGAATTTACAGGAACATCCCTGCACACCCCTGTTACTTTATAACTATCTTCACCCCTCATTCTTAGAATCTTCCCCATGGGATCCTCTTCTCCAAAATATTTCTTTGCTGTACTTTCGGTAAGCACAATTTTCCCCGGACCGGAAAGTGCATTTTTTTCATCTCCTTTAATAAGTTGAAATGAAAATACATCAAAAAAATCTGCATCAGCAAAGAGAATATCGTTTTCTGTATACTTCTTTTCACCAACACGAAACAATTGTTCATCGCGTTTAAAAAAACGTGTTACAGCTTCTACTTCGCCAAATTCGCTTAACAGTGCACCTTTTACCTCATTCGAAGACATGGGACTGTAGAATTGGGTAGCACCAAAGCTACCATCCACATATATTCGATAAATTCTTTCGGAATCTTTATGAAACTTGTCATAACTGAGCTCATTAAAAATATAAAGTCCAATAATTAGAGATGCTGCTATTCCTACAGACAATCCTATTATATTAATAATGACATAAGCTTTATCTCTTATTAAATTTCTCCAGGCGGTTTTTATATAATTTCTAAACATACTATTTATATTTTTCATTCATAGCGTATAGCCTGCGCAGGATTTGTATTTGCAGACCTTGTAATTTGCGAACCAACGGTAAAGGTTGCAATTATCAATGCTAATCCGGTTGCTATCAAAAAGGGAAATAGGGTTAAATCAATTTTATAAGCAAAATTCTGAAGCCACTCGTTCATTAAAAAATAAGATAATGGCCAGGCAATAACCGAAGAGATAATTAATAATATCAGAATTTCTTTATAAAAGATCTGAACAATGTTCATAAATCCAGCTCCTAACGCTTTTCTTATGCCTATTTCTTTATTTCTTTTCTCTACCGAAAAAGCTGCTAACCCAAACAATCCGAGAGAAGCAACAAAAATAGCCAAAACCGAGAATATAGTAAAAACCAATGCGGTGCGTTTTTCCGCCTGGTATAATTTTTCGAAATCATCATCCAGGAAAAAGTATTCGAAACTATTTCCGGGCAGGAATTTATGAAATGTATTCTCAATATGTTTAACCGTCTGATTTAAATTTTCGGTTTGAAGTTTTATCAATAAGTAAACATTCGCTTCGTTAGGATTTAAAATCAAACAAACAGGCCTTATTTCCTTATGTAATGATTCATAATTAAAATCATCCAGCACACCAATTATAGGAAGATATATTTGATTCTCAAGCATTCGGGGTGCCAGAAGTCTTTTTCCTACGGGGTTTTCTGCACCCAAACGTTTTGCAGCCACTTGATTAATAACCACTGCTATAGAATCGGATGAAAAATCGCTGGAAAAAAACCGGCCTTTATCAATCGACAAACCGAGTGTTTGTAAAAAATCATAATCAACATAGTAAATAGAAAAAGGGACTAAATCTTCTTTCGGTGCTCCTTCTAACTGCATTGTACTCCCATCGAAAGGCCGCCCCGGAACAGTTGAAGAAGTGGAAACATTCTTAATATTAGGATTTTGCAACAGTTCGTTTTTAAAAGCCTTATAATCTGTACCTAAATCATAAGCCCGGTTAATAACCAATACCTGTTCCTTTGAAAATCCTAAATCTTTTTCATTGAGATAATTTATTTGAGTATAAATAACTATCGTACTTACAAATAAAACAATGGTAATAATAAACTGAAAAATAACCAGTATACTCCGTAAACGCGTACTGTTAAATCCAAGATT
>JBNJFS010000185.1:0-5137 GCA_051747085.1 Bacteroidota bacterium
AAATTTAGATTATGGCAGCTCCTGCCCTTCAATCCATGGAGCACCAATTTTTTCAAGTTCTTTTTCCATCGCAGGAATTTTTTCATCCGTAATGGTTTTAATTTTTTGTTTTATTCCTGCAAATTGTTTTTTAGCAATCTCAAGACTTCGTTTATGCATTGGTGTTGGTCCATAGGTTGAGTTTTCTGTTCCTATTCTTGCTGCACTTAACCTGCTATAAACTGTAGGTTTACTTTTCTCGCCAATTTTACGCTTAGCCTGGTTTCCATAAAATGCTGTTTCAATATCCTTTATCTCCTTTTTTAAATCATAAATTTTCTGATTATGTTCTCCGGGAGCTATTTCAGCTCGGGAAAGAGCCTTTGCCATAGCATTTACTTTTTCCTTTGCACTATTCAAAGTGATTCTTGCAGCACCTAAAGTTGCAGAGAACGCTTCCATTTCTTCCCAAAACTCAACAACAGCATCCGGTTCAGATCCTTCAAGTGCTCCTTTACGCATTCTTTCCACATCAAATTCCATAGGTTCTGATAAATCAGTCACTTTACCGTCAATTTCTTTCGAAAGCATAACCGTATATGTACCCGGAGCAACCATAAATCCTGTTGGTTCATAACCTGAATTTTCAGCATCCAGATTAACCGGACTTTGAGACTCCTCTCTTAAATCCCAGGCTACCCGGTGAAAACCTTTTGCTGTGGGACCTTCAATTTTCCGAACAACATTACCATCCGCATCTTTCACGGTTAACCATATTTTAGGTTCTTCCTGTTTTAACTCCTCGTCAAGAGCATCCCATCCCGGGAATGGTATATCTTGATTCTTCTTTTTTAGCTCCTTTTCACGCTCTTTTCTTTTATCTTCCGGGGTTTTATAATCATCCTTTATGTAATAAGTAAATACAGCACCAAATGGCGGGTTGGGAGCTGTAAACAATTGGGCACCCATGGATCCTTTCTCTCCACCGCCATAAGGGGTTCTTTGGATATACCACCATGCTTTTCGTGTGGGGAAAAGTGTGGCTTCCTCTTTAAGCTGTTGTTCGGAAACATACCGTAAAGCGGAATAATCGTCAAAAACATAAAAACTACGGCCAAAAGATGCACCTACAAGGTCATTTTCACGACGCTGAATGGCTAAATCTCTAAATGATATGGTTGGGACATTTCCGGTAAGTTTTACCCATTTATTTCCCCCGTTAACCGTAAAATAAATACCAAATTCGGTAGCTGCAAATAAAAGGCCGGGTTTAACATGGTCTTGTACTATTCGCCATACCAACGTTCTTTCAGGAATATTTCCCTTGATTGATTTCCATGTTTTACCTTTATCTGTACTTTTATACAGGTACGGATTTAAATCGCCAAATTTATGATTATCCAGGGCAACATATACCGTGTTGGCATCAAACATATCTGCCTTAATATCATTCACAAATGCAGTAGCAGGAACTCCTGGTAGTTCACTCACATTTATTTTACGCCAGTTTTGTCCGCCATCTTCAGTTACCCGGATTAGTCCGTCATCGGTTCCGGCATAGATTACACCTTCCTGAACAGGCGATTCGGCCAGTGAGGTAATGGTATTATAAGTTGACATGGCACTCAAATCCCATGCGGCATTGTAACTCCACGTCTTGTCCATAATGGGTAAAGTTATCCGTTCCTGGTTTTTGGTTAAATCGCCCGAAACAGGTTCCCAACTATCCCCACGGTTATCGGAACGCCAAACCCGGTGCGAAGCAAAATACAAACGGGTAGGTGAATGTGGGCTTACTAAAATTGGGGCATCCCAGTTAAATCGTTCGCTGCCTTCTCCTTCTTCGGGTTGGGGCTGTATATATACCATTTCTCCTGTTGTTCGGTCAACACGCACCAGGTTGCCTTGCTGCCATTCGGCATAAACAATATCCGGGTTTCCGGGTTCGGTAGCCGGTTGATGCCCATCAGCAAACAAAACAACCTCCCAGTCTGAATTTCTTATTCCACTACTGTTATCCGTTCTGGAAGGTCCTCCTTGTGTACTATTGTCTTGTGTGCCACCATAAATATTATAAAAAGGCTCGGCATCGTCAACAGCTACTTTATAAAACTGAGTAATCGGTAAGTTAGGGATATATTTCCAGTTTTTGGACAGATCAAAACTTTCGTATATTCCTCCATCCGTTCCAACCAGCAAGTAATTTGGGTCATCTTTCCTAAAAGTAAGCGAATGGTTGTCTGAATGTTTAAACTCCTCACCCATTCGTTTGAATGTTTTTCCGCCATCTTCAGAGACCTGCATTCTTACATCGGCAAGATAAATCCTGTCAAACTGATGTGGGCATGCATATAGTTCCTGGTAATAATGAGGCCCTGTACCCCCGGAAACAGCATCAGACATTTTGGTCCATGAAGCACCACGATTCTCACTTCGGTACAATCCGCCGGTTCTTTGTTCCTCTTCAATTGCTGCATAAATAACATCAGGTTTTTGAGGCGAAATTGCCAGTCCTATTTTCCCCATATCTGATTTGGGTAATCCTTTTTCCAGTTTTTGCCAGTTTTCACCTCCATCATTGGATTTATAAATTGCAGTACCCGGACCACCTCCCATATAAGCGGCTACATTTCTGTGACGCTGCCATGTTGCAGCATATAAACATTCAGCATTACGTGGATCAATAACTAAATCTGTAACACCAATCCATTCGTTGTCACCAAGCGTTTTCTTCCATGTTTTTCCTCCATCGGTTGTTTTATATAAGCCCCTGTCGCCTCCTTTTGTCCATAACGGGCCTTGTGCTGCAACCCATACAATATTGGAATTCTCGGGATGAATGATAATTTTTGAAATATGATTGGATGCTTTTAACCCCGTATTTTTCCATGACTTCCCTCCGTCATCGCTTCGGTAAACACCATCACCGTAGCCAACATGTCGTCCGCCAACATTTTCACCGGTTCCAACCCAGATAATATGAGGATTATTTTCATCAATGGTTACACAGCCAACAGAATACGAACGTTGATTATCAAATACAGGTTCCCAGGTTGTTCCTGAATTGTTTGTTTTCCAAACACCTCCCGAACCAACCGCTACATACCATATATTATTATTTTGGGGATGAATGGCAATATCGGCAATCCTTCCCGACATAAAAGCCGGGCCTATATTCCGTAATTTTAAACCGGAAAACGTTGATTCTGTAAATAATTCTTTATCATTTTTATTCTGAGCCCATCCACCCGAAAATAAAAATAACAGCATAAAAGTAAAGATTAGGGTTAAGTTTTTCATAATGAAGTAATAATTTGGTTAGTACTATAATGTAAAAAGCTACTTTTATCTTTAGATTAAATCCAGTGATAAAAGTTTAATATACTTAAAATTACTTCATTATGAAAATTAGTTTACACCCATCTGTAATAGTTGCAGGTAAATTAATCCAGGTAATCCAGGGCTTCCAGTTTTAAGGCTTTGAGTGATAAAAGAATATCAAGAAAAAAGAATACTGCAGAAATTAATATTGAAATAATAGAAAGGCTGAACAAAAAATAACCCAAAATCCTTAAATCAAAGGTAAAAAACTGCATGAATGCAAGCAAAGGAATGATTAAGCTGCTGGAGATTACACTGAATGTAATTGCTGCAATGGATGTTCTAAGGTATTTACTTCGCAAATAAAGAATTTTTATTTCATTCTTTTTAGCTTCGCGTCGTTTAATATGTTCATGATCCAATTCTGCAACCAGAATCCTTGTCCGGTCAATGGTTCGTCCAAACCGGTTGGTTATCGTTAACAACAGCAATCCAACACCGGAAATAAGGGCAACCGGGGTTATACAAGATTTTAAAAATTCAATAAAAGTTTCCATTGATTCCATAACTATATTTTTTTGTTTTGCCAATTTCCATATTTCAAGTATAAAAAAGAAATGACAGCAATAATACTACCATAAAAGATTTCTACGGTCCAAACGAATTCAATTTTCGGAGACTTTAAATTTACCATTATATATGTATAGAAAACATAAAAAACAATTACTAAGGTTTCAATAAGAAACGACACTTTGGTCATCCCGGTACCGGAAACTCCACTAAAAAACACAAATCCAACGGTTAAAAACAGCGCGGCAATACTTACTACATACAAAGAGGGTAAAGCTTCCTGTATAAGTATTTGATTATTGGTATAAATGGACAGGATTACCCCAGGGAATAACATATTTAACAAAACAAGTCCTGCAACCCCGGCAATACAAATTTTCACGATTTTTAGGATTAATGGTATAACCTCGTCTTTTCGTTCACGACCGATTAAAAAACTAACCAAGGTATTGGTTGCTGAGGTAAATCCCCAGATAGGGATTAACATCACAACATAAATACTCCGGATTACATTGGATATGGCCAATGGACGCTCGCCCATTTTTTCGACAAAAAGAAAGAAGAAAAACCACCCGGTAAATGAAATAAAGTTTTGCATCATCATAGGAAATGCAACGGTTAAAATCCGTTTTAATATGGCAATATCAAACTTTTTAAATTGAAACAGATTAAAAAACTTTAAATCAACAAATTTTAGTGTAAAAAAGATAAAAAATATCATGGCAGACACCTCGGCAATAACTGAGGCTATTGCTGCACCAGAAATCCCTAATTCCGGAAACCCAAAATTCCCGAAGATTAAGGCATAATCGAAAAACACATTGGTTAAAGCCATAAAAACGGTGGTCCAGGTAATTATCCGTGTACGGGCTATTCCGATATAAAAGGCTCTAAAACCAAAATTTATAAAAGCAAAAAACAACCCGAAAATACGGTATTGGAAATAGCTGACACTTGCCGATTTAATATCCTCAGATTCTAAAACAGCACCAAAAATGGGCTTCATAGCCCATTGCATTGTAGAAATAATCAATATTGCCAATACAATAAGAAAGTAATGAGAATGCTCAATAACAACACCAATCTGTTTATTATTATTTTCACCAAAACGCCGGGCGACAATAATCTGTGAGCCAATGGAAAATCCAAAACCTAACATAATCAGGGTTAGGTAAAATACTCCGCCAATAGCAGCTGCACCAAGCTCTACCTCGCCTACCCTGCCTAAAAATGCAGTATCGGTAACGCTTATGATATTTTGAACAAT
>JBNJFS010000186.1:0-5136 GCA_051747085.1 Bacteroidota bacterium
TTACGCCGGGATTGATGGACTATTATTTATCCCCGTTATTGATTGGTTATTAGGAAATTTTATGAACAATACAATTCAGGATATTTTTTAAATGCAAAATGAAATTCTAAAAATTGCCGTTATTTTGGGAACCAGAGCCCAAATGATAAAAATGGCTCCGGTATTGCAAACATTGGATAAATACGGGTTGAAATATTGGTTCTTACATACCGGGCAACACGATGATACATTCGATGATTTGCGCAAGGAATTCAACATCCGAAAGCCGGATACTGTTGCCTCAGGGGCTAATGAAACAAATACCCTGGGAAAGCTTTTAAAATGGATAGGCAGTGCTACCACTGAAACCCTTTTAACCAAACGTCGCCTGCTTCCTGTTAGAAAAGGTGTTGTACTAGTGCACGGAGATACTTTGTCAACAATATGGGGTAGTATATTGGGACGCTTTACAAGAAACAAAGTAGTGCATATTGAAGCGGGTCTGCGTTCAAAACGTCTTTTGCATCCATTCCCTGAAGAAATAGTGCGAAGACTTACCGGACTGCTAGCTACCCACCACGCCTGTCCAGGAAAAGAAGCTGTGAACAATTTAGGTGGATATTCTGAATATATTCGCAATACCCAAGGTAATACCCTTGTAGATTCAGTTTCTTATGCTCTGCAAAGCGGCTATCATTCTGAACAAATGCCGAACACACAATATGCAATAGCCAGCATTCATCGAGCAGAAACTTTATACAACAACAATCGGCTACATAGAGCCATTCAAATTATAGAATCACTAGCAGAAGATAGACTAATTCTTGTAGTTGGACATCCAAGCCTTTTGGCCCGCTTGAAAAATTCGGGACTAATTAGCCGACTTGAAGGCCATCACCGCATTGAAATAATTCCACGCATGCCTTATACTCCGTTTATAAATTTATTGGCAAATGCAAATTTACTTGCTACAGACGGAGGATCCAATCAAGAGGAAAGCTCTTATCTAGGCATTCCAACGCTAATTTTAAGGGAAGCTACTGAACGACCGGAAGGTCTTGGCAGCAATGCAACTCTAATCGGTTTGTCAGTTGAAAAGGCAAAATATTATAGTAAACATTATAGCATATTACAAAAAACACCTAAAAGACAAAAAATACGCCCTTCAGAAATTATTGCTGATTGGACAAATGAACTGATTGAAAAATGAACTTATATTTTTCTATAAGGAGAAAATGTGACCGGATATTGCTCAATAAGATTTGATATAGATACAATAGCGGACATCAAATCCGGAGTACCGTCTTTGCTGAAGCTGGCAGAAAAAGAAAGCGTACCTTTCAGCTTTTACGTTAATCCCGGTAGAGCTGTTGATTTTAAAGAAATCTTGCGAAATATAACAAATAAAAACAATAAAAAATCTTTAAAACTATGTAATTTTCAAAAATTAGGATACCGATACTGGTTAGAAACCATATTTTCAAATCCGGAAATTGGGAAAGGCAATGAATCAATATTAAAATCTCTTTTGAAACAAGGTCATGAATTGGGATTGCACGGGGGGATGAACCACGGTACATGGCAACGGAGTAGTCAAGTTGAAAATATTATAAGTACCCTTTTAATTCCTGCTATGGAATGGTTTGAAAACAATTTTGGTATTCCGGCTGGTTTTACCTCACCGGGATTCAGAAAAATTGAAAAGGCTTATTCTTTATTAAATAAATGGGGTCTTCGATATATCAGTGATACAATTAATTCAAACTATAAATCAGAGCCTAAGCTAATTCAGGAAAACGGCATAATTGATATACCTTGTATAGCAACAAAAAATGGTATACCTTTATTAGAGCATGACTTTGCCCTAGGCGAAGATTTAAATGTTAGTATAAAGAAATTTATAAATGATACCTCTAATCGTAAGTGGATTGTTTTATATGGGCATCCCTCCTTTGAGGGGATCATAGCCCAAAAATATTTAGTTAAATTGATCCGCGAGATAAAATTATCAGGATATAGATTTTGCACAGTAGATGAAATCATAAAAAATCAAGGGCAATAAATAATGGTACTCTTGAATAAATAGCTTTCATAAAATCAAGAATATCGACAAGAGGACATAATGAAATGAAACAATTATACAAAATAAGTAGCAAGGTTGTCCCTTATATACCCAATTCAATAAAAAACTATTTATACAAAATGTATTTATTTAGTGCAAATACACTATTAAAAAAAGAAATTAATAATAACCCCATATTTATTCTAGGAAATCATAAATCTGGAACAACAGCCATATCCATGTTAATAAGCCAAGGAGCTAAATTATCCATTTCTGGAGGATTAAAGAAAGAAAGGATTGATCCAATTTATAAAGATATCTACAACTACAACATTACATTCGAAACAATTTTAAAGAGAAACAAAATTGATTTTGCGAAGCAAATTATAAAAGAAAATCAATTAACTTTTTTTTACAATCAAATAGTTAAGCATTTTTCAAATCCAAAATTTATTTTTCTGATAAGAGATCCACGTGACAACATTAGAAGTATACTTAACCGTATAAATGTCCAAGGTGACTTAATAGATGCCAGTTACCATGATTTTATGAATCATATTAGCATTTCTCAAAAATTGGTATTAGACAATAGATGGCTTGGAATATGTAAAGAACATTATATTGAGGCATTAGCGGAAAGATGGAATTTAGCAGCTGATACATTTTTACAAAACAAAGATAATATAGTTTTAATTAAGTATGAAGATTTTGTTAAAGATAAAGTTGGATATATCAGCTGGATTACAAGGAAATTAGGTTTTACATTACAAAACAATATAGAAGATTTGGTTGATATTCAATATCAGCCAAAAGGGAATAAAAATATTTCATGGGAGGATTTTTTTGGCAATACAAACTTATCCAGAATTGAAGAAATATGTAAAACTAGAATGAAACTATTTGAGTATAATTTCTAATGATAAATAAACCGAGCATAATTATTACATCACTTGGTAGAACAGGTACCAAATTCTTTGCCACACTTTTCTCAGATATTATACCAGATGCAACATCATTGCATGAACCAGATTTGTTTCATTTCAACTTGAAACAAAAAAAGGGTGTTAAATTTGTCTTTTATCAAATTGAAAAGTCCGGTTTTTATAACTTGATTTTAAAAAAAATTTTGGGGGATTGGAGTTTAATAAAACTTTCAGATGATAGAATAAAAGGTTTATTAAACAACTCAAACGTGAAATCAAAAATTTATAAACAAAGAAAAAAATTTATTGATAATAAAGCAGTTAATATATATATTGAATCAAATCTTGGATATTACGGTCTAATAGATCTGTTACCAAAAGTTTTTGATCAACATAATATTTTATTTGTAATAAGAGATGGTAGATTTTGGGTTGACTCTTGGATGAATTGGGGATTCTCCATATATAATAAAAGCAACATTAGAAAAGCCATCGGCCATAACTGGCCAATGGCCTGTGAATTTGAGACTGATCCTTATAAAAATGTTTGGAATCATATGAGCAATTTTGAAAAACTTTGCTGGGCATGGTCAAAACTAAACACCTTTGCACTTGACTGCTTAAAACAAAATCCTAACGCTCAATTAGTTCGTTTTGAAGACATTTTTGAAGCAGATAACCGCTATGATAACCTCAAAGTTGCAGTTGATTTTGCCACTCAATTTAATGACGGAACAAAGCTGGAATACAAACCTTTGGATGGATGGTTGGAAAACAAGGTGCACACCAGTGGAAAAAAATCTTCCTCTGATAACTGGACAAAACAACAAAATGAAACATTCCAAAGAATGTGCGGCCCATTGATGGAAAAACTCGGATACGAGATGGATTGATTACAGCAAGTTCAAAATGACAAATAAATTCTCCAAAAAATGCCTGCCGATTTTTTTTATCATAACAGTTATACTGTTATTTGTTTATTACATCTATGACAACTTTTCCAGACTGCACTATTTATTAAACTTCTCAACATCTTCCCTTATTATAATCCTTGTATTAAGCATTGTTTTAATCCTGGGCAGGGGTGCTACGAACTGTATCATTTACAGGCTTTTATCAGTCAGATTATCTTTAATAGAAGGATCGGGGGTCGCAGTAATAAACACACTTGGCAATTTACTTCCTTTCTCCGGGGGATTAATAGCCAAAGGTATGTATTTGAAAAGCAGACACAATCTTTCCTATGGCCACTATTTCCCTGCCACAGTCACCCTGCTTATTGCTTTTCTGGGAGTTAACGGGCTTATTGGGCTGTTAACCCTGGGTTATATAACCAATGGATACCGTGAAAACACACCCTTAATACTGCTTATCGCTTTTGGAATTATGCTTTTGACCACCCTTTTGTTATGGATTCCCCTTCCAATAAATATCTTCCCCCCAAAATGGCAAGAATTGCTACAAAGAATTAAAGAAGGGTGGCAGGGTCTAGGGAAAAACAAAACCGCATTTTTGCATATATTTGTTTTACAGATAATATTAGTTTCTACAATGGCAGCAAGGCTGTATCTGATTTTTCAGATGCTTTCACAAAATGCGGGCTACCTTCACTGCTTGCTCTTTTGCTCTGCATCAATTTTAACCAGATTTGTAACAATTGCTCCTAGTGGCATAGGAGCTAGAGAGGCAATTGTAGGTGCATCGGGATATGTACTTGGGTTTGAGTTCGGTATGTGCGCATTGGCGGTGATGATAGACCGTATCTTCGCCATAATTGTCTGCTTGGTATTGGCTTTTGTATATAGTCTTTTTGGAATAAAACTATTGGGAACGACAGATTGCAATTAATTTAAGAGTTACGCAAAAATTTCACCTTGGCACACCAATACTCTTATTTAGAAATGGAACAGAACGTAACGAAAGTTTAAATAAAAACGCTATACTAAGTAAACTAAAAAAACATTAATTTATTTAAAAAAAGTTTTAGAATTTAATTTTTGGTAATATAGCAACTTTTCCTGATTATTTCTTATTCTCACAAGCATATCACCAAGAAGACCTGTAAGAAAAAATAAAAAACTAAATAAAATCGAAAAACCAGCAGAAAATCCTGCCCAAAGCTGACCTGTAAACTTGCCTGTAGCCATATAATAATAAATAAAAAAACTGCCA
>JBNJFS010000187.1:0-5126 GCA_051747085.1 Bacteroidota bacterium
TTTTTTGCGTCAGGATAAATATGACAAAAGACCAAAAACATACCCGTGTTTTATCTTTTATATCATCCGAATACCGGCAGATGATAAACTATGTTAAAAAGTATTTTAACGAAAAGTATTACAATATCAGCGCCGAAGATATTATTCAGGATGTGGCATTGAATATTTTCTCGAAGCTCGATTTTGACGAAAAAGTGGAAAATATGGGCGCCTATATTTATCGTGCTTTAAAGAATAAAATTAATGACTATAGGCGAAAAAAACGACAGGAAATTCCATTTCAATCGTTTTTCCGGGATGAAGAAATAAACAGCTACACCGAGAAGATTTCTGATCTTCAGTATTTAAATATGCCCTCAATCGATGATGATATTTTTTATCAAAAACTACATTGGGCATTAAACCAATTGAGCCCTGACCAGCAAATGGTATTTATAGCCACTGAGCTGGATGGGTACAGTTTTGAGGAGCTTTCGCAAGAACTAAATATACCCGTTGGGACACTTTTATCGTGGAAACACAGAGGAGTACAAAAGTTGAAGAAATTAATCAGGCCTGAAGAATTTTATCGACAACACTAATCAATGAATGTATAATCATAAAAAAAATAAAATTATGGAACATGTATATCATCACAGAACGCATCCTTTTTTAAAAGGATTAAAAATTTTTGGATTTGTTATTCTTGGCGTAATCGGTGTTGCTTTTTTAGCCTTACTATTTGGATATATTGTGATGCTTTTGTGGAACTGGCTTATGCCTGTTTTGTTTGAGTTGACCACAATAACCTTTTGGCAGGCTGTAGGTATTGTTATTTTAGCCCGTTTAATATTCGGAGGGTTTAAGCATGGGAAAAGCGAAACGGAAAGGCATAAACCGGTGAAAGAGAAATTCTTTGATCGTTGGAAAGATGAATATCACAAACAAAAATCTACTGAATGGAAACATTTTAATGATTTTTGGTCAGATGAAGGCGAGGAGGCTTATAATAATTATATTAGTCAGCGAAAAGCTAAAGATGATGAGTAAATGAAAATGTTCTTGCCGGTTTTACACGGCAAGAACATTTATTGCTATTTTAAAAAAGTTTATACAAAACCTCTTTTACCTCTTCTAACGAAACATTATTATCAAAAACATGCGATGGTTTAAGGTGTATAATTTCTTTTTCTCTTTTAAATCGCTCTTCACCTCCACCAGTTATATTGAGCATAACTAAGTCATCTTTCTTTACTAAACCATCCTTCACTGCCTGAATTAAGGTAGCTGTTGCAACACCCGATGCAGGATGAATATCGTTGCCTTCTAATTTTTCGAAAAGACGGGCGGCTTCTTCAAGCTCTTTATTATTTGCGGTTAGTACATCTCCACCGGCATCTTTCATTGCATCGTATAGTCCGCCAATAATAGGGTAGGGAGGTTTACGATTGGAAAGCACTTTAGCTAATATTTGTTCAACCTTTTTTCTGGCTACATTATCATCCATCGGTAATATATCTCTGGAATCTGCTCTCCAGGCTTCCTGAAGGATTACAAACGGTTCGTTTTGGGAAACCATTAATTTCATTTTATTTTTTCCAAACCGGCCATCTTCAATTAAACGTAGGTTTGCTTCCCAGGCAGCTATAGCTCCTGTTCCGCTACCAACAGCCTGAAAATAATAATCCGGTATTTTGCCGATTTCGGTAACAGCAGAAAGTACTGTTGTGCCCATTCCGTCTCTGCGTGCTACATTTTTAGCTCCTCCTTCGGCAAAAAATTTGTCTAACCGGCAGGCTAAATTCGACAGGTGAATTGCATCAAAATAATCGCTTCCTTTTTTGGTTACAACCAGTTTAACACAATCGTTTATGGGTTTTTCAAACCATAAAGAATCAATGTAATCTTGTGGTACACATAGTAATAATGGAATATTGTTGTCTGAACATACCCGTGCAAATGCTCGTGCAGTATTTCCTGCCGATGCCACAACCAATACTTTATCTTTATTAGGATTCATCCGTCCGCATACCGAATAGGCCTCCGTTTCTTTAAATGAGCAGGTGGTAAAGTTCGCTCCTTTCTCGGGCCAGTATCCGCTAAAAGTGATGTATAAATTATTTAATCCTAAGTGGTTTGCTAAACCATTACTTTTAAACGTTACGGGAGCCGATGACCCTTTTAATGTTTTTTGAATGGGTAGCCAGTCGGCAAATTTGTAAATTCCCCACGAATTGTCTTTAACATTCAATTGTTTTTTATCGTAAATTGCCCGGATAAGCGTAGGCTCATTTTCTTCGGGAGCTTCCAAAGTCCACCCTTCATCCTTAAATGTCTTCCCGGTTTTTACCGATTGTAGTTTGTATTCCGTGGGTTTAAAATCTTTTGCCATTTTTTTGCTGTTTTTTTTTGAAAGGGTAAAAATAAAAAAAATGAGTGGTTTCCTGAATATTTTTTCAGAAAGTTACAAATGAATACTGAATGTGCTTCCCTGATTCAGTTGTGAGCTTACTTTAAGTTGCCCTTTATGCATATAAATAATCATTTTGGAATAATAGAGTCCAATTCCTGTTCCGTCTTTTTTCGTGGTGTAAAAAGGAACAAAAATATCTTTGAGCTCTTTGTCGCTTATTCCTTTGCCATTATCGCTAACGCTTATCACTGTTTTGTCAATTTTTTGATAATAGTTTATTATTATTTCGGGCGATTCAGAATTTTCAACCGCATCGATGGCATTTTTTATCAGGTTAATCATTACCTGTGTAAATAATGTTTTGTCGGCAAATAAGTTTAATTTGGTACCACCATGGTTTATCCATTGAATGTTTTTTTTATGTAGCGTATTTTTGAACAGATGATTGATTTCATCGATAATTTCTGTAAAATCGAAATTTTTGAAAACAGGTTCAGGTATTTTGTACAACTTCCGGTACGAATCTACAAAACGCATTAAACCATGTACCCGGTTATTTAATGCTTTTAAACCCATAAAAGTATCATCAATAGTATCCTGGTCAATTTTATCAATGGTTTTGGGTTTGTCATTTTGTTTGTAAATATCGAACAGCGAATAGGCCAGTGTTTTCATGGGGGTTACCGAGTTCATTATCTCGTGTGTGATTACATGCATTAGTCTTTTCCACGATTCAAGCTCTTCTTTATCCAGTTCATTGGAAATATTTTGCATGGAAACTACCTTTAGCTTTTTGCCCCGCAGGATAAAATTGTTTTGATGGATGGCTATTTTTAGCAATTCGTTGTTTACCTGAATGGGCAGAATAAAGCTTTTTTCTTTTGAAGTAAGTAATTTTTCCGGCAGCTCTGAGTTTGATTTTTCCAGTTTGTTGATATGTTTTAGATTGGGTAATGAAAACAAACGGAGAGCCGATTTATTTAATAATTCTACATTTCCGTTTTCATCATATACAATTATTGCCGATCCTGATTGATTAACCGCATTTTTGAACAAGTGAAATTGTTCTTCCTTTTCGATACTGATGGTTTTTATTTTTTGATTGAAGATGGACATTAACTCGTTGAATTCTTTCCCAAAAATATTTCTTGAATCAGGTACATAAGCGATTTCATTTTCTTTGATGTTGATAATAAAGTCTTTTAATACACGGGTAGTTTTATGGATATAGCTGTAAAAGAGATATATTGATAATAACCAGATAGTGAGCAGAATATAGCGGGAAAGAATCAGCTCGTTTTGAGAAAAGGACCAAAAAGTAATAGCTCCCAATGAGGTGATGATGATTATCAACACGAATAATTTAAAATAGAATTTATTGAAGTTCATATTTGTCAATTTTATTATACAAAGTTCTTCGTGATATGCCTAAAAGTTCAGAAGCTTTTGTGTAATTCCCTTTGGCTTTGTTAATGGCCGATTGAATCAATCTTCTTTCATGATTTTCAAGATTCAAATTATCTTCTGTTTGATTTCTCAGCGATCCTTTTTCTGCGGTTTGTCCTTCGGAATAAATATCGGTAATTGATAGTTTATTCTTTTCGCTTAGAATTACGGCTCTTTCAATCGTATGTTTTAATTCGCGTATATTTCCCGGCCAGGAATAGTTTTGTAAACGATGAATGATTGATTGTTGGGGTTTCAATTCAGGCTTCTTGTATTTAATTTTAAATTTGTGGAGATAAAAATGGACAAGTTCTGGAATATCTTCTTTTCTTTCGCGTAGGGGGGGAATGTCAATCTGGATGGTGTTTAACCGGTAAAGTAAATCTTCTCTGAAATTTCCTGATCGAACCATTTCGGGTAATTGAGCATTTGTAGCTGATATTATTCGAATGTCAAGCGGAATTTTTTTTGTACTTCCAACAGGAGAAATTTCTTTTTTTTGAATGGCTGACAGTAGTTTAGCTTGTTGTTCGGGCGAGAGATTTGCTATTTCGTCCAAAAAAAGTGTTCCTCCATTGGCAATCTCAAACCATCCTGTTTTATCCGTAGTTGCATTGGTAAACGCTCCTTTTACATGGCCAAAAAGTTCGCTTTCAAAAAGGGTAGGGGTTAACGAACCTAAATCTATCGTAACAAAAGGAGCTTCATTTCTTTGGCTCAATTGGTGAATACTTTTGGCAATGATTTCTTTGCCGGAACCATTCTCTCCTGTTATTAATGCATTAGCATCCGTTGGCGATATTTTATCTACGGTTTGCCAGATACTTTTCATTTTAGGGGAGATCCCTTTTATGATTTCCAGATTAGAAGTATTCTGTTTTGCCAGTTGCTTATTTTTTTCGGTAAGCTTGGTGACTTGTTTTTGTGTTTCGTTTAATTTTGCTGCACGAAGTATCGAAGCCAATAAGTGTTCTTCGTTCCAGGGTTTTTCGATAAAATCTGTTGCTCCCTTTTGCATGGCTTTTACAGCCAGATGTACAGCACCATAAGCTGTAATACAAATGATTATTGCATCGGATTTAATTTTTAAAATTTCATTCAACCAGAATATCCCTTCGTTCCCGGAGCGGTCACCAGCTTTAAAGTTCATATCCAACAAAATTAAATCAAAACTATTTTGCTCTATGGTAGAATAAATATTGGAAGGACTGCTAAGGGTATGTATCTCTTTAAAATAATTGCGGAGAAATATTTTTAATGCAACAAGAATCTCTTCATTGTCATCAAT
>JBNJFS010000188.1:0-5061 GCA_051747085.1 Bacteroidota bacterium
TAAAAACAAACCGGGCGAAATAAAAATAATCACGGCTTTTGCTTATAATTTTTAAAAATTGATGGTGATTAAAAACGAATTTTCTTTTATCTTTATTTCTCGAAGTAATTTAAAAAACAGAAATTATGGTAAAAAGAGATAAAGCGATTCAGGACATTGTAGGAATGGACGATCTTGAGGCCGTCATAAAAAAGTGCAAAGTTTGCCGTGTAGGTATGGTTGATGGCGACAGCCCGTATGTGTTAGCGATGAATTTTGGTTACGACGACCAAACCATATGGCTGCATTGTGCCAAAGAAGGAAAAAAAGTTGATATCCTAAAACGAAATAACAAAGTTTGCCTTGAGTTTGATACCGACCATAAAATTTTTGCGCGTCACGAACATGTAGCCTGCTCGTGGCGATATGCTTATCGCGGAGTACTTGTGCACGGACATGCACTTTTTGTTGAAGACTACGAAGAAAAGATGAAAGGACTAAATATCCTGATGAAAAATTTCTCCGACCGCGAGTTTGAATATTCCAAACCAGCCGTAAACAATATTTTGGTTATTAAAGTACCGGTAGAATCTATCACCGGCCGATCTTTTGAATATTTTTAGAATTCCATTTATGAAAAAAATTATAAACCCCTATAGCAAGATTCCCGGATACAACTGCTTTGGCTGTTCGCCCAATAATGAACAAGGCCTGCAAATGGATTTTTATGAAGAGGGTGAATGGATCATTTGCCCATGGAAACCAAAACCTCAGTTTCACGGGTATGGGAACATCTTACACGGAGGGATACAAACCACCATGCTGGATGAAATTTCTGCCTGGGTAATTAATGTAAAACTGGAAACCGCGGGCTTAACGGCTAACATCGATGTTAAATTTAAAAAAGCGGTACATACCAGCGAAAAACCAATAACTATACGTGCTAAGTTACAGGAACATTCAAAAAAAATTGCCACAATTTATGCCGAGTTGCTTAACGATAAGGACGAAGTATGTACCATTGCTGAAGTAAAATATTTCATCTTTTCGCAAAATGTAGCCCGTGAAAAATTATACTACCCCGGGATAAAGGCTTTTTATCCATGATATTTTGAACTCATCCGCCAAGCCGCTTGAAGCGGCTCGGCGGATTATATTAAATTTTACATCAATTTAAAAAATATTGTGGTTTTAAAAAGGCAAAGTAAAATGACGACTTACGGCATCAGTAAAGCCGTTTTCGCAGTTGCTCTTACATACAGGGAAAACAGCTTTTAACTCATCCGGGGCATTGGATACGATATATTTCTCACAGGTATATTCCAGCATATCAATATCGTTAAAATCATTGCCCACACTAATTGTATTTTGGGGATTAATTTTTAAGTGTTTACACAACCATTCCACACCATGGCCTTTTGATACCGTATTAGGAAATATCTCCATCCAGATGGAATCTCCATCCAATGGCGATGTTGTACGAATGATTTTTATATCATCGAACTTTTGCTTTATCTGCTCAAAAAGAGATACATCGTTTGGAAATACAGCAATTATCTGGCAGGCATTTTTATAGGTTTCGGTTTTGGAATTGAGAGCTAAAGCAAAGTCTTGATACAATAGTAACCTACGCTCAAAATCGGGATTATGGTTCCCGGAAAAGTGGTAAACAAATTTGTGATTATCAGGAATCACCTCGTGTATCATAAAGTCAACCGAATGGTTGATTAATATTTGGGCAATTTGTTTTACCTCAAAATCAGGCAGATACTGTGAATGCATCAATTTTTTCTTCTTCCAGTCGTAAACACCCGCACCCGAGGAAAAGATAATATAATCTACAGGGAATTTATCTTTAATAACTTTTGACAGCGAAAAAAAGTTCCTTCCTGTGGCAATAACCCGTACAATTCCTTTTTCGCCCAGCCGGTAAAGGGTTTTCATATCCTGCAAACTAACCTTTGCAAGGTTATTGAGTAATGTACCATCAAGGTCAGTGACAACCATTTCGCGAAAATTTTCCATCTTATCCCAACATTTAAAAATCTATGGCAACAACATTAAACCAGGTTTTTACATCTTCTCTGTAAGTCATGGACGAATCAAATTTCCATTTCCACTTTGTTTCAGCCAGTTTGCTTTTGGGCAAATCTACAAAGATTAACGGATTTACGCCAATCAATTGCCCATCGTTATCGTAAAGCTCTTCTTCATATTCTGTTATCAGGCAACTTTTTTCTTTGGGTAAAATGTTTACATGCGACTCCTGTACCTGCAAGGCAAACTGTTGTAATTCACCATCGGTATATAATTTGGAAGATTTCATATAATCGGTAAGCAAAATATTTAACTGGGTCATTACATTGAGCGAAACCACAAAATCGGGTGCAGGAGGTAATGAATAAGAAAATAACTCACCAGCAGTGAGCAGCGTTTTCGTTTTATCTTTTTTATCGGTTTTTATGGTATTAAAGACAAAATCAATTAAACCGCCGGTAATGTCCGCTTTTTTTACCCGTACATTATCATATTGCTCAATCTTTTTTAATACCTGTGGCGGATGATTGATATCAATTAAAACAACTTCTTTAAATTGCCTGGACAGCTCTTCTAAAGGGACATCCAGCAACCACCCACTGCCTAAAATTACAGCCTTACCTTTGGTTTTACTTTCGGCTGATTTTAAAATAAACTTTTTACAGTGGTTATTATGTTCATCCCACCCGTCTTTCTCTCTGATATAACGATTAATAATCCCTTTCTGGTCGGAAATGTATTTCATCTTCGAAAGCTTTAACGAATTATTTAGTTTTTGAATAGGCTTTTTCAGAAACATGGAGTTTAAAAGTTAAATAATGAATAATATAACAGCTTTACTTTTGATAAAGTTACAAAAATTAAACATTTTACTTTTGGGTTTGTTATTTTTGCCAACAACATTTTCGATTAAATGATTTTATCATGATAAAAAATCCAATACTACACAAACCAAACGAAATTATTGATTTTAAAAGTATTCAAAGCAATCATATTGCTGAAGCTGTTGAAAGAGGGATTGAAAAAGCCAACAATCAGTTACATACGATTTATAGCATTAATGATAACTCCAAAACTTTTAGCAATACGCTCCTTGCATTGGATAATTTATACAATGAGCTTACAAAAGTATATGAAACAGAATCATTGCTGGCATTTGTTCATCCCGATAAGGATATTAGAGATGAATGTTTGAAACAAACCGCTGTACTGGAAAAATTTTTTAACGAAATCGCGTTAAGCGAGCCTTTGTATAAAGCGGTGAAGAACTATTCCCAAACAGATGAAGCAAAAAGTTTGCAGGATGCCCGAAAAAAATATTTAAAAGAAACCATCGAGGAGTTTGAACGAAACGGTTTTGCCCTACCGAAAGAAAAAAGGAATAAGCTAAAAAAGATACAAGATAAATTATCCGACTTAGGCATTCAATTCGACTCCAATATCAGCTCGCATAAAGATTATTTAATTGCTACAGAAAAAGAGATGGAAGGTTTGCCTGATGATTATAAAGAGGAGCACCGGCAGGATGACGGAACCTATAAAATTGGATTAGCTTATCCATCGTATGTCCCGTTTATGAAATATTCGAAATCGGACGATGCCCGTAAAAAGCTGGCTGAAAAATATAAAAATATTGCGGCCGATAAAAATCTGGATGTGCTAAAGCAAATTTTAATTGAACGGGAAAAGATGGCTCATCTGCTGGGTTATAAAACCTATGCTGAATACAGAACCGAAGACCGGATGGCCAAAAACCCCAAAAATGTTTGGGATTTTGAAAACCGACTGAAAGAAAAAGTTACGGAGAAAGCTAAAAAAGACTATGATGAATTGCTTGAGGTAAAAAGAAAACATAAAAATGTTGAGACCATACAAACCATTGAATCATGGGAAGCTGCTTTTTATAACAATATTTTACTGAAAGAAAAGTATAAACTCGACCATCAGAAACTAAAAGAGTATTTTGATTTAAACCAGGTAATTAAAGGATTGTTTAGCATTGCACAACATCTGTACAACGTTGACTTTAAGGAGATTGAAAAGCCTTCGGTGTGGCACCATGATGTGAGATTTTTTGAAGTACTGGAGCAGGGAAAATTAATCGCCCGCTTTTATCTTGATTTATTTCCACGGCCTGATAAATATAATCACGCGGCACTTTTTGGAATTATTCCGGGAAAGAAAATGGAAGATAATTATCAAATCCCCACCGCCAGCCTGGTATGTAATTTCCCTAAACCAACAAAAGATAAACCTGCATTAATGCTACACAGCGATGTAGAAACATTATTTCATGAATTTGGCCACTTAATGCACGATTTATTAACCAGAGTGGAACTGTCGGCACAGGCAGGAACCAATGTTGCCCGGGATTTTGTAGAGATGCCTTCGCAAATATTTGAACATTGGGCCTGGGAGTATGATGCATTGAAACAATTTGCCAAACATTACAAAACGGGAGAAGTTTTACCGAAGTCATTACATGACAAGATGCTTGCATCTAAAAACGCAGGTTCGGGACTACATGTATTGCAACAAATTTTTTACGGAACCCTTGATTTAACTTTTCACGATAAATACAATCCTAACGGTGAAAAATCAACTACAGAGCTGGTAAAAGAGCTGCAAAATAAGATAACCTTCTATAAATACCAGGAAAACACCCATTTCGAAGCAGGATTCGGGCACCTGAACGGTTATGCCGCCGGTTACTACAGCTATTTATGGGCACTGGTTTTTGCCGAAGATATGTTCTCGGTTTTTCTTGATAACGGAATAATGGATAAAACCACCGGGTTAAAGCTCAGGAAAACGGTTTTAGAACGTGGTTCAACCGTAGAAGAAATGGAAATTGTAAAAGAATTTCTTGGAAGAGAACCCAATGAAAATGCATTTCTTAAATCAATTGGGTTATAGTACAAATTTTTGTTTTAATTTTGAAAATAGAAACTTATTCATCCTCTCTGCATAATGGAAGAAATTAGTGTAAGAAAAATATTTAAGGAAAAGAATCCAAAGCTGGCTAAATTAATTCCCGGTTTCTTG
>JBNJFS010000189.1:0-5017 GCA_051747085.1 Bacteroidota bacterium
GCAGGTCGTACCTTTGATTACAGCTATTGCTATCCTTATCAGGCATTTCATAAAGAATCTATCCTGTATGATTTAAATTATTTTAAACAATATTTTGTTGATGCGCTAAAACTAAAATATCCGAACACGAAACTTCAAAATGATTTCGATCATTTAAGTGATTTTTTACTTTCTGACACGGAACCTTATTTTATGTATCGCGACTTCCAGGCAAGAAATATTATGCTGGTCGATAACGAACCGTATTTTATCGATTATCAGGGCGGAAGAAAAGGCGCTTTACAATACGACCTGGCCTCACTCCTGTTTCAGGCAAAAGCCAATATCCCAAACGAGGATAGAAATCAACTCGTGAATTATTATTTAAACGTTGCCCGGTTATTTATTCCTATCAACGAGGAGGAGTTTATGGAAAAATTTTATGCCTATGCACTCATCCGGGTTTTACAAACATTAGGCGCTTACGGGCTGCGTGGTATTATCGAAAAAAAGCCGCATTTTATCGAAAGTATTCCTTATGCCATCAAAAATTTAGATTTTTTAATCCAAAAAAATGAAATCCTGGAACAACTTAATACTTTAAAAGACATTATCCATCAAATCATAAACACAGCAATAAAAACCGATGAAAGATAAACTTACGATAACCATTAACAGTTTTTCCTATAAACGCTCTATCCCTGAAGATAAATCAGGAAACGGAGGAGGGTTTGTATTCGATTGCCGGGCTGTTCATAACCCGGGAAGGTATGAAGAATATCAATCCTTAACCGGAAAAGACCAACAAGTAATCGACTTTTTTGAACAAAAAACCGAAATGCACCAATTTCTTGAGCATGTTTTTTCGTTGGTTGAAATGTCGGTAAAAAAATACCAGGAAAGAAATTTTACGCATCTAATGGTTAGTTTCGGATGCACCGGAGGACAACACCGTTCGGTATACTGTGCCGAAAAACTGGCTGATTTTTTACAAAACAAATTTGACATTCATATACAAGTGCATCATATTGAGCAGGAATTAAACCAAAAAAATTCTTTATGAAAGCCATGATATTTGCTGCCGGTAAAGGTACCCGGTTAAAACCGCTGACTAATTCAATGCCTAAAGCCTTAGTTAAAATCAATGGGATTCCCATGCTCGAAAGAGTAATCCGAAAATTAATTCAATCAGGAGCAGATGAAATCATCATAAATGTTCACCATTTTGCCAATCAAATCATTGAATTTCTGAAAGAAAACGGCCATTTCGGAATTCGAATCGAAATATCTCACGAAGAAGACGAACTGTTAGATACCGGAGGTGGATTAAAAAAAGCTTCGTGGTTTTTTAAGGATAACAAACCTTTTATTCTTCACAATGTGGATATTTTAAGTGATATAGATTTAACAAACATGCTCGAATATCATCAACAAACCAAAGCACTTGCAACCCTGGCTGTAAGAGAACGCGAATCGAGCAGATATTTTTTATTCAATCATCACAATCAATTGTGTGGATGGCAAAATCTAAAAACCGGAGAAATTATTAATCATAATCCATCCGATAAAATAAAAAAATTAGCTTTTAGTGGAATTCATATCATCAATCCGGAAATATTTAATTATTGGCCCGGGTTATCAAAATTTTCGATTGTAAAAACATACCTGGATTTATCACAAAATCATCCGATAATGGCATTCCCACATCATCAGGATTACTGGTATGATATTGGGAAACCGGATAATCTGAAAGAAGCAAATGCCTTTTTTAACAATTCATAATTATACTTAAAATTTTTGCTTTTTGAACAATCCATATTTCAGTAATGTTCCAAAATTGGTTAAAATAATTATTTTTGCATATATAAAAAAAGCCCGTTATAAAACAAAGCACTTAGCATGAGCGAATATCTGCCTTTATTAATTGGACTTTTATTTTTATCCGGAATTTTGGTCACGGTACTTTACCCGATTTTTAAGCAGCGTTTGGGATGGGTCCTTTCTTTAGCTCCATTAACCCTCTTCGTTTTGCTCCTCATCTCGCTTGGAGATATCGGTACAAAAACAATCAAACTCCTTCCATCCGATTTTTCATTATTACCCGGCATTAACTTTGCTTTCCGCATGGATGGGCTCAGTGCTATTTTTGGTTTATTAATTACAGGAATTGGATTTTTAGTGGTCTTGTATGCATCATGGTATATGAAAAAGTATAGCCGTCAGGCTCATTTTTTCAGTTACCTGATGTTTTTTATGGCTGCCATGACCGGCCTGGTCTTTTCGGATAACTTAATGGCTTTATTTATTTTTTGGGAATTGACCAGTGTAACTTCATTTTTACTCATTGGTTTTGACCATCACTCAGAAAAATCGAGGCAAGCAGCTTTACAATCATTATTAATTACCGGATTTGGCGGATTATGTTTACTCTTTGCCGCCATTCTTATAGGCCAGATAGCCGGAACATACCAGATTAGTGAGATTATGGCCAGTGGTATCGATTTTACCGCTCATCCACAATATCAGTTAATTTTTATTTTAATATTAATGGCCGTACTTACCAAATCGGCCCAGTTCCCTTTTCATTTTTGGCTTCCCGGAGCCATGCAGGCCCCAACACCGGTAAGTGCATACCTCCATTCGGCTACCATGGTGAATGCCGGTATTTACCTTTTATTAAGAATGCATCCGGTTCTTAGTGGTACCATTTTATGGAAGTACTCGTTAATATTAGCCGGTGTTATCACCATGTTTTTGGGTGCCTGGTTCTCCATGGGACAAAAAGACCTGAAAAGAATTTTGGCATTCACCACCATAAGCGCTTTAGGCACAATGGTTTTACTGATTGGGGTGGGAACCCCACTTTCCATGGAAGCAACGCTGGTATTTTTTATCGTTCATGGTTTGTATAAAGGTGGATTGTTTATGGTAGCCGGAATTATTGACAAAAGTACCGGTACTCGTGATATTACGGTATTATCAAAAATATGGAAACCACTCCCGGCAACCACGATATTTGGGGTGCTTGCATTAATATCCATGGCCGGATTGCCTCCAATGCTTGGTTTTGTTGGAAAAGAGCTTGTTTATGTGGCCAAAATTCAATTACCCGGGTTATCATGGATTATCCTGCCTTTGGGAGTTGGGGCTAACATTATGATGGTTGCTATATCACTAACGGTTTTTGTCGAGGTTTTTTATACTAAATCCAAAAAACCTGCTATTCCTATCCACAATACTGAAAAAAAATTCCCCTGGTATTTTATCCTTGGCCCGGGGGTTTTAGCATTGGCCGGATTGTTACTTGGATTATTTCCTGCCGGACTTAACCAGGTTATTTCTAATGCGCTTTTTGTAACCAAAAACCAGGTAGTAGATGTCCATCTTTTATTGTGGCATGGATTTAATGAGGTTTTAGTTCTAAGTATTTTTGCTATTCTTTTAGGAGTTATCGTCTTCGTATTCCGCAAACCAGTAACTAAATTTATCAGGCTAACCATTAAGTGGTTTGATATTTACCATCTTCCTACCATTTTCATGAATGTAATGAATCAATACTTAAGAATAGCCGGTAAAAATACCCAACGTATTCAGCATGGATATCATCGTTATTATTTGATAACCTTCTTTGTTGTTACCCTAGCAATAACTGCTTTTCAGATTAACTGGAACTTTAGGGAGCTGGTTCCGCTTGGAGGATTTACAACCATCAGACTAAATATTGTTATTCTGCTTATGGTCTCTTCATTAGCTGTTCTTTTTGCTGTTTTTTCCATGTCGAGGCTTTCGGCAATTTTAGCTATGGGGGTTGTAGGTTATGGTGTCGGATTATTGTATCTTTTATATGGAGCTATAGATTTAGCCATTACTCAGTTTCTAGCCGAAACGGTAATCATGGTTCTATTTGTCATGGTTATTTATTACCTGCCCAAATTTGCCAAATTATCCAATAAAAAATCACGTATCAGAGATATTATTATCTCTTTGGCAGTAGGTGCCGGAGTAACCATCGTCGTTTTACATAGCAGAGCTTTAAATCAGTATGAACCAATTTCACACTTCTTTACGGAAAACAGTTTACAAAAAGCTCACGGGCGAAATATAGTAAATGTTATTCTTGTTGATTTCAGAGCGCTCGACACATTAGGGGAGATTACGGTTTTAACCCTTGCAGCCATTGGTGTTTATAGTTTATTTCGTTTTACGGTTAAAAAAAAGAAAATAAATGAATAACAACAGCTTAAGAAATATTATCCTGGAAAATATCGTAACGCTTTTTAGAAAGTTTATGGTTATTTATTCCATTTATCTTTTGCTGCGGGGGCATAATAACCCGGGAGGAGGATTTATTGCCGGCATCATTGCCAGCACTGGTTTTATATTCTATGCTATCATTCATGGGACAAAAGCCTTACAAAATATCATTAAATTTCAACCGCAACTATTCATCGCTTCAGGATTATCATTCGTTTTTATTGCAGCTTTTTTGCCGGTTATAACTTCGAAAGAAATATTAACCGGATTATGGATACATACTAATATTCCTGTATTGGGAGAATTACATTTAGGTACTCCCCTGATTTTTGATACAGGAGTATTTTTAGTTGTTATTGGTGTTATTTTAACAATCGTAATTAGTATTATGGAGGTTCTAAAATGGAATTAATATTAGCAATTTTTATTGGATTATTATATGCCTGCGGCGTTTACCTGGTTTTAAGGCGCAGTATTGTTAAAGTTATACTGGGTATTTTTGTGCTGTCAAACGCTACAAACCTTATTATTTTTTTAGCCGGAGGCATTAAGCGAAGTGGTGCAGCATTTATAACCGAAGGAGCCGAAAAAATAGATCCGGCAACAATTAGCGACCCACTACCACAAGCGTTAATACTTACGGCAATAGTGATCAGTTTAGGTATTGCTTCATATATTCTTGCTTTAAAATACAAATACTTTGAAGTAACCGGGACACACGATCTGGATCAACTTAGTAAAACCGACCAAAAATGAGCTTACTCCCTTTAGCCATATTAACACC
>JBNJFS010000190.1:0-5014 GCA_051747085.1 Bacteroidota bacterium
ATTCCTGAATTGGTAAAAAACCGTCCACCATCGATGTGTGTGGGATGTGGTCATATTGAAGCATACAATGCACTCAATAAAGCGTTGGCTGATTATAGCGAAGGACGTGTTTTTTCTGATATAGGATGTTATACGTTAGGCGCACTTCCTCCATACAACGCCATCAACTCATGTGTTGATATGGGTGCTTCGATAACGATGGCCAAAGGAGCTGCCGATGCCGGGATGATTCCTTCTGTTGCTGTTATTGGCGATTCCACATTTACACACTCCGGAATTACCGGCTTAATTGATTGTGTAAGTGAGAAATCACCGGTTACAATCATTATTTCTGATAATTTCACCACGGCTATGACCGGTGGCCAGGATTCAAAGGCCCTTGGTAAGATTGAAGATATTTGTAAAGGGGTTGGTGTTGAACCCAATCACATCAGAGTATTCAGACCTACCAGGAAAAATTTTGATGAGATGGTAGAAATCATGAAAGAAGAACTGGCATATGACGGAGTTTCCGTAATTGTACCCAGAAGACAATGTGTTCAAACCATGAAAAATAAAGAACTTGCGGAAAAGCTTGTTCAGTTAAATTTAAAATAAACTACCATTAGTAGATTTTATTCATTGCAAAAAAATTAAACCTATGAAAACAGATATCGTTTTAGCAGGAGTTGGCGGACAGGGAATATTATCCATTGCTGCAACCATTGGTATGGCAGCCTTACATAATGATCTTTACTTAAAACAAGCAGAAGTACATGGAATGAGTCAGCGTGGCGGTGCCGTTCAGTCGCATATGCGAATCTCTGACAAAGAAATTGCTTCGGACTTGATTCCAATGGGATCCGCAGATATTATTCTTTCGGTAGAACCGATGGAGTCGTTAAGATACCTTCCCTTTTTATCCAACGATGGATGGTTGGTTACGAATATCACTCCATTTATAAATATCCCTGATTACCCGGAGAAAGAAACTATTTTAACCGAGGTAAAGAAGCATAAAAATCATATTGCGATTGATGCCGACAGTATTGCAGCAGAAATTGGATCGAAACGTTCATCCAACATCGTTATGCTGGGTGCTGCAAGCCCGTTTTTTAATATTCCTTTTGAAAGTTTCGAAGAAGGAATCCGCAAAATCTTTGGCCGCAAGGGTGAAGATATTGTAAACATGAATCTCAAAGCATTACGCGCAGGAAGAGAATTTGCTGAGAAAAACCGATAAACTATAACTTAGCACAAAAATCATAAAAAAATGTCATGATTTATTCATGACATTTTTTTTTATTTTTACATTCTTTCATCATCTAAAAAGAATAAAATGATTTCTTTATTCAAACGATCAAAACATTTTGATCAACTAATTATTATATTTTGTCTCATTACGGGCATTTATATTCTATCAGGCCAACATAAGCTAAATCATATTGCTCCCCACCTGCTTATTCGCATCGTATTTATAATGATTAGTATTTTTTTCATTCAAGCTGATAATACCAAAAATCAAGTGCTGCTTTTTTTGCGAAACTTTTATCCCTTACTAATGCTTATTTTCTTTTATTCGGAAACAGATTACTACAATAATTTAATATTTGAAAATCTTGATCCTTATCTTATAAAACTTGAATACCTGATATTTGGGTCCCAATTATCATTAAAATTTTCAGCATTAATGCCTGAAAGATGGTTTAGTGAATTGATGCACTTTGGATATTTTTCTTATTATCTCATGATTTTGGGTATTCCGCTTCTATTTTATATCAAGAAACGAAATGAGTTTCCCCGGATAATGTTTATGACTATTTTTTCTTTTTGTTTATACTATACACTATTCTTTTTATTTCCAACCGTAGGACCCCAATTCCATTTTCCAAAAGAACAACAAATGGTTCCTGAAGGATATTTCTTTCAGCAATTTATGGACTTTATCATTAAAACAGCCGAGACGGAAACCGGGGCTTTTCCAAGCTCTCATGTAGGTATAACGACCCTCTTTATCCTTGTAATTTTCAAGCATTTTAAAAAATTATTACCTGTGCTGGTGTTATTAAGTAGTTTGCTGTTTTTATCTACGGTTTACATCAAAGCGCATTATGCGATTGATGTAGTAGCCGGAATAATTTCAGGAATATTATTCTATTATCTCTCCAATAGCATGCTAAAAAGGTATTATCCATAATTTTTTTTATCTTAACACAATATTTACATTTATTTTCATTTCATTTAAAGATGATTGAAGTTACCGAAGTTGCCAGCAAAAAGGATCTTAAACGTTTTATCTATCTGCCTGAAAAAATTCATAAAAACCATAAAAACTGGCTTTATCCATTATATTCAGATGAATGGATTTTATTTGACCCTAAAAAAAATAAAGCATTTGATTATTGTGATACCATTTTAGCACTGGCAAAAAAAGATGGCAAGACTGTTGGCCGCATCATGGGTATTATCAACCACAAATATAATGAAATCCATCAGGAGCAAAATGGCCGTTTTTGTTTTATGGAGACCTATGATGACCAGGAAGTTTTTCATGCTTTAATCACATTTATTGAGCAATGGGCAAAAGCCAAAGGAATGAAAAAACTTATAGGTCCCTTTGGTTTTTCCGATAAAGACCCACAGGGGTTTCTTATCGAAGGATTTGATCAGCCTACCGTTATGGTTACTAATTGCAGTTTACCATTCATGGCAACATATATCCGGGATGAAGGTTATACACCCAAATTAGATTTAGTACAATATAAGATAAATATCCCCGAAGAAGTTCCATCCCTTTACCATCGTATTGCACAAAGACCCCTGAAAAACGGCTATCAATTAATTGAGTTTACCAAACGGAAACAATTAAAACCATACATCCATCCTATTCTTACCCTGACCAATAATGCATATACTGATATTTTTGGATATGTTCCATTTAGTCAGGACGAAATGGACGATTTTGCCAGGCGGTATTTATTAATATTAGATCCTGCATTTATAAAAGTAATTACCGATTTAAACAAAGAGGTAGTAGCCTATGTGGTTGGAATTCCAAATCTAAGTAAAGGATTAAATAAAGCAAAAGGGCGTTTGTTTCCCTTTGGTTTTTTAAAGATATTGCTTGCGATGAAAAGAACAAATCAACTGGATTTGTTTCTGGGAGCCATAAAAAATGAGCTTCGGAATACCGGGTTAGATTCTGTTTTAGCCAAAGCAATTTTACATTCAGCAAAAGCACGGGGGCTTGAATTTATGGACAGTCATGCAGTGATGGAATCAAATACGCGCATGCGAGGGGAGGTAGAAAGAATAGGTGGAAAGATTTATAAGCGTTACCGGGTTTTTCAAAAGGAACTATATTAAAAAACAAATTGCAATCGATTGATTAAAACTAATCCGCATGATCGCCTGGAGCGGCTTCGCAAATGGTTTAGCATTTATTGTTCATTAGCAGACTCTTTATAAGAAAAAGGGATAGCATAAAAAATGGGGACTTTTAGCCCCCACTTTATAAACAATATCTAGCAATCGTTTAATTATTGCCCAAAATCAGAGGTAATCCATCTTTTCCGCTTCCAATAATAACAACTTTAGAATTTTCCGATTCGGAAAGTTTAACAGTAGCTTCAATGCCTCGCATCTTTAATAATTCAGGAGTCAAACTGTTATTAATGATTTTGTTGGCCCGTGCTTCACCTTCGGCAGCAATACGCTTACGTTCGGCTTCACTTTCTTCTCTATCCAGTTTGTATTGATAAGCCAGTGCCTTTTGTTCTTCCTCAAGCTTAAATTCAATAGCATCTTTAATTTTTGCGGGTAGTTTTATCGAACGGATAAGCAAGGTAGACATCATAATATTATTACGGTCGGTACCCAACGTTTCACGTGTTTCCTTTTTAATTGATTCTTCCACATCATTCCTTTTGGTCGAATAAATCTCTTCAGCTGTGTATCTTCCCATAACCTGGCGCACGGTGGAACGCATTTCAGGAATCACCAGTTTATTAATATAGTTTTCGCCAAATGTTTCGTGCAAATAACCTATACGAGTAGGTTCAGGGTTAAATCGCATGGTTACATCCACCGAAATGGAAAGTCCGCTTTTATCTAAAACATCCATTGATTCTTCTACCTGTTGTTCACGCACATCATACCGGAATACCTTATTCCAGGGAGCTATAATATGAAAACCTTCTTTCCTGATATTATCCTTATCCAATCCTGTAGTAAATTTCCTAAAAGTAACTCCTCTCTCACCCGGCTGTAAGGTTACGAATGACGAGCTGCCAAATATTAAAAGTAAAATAACAACAATACCTGCAGTTACCAATAACGAAGTTGATACATTTTTCATAATTTCCTTTTTTTAATTTAAATCAATGGGCAAAAATACGCTTTTATTAAGAACATACCAAAAAGGCTTACGGTTAAGTTAAAAAACCATCCAGATCATTTTTGCTGTCTCTTTTGAATAAAGATGGAATATTGATTAGGAAGATGGAATACCAGAGCTGGTTTAATAGCATGGAGAGATAAGTTATAAACAACCCGGCTTAATCATACTAACGGTTGTGTTGATTTTTATTTATTGCGCTTTTAAGAATTTTTGAATAGCTTTGGGAGCTCTGTCATTATTTACAGATAAAAAGGAACTGACCATGAAAATTAAAGAGTCTGAATTAATTATCAATCCCGACGGCAGTATTTATCATCTTCATTTATTGCCGGAAGATATTGCTGATCATATCATACTGGTAGGAGATCCGGGAAGAGTTGAAGTGGTTGCCGGTTTTTTCGATAAAATTGAACTGAAAAAGCAGAACAGGGAATTTTATACCATAACAGGAACATGTAAGGATACAAGAATTAGTGTCCTATCCACAGGGATTGGTACTGATAATATTGATATTGTTGTCAATGAGTTGGATGCTTTGGCGAACATTGATTTAAAAACAAGAGAAAAAAAGAAAGAACACAAAGCGTTGAACTTAATCCGTATCGGGACATCCGGTTCGTTGCAGGAAAATATCCC
>JBNJFS010000191.1:0-4983 GCA_051747085.1 Bacteroidota bacterium
TCCTTTGAGCGATAACTCCCAGTAAGATAAAGTTAATTCTCCGGCCTCTTCGTTGGCTGTTGCAATGCTGTCTGTAACATTGGTTTGTAAAAGTAGAATCAGGTTTTTCATATGTTCTGTTAATTATAATTCTGTTTAGTAACGATTAGACTTTTATTTTAGTCTGACAAAGGTAAAAATACTTTGATTGAGTTAATTAATTATTTTCATCTTTTTTCTTACTACTAAAATTGTTCCAAAACCGGTTTAACAATTCTGAAAAAGAGTTAAATTCTTCCCGGTAAAAAATACCAACCCCTTGTGTGTAAGGTGCATTTTCGTATAGTATGCGGTCATTGGTCTCGTTAAATGCTTTTAACCGTAGTTTTCCGTTTTTTGTTAATTTAACATCTACCCTGAAATCACCTACCAGGTTGGTTGTTTGTTCGGTTGTTTGTCCGGTTGTTTGTCCGCCGTAACCCAGGTTGCCGTTAATGCTTACACGGTCGTTTAGCAACTGTGTCGATAAGGCAACTTCAACCTGGTCGCGGCTGATTTCGTCTCCCGGTCTGTAGTTTACCCCAACATCCCATTCTTCGCTGATTTGAGAAAGCCAGTGACTCAGCTGATTGGATAA
The DNA here is from genome assembly GCA_051747085.1 of Bacteroidota bacterium. Lineage (GTDB taxonomy): Bacteria > Bacteroidota > Bacteroidia > Bacteroidales > UBA12077 > UBA12077. The sequence continues at coordinate 617 of JBNJFS010000191.1, forward strand.
AAGTTCGCTTGTCGTTACGGACCCTAACCCTGAGGTTCCGCTTTCGGCCAGGTAATTTTCTGTACTTTGTTGTTCGGGCATAAACGAATTGAGTACCAGTAATGATAAAAATTGTTTATTTAATTTCTCTTGTGTGTTTATGGTCGATTGTATCCGCGTATTAATCTCTTCATCGGCAGAGGGTAAATTAATATCGAAGCGGATATTGGGGTTCATTAAATTGTCGGATAAATAGATCTGGCATTCTACCGGAATTCTTCTACGGTAAAAATCTGTTGAATCTTCGGGGAATAGATTGCTTAACTGGGTGCGTAAATTATAAATGGCTTCCATCTCAATAATTGCATTATAAGGAGCTCCGCTCCATAGAATGGTTCCTCCCCGTTCAATTTCAAATTTTTTATTGATCACATTTTGTAAAGTAAACAGATAATCTCCTTCTTCTATGGTGTAATTGCCAAACATATTGAAATTATTGTTGGCATCAGTTTCCATTTTTAAATTTCCTTGGCCACGTGCTCGGATAATATCGCCGATTTTTGAGTCGAATATTAAAAGGGTTTCTGCTTCGGGAGTTACTTCAAGGTCGAAATTCAATCTAAATCCGGACAGATCTATATTATAGTCATCTGATAATTCTTCGGCCGATTTTTGTGTGTTGATAAATGTAAGAAAAGCGGATTCATCAGCTGTTCCGGAACGATTTAACGGGATATTAATCTTGGTGTTACGTTCTGTTCTTCCGGAGATGTCGAGAAAAACATCCCCTAAATTACTTCCTGAGATATTGATAACACCGGATACTAATGCTGTACCGTAGAAAATTTCATTATCACTCCCGGTTGTATTTAAGGCTAAAATATTATCTGTATTGATATCAAAATCGAAACTGATGTTTTTTTGAGGCCCGAATTTTACATATCCATTTGTTGTTGCCTGATTATCTAAATTGTCGTAAATATCGATATCATTAAAGAATAGCGAATTGTTTTCAATTTTTGTTTCGGTGGAAAAATGATATTCTGTATTGATATAGTCAATGGTCATTGAGCTGTTTTCTATGAATACATTGCCGTTAAATTCTGGTTTGTTTAACGTGCCGTTCACATTAACATCTCCTGATGATGTTCCTGAAATATTTCGGGCAAAACTGCTGAGAAAAGGATTTAAAATGGAAAGATTAAACTGATCTAACGTTATGCCAAAATTTAACGCTTGATTCTCCGGAAAATAATTACCGGTAATCATTAAAGATTTATTCTCTTCTTGCTGTTGTGTAAAGATATCAAGATTTATAGCTTCCGATTCATCAATCCATGTGGCAAAAATTTGTGAATATCCTAAGGTTTCGTTGTTTAATTTTAAATTGTCTACCGTTATCTTTGAATGAAATAAAGGATTGGTGTATAGACTGGAGAAGTTTGCATTCCCGTTTATGTTACCATCAAAGGCAAGGTTTTTGTCTTTGGTTAGAATATTAATATGTGAAAGGTTTAGATCGGAAAAATATAAAAATAATGAATCTTCGGTACTTTCAGATATCTTGCCATTTATATTTAAAAATTGATCTTTATGACTAATGGTGAAATTGTTAATGGTATAGGCGGTGGAATCAATTTTTATGGATGATTTATTGATGTTCCATATTGAATCCTGCACAACGATTGTTGATCGTAAGATGTTAATATGGAATAATGGATCATCGTAGGCTTCTTTTTGCTTAATAAGGGTAGAAGCTAATATCTTTCCATTGTATTCATCTTTAGTATCCTTATTGTCCCAATCAACTTTTAAATGTATCTCATTTTGGCTTGTTAATGAGGTTGTTTTGAAGTTTTCAAGGAATATCTGATTACCTAATAAGATACTTTCTGATTTTGTTGATGCAGTAAAAATACTGTCGTTCGATACAGCTTTAAGCGACAAGTGATTAAATGTGTGTTGATTGAATGATGCTTTTTTGGCCGAAGCATTTAGAAGTAGTTGCTTATCTGATTCACGGTATTTTAGGTCAACCTTAGCACTATCACTTATTTTTACAGAGGGGAGGAAAAAATAGGTTAAAAGTTGTGTGTTTTTTAAATCAGCATTAAAGCGAAAGCTATTGGTTGAATTTTTATTTAATGTATCATGGGGGCTTTTTATTAATGCAGGAGTATAAGTGTAAAACAGGTTTTTTATCGATTGAAAAAGAGTTGAGGGCTGGTACTCGCCAATTAATAATCCGTCGATATAATCAGATTTAAGGGTGATTTTATGAGTGTCGGCAAATTGTTCAGCAATAATTTTTAACGTGTCGAAACGCATGTTTTCATTGCGTTTGGTTAATTCTGTCTGAGAAAAATTTATTTCACCTACTGCATTATCCAGGGTATTTCCAGTAAAGTTGGCATCAACATTAAAAGATAACAGTGCAGAAGTATCATTTTTGTCGATATTTAAACCATATAAGTTAGCTTTAGGAACATTTGCGTTAAAATTAAATACGGGAATATTGCCCGAGAAATCAATATTCCCAATAAAATCCATTTCAATGTTGGGGTCGCTGATACTTAAAATTCCATCGTACGTTTTTTCGGTTAAAAAACCATCAAGAATAATATTTTGGTAATTGTAATTATTAACGGTAATATTCTTAATTACTCCATCGGTATTTGCTTTTAACGTTTTGTCTCTTCCGATAACTCCTTCAATTTGTGCATTCGTAGTGATTTTACCTACGGTTTCATTATCTGCAAATAACTCTCCAATCCGAAAGTCTGTAGTTTCTAATTTCCCGTCGAAAGCAAGAGTTCTTGAAGTATCCGGTTTCAAATACAAGTCAGTAGATATGTCTCCTAAATCGGTGGTAAATTTACCATAAGTAACAAAATCATCTATAAACCCGGTGAACTTACCTTCGTAGTTTATCATGCCCAGCTTGTTAAGATTTTCCGGTATGGAAAATTTGTCCGGGCCTTCTGTAAATTTATTGATAATCTCAAAATCTTTTACCGTAGCTTTAAATTTTTTAAAGTTTGCATAAATAAATGTTTCCTTCAGGTTGGGCAAACCATTAAAATCAAAATCTGTAATTAATTCAGTCTGTTCGCCAACCTGGAATTTCACATCCTTACCTTTTAAAGAACTTACTTTGCCATGAATCCGTCCTGAAATGACAAGGTTTACATCCATATTCCTCAGTTTAGGCGAGAAATAGTAAATATCATTAAAACTAACATTGGATTCGCGAAAAGCAAAATCGATTTTAACCCATTTGGTAAAGTTTTTGTATTCATCAAAATCATTATGGTTAAACGATAATGAGTCGGCGTAGATAAAAGAATTGGGCGTTCTTAATTTTACATTTTTAAATAACATATGCTGTTTGCCAATACTCATATTCGTTTTTAGGTTATATACCTCAAACCCTGATTGTTCGGTAAAGTTCAGGTTGTTAATATGAAAGTCTACGACCTGGTCTTTAACCTTTAGGTTTCTAATATCTAAATCATCAATATAACATATCAAATCGCTGAAATCTACCCCCGCGTTTTTTTTAAGGTTTTTGTAATTACGAAAACGGAAGACTATTTGATGCATCTCAATATTACGAAAGTTTATTTCCCATCGGGGTTTAGTATTCGTGCTGTCGCGCTTAATTTCATCTACAATAAATTTTAGATTTAACGGAGCAAGAGAATCGGGTTTATTTAAATAAAACCGGGCATTAAGAACATTCGTATGATTGATATCTATGGTTCGTTCTTTCTGGTTAATTTTACTTAGGTTGGCAATTATTTCTTTGGCAAATAACAGCGAATCCTCATTTTGGTCTTCGATGTAAACATTTTTAAGAACTACTTTGTTGAAAAAACGGTAATTAACAGATTCAACCCTGAATTTTGCATTCAGATTTTCTGATACCGTTTTAGTTACTTTTTGGGTAATATAAGTTTGTATTTTGTTGTTTTGCAGAACAAAATATGCTGTTACCGGAAGCACAATGATTACCAGTAAAACAATGATTAATATTTTATATATTTTTTTGATACTTTTGCCCATTAATTACTTAACGCAAAAGAAATAAAAAAAATTATAAAAATCTTAAAATCCGTACAATAAATGAGCATAACAATTTTAGGAATTGAATCATCCTGTGACGACACTTCAGCTGCCGTGATAAAAGATGGGTATCTTTTATCTAATTATATTGCTAATCAGGATGTTCATAAAGCTTATGGAGGGGTAGTACCGGAATTGGCTTCAAGGGCTCATCAACAAAATATTATTCCGGTAGTTGATCAGGCGTTAAAAACAGCAGGGGTTACTAAAGAAGAGGTAAGTGCCGTTGCTTTTACAAGAGGCCCCGGGTTGTTAGGTTCTTT
>JBNJFS010000192.1:0-4968 GCA_051747085.1 Bacteroidota bacterium
AATGCAGCCAGCGTTGTTGCGGTGGATGCAATAATCGGCATCGCGATTTCGCCTACCGCCTCTTTTGCTGCTACCCATGGCGAGTAGCCATTATCAATAAACCGGTGAATATTTTCAACAACCACAATGGCATTATCTACCAGCATTCCCAGGGCAAGAATCAGCGAAAAGAGAACAATCATGTTGATTCTGAAATCGATGACCCCGATTACCACAAAAGAAATAAACATCGACATAGGAATAGCCAGTCCTACAAACAGCGCATTTCGGGTACCCAGAAAGAAAAACAGAACAATAATCACAAATATTACACCCATGATCATACTGTTTTCCAGGTTGCTTAACTGCATGTTCACCATTTCGCTCTGGTCGTTGGTGATGGTTATCTCCAGCCCTTCGGGTAAAATATTGTTCTCTTTACTCTGGTCGAGCTTTTCGTACACTTTATCGGTAGTAGACAGCAAATTTTCGCCTCCTTTTTTCACTACCTGAACCGAAACAACGGATTCTTTATTTAAACGGGCAAAGCTTGTAGGCTCGGTAAAGCCATCCACTACTTCAGCTACATCTTTCAGATATACATTCCGTCCATCCTCACTTTTGATGATAATATTTTCGAGCTCTTTTACCTTTTCAAACTCACCAATGGTACGGATGCTCCGTCGTGTTTGTCCAAGCAAAATTTCGCCTCCCGACATGGTAATGTTCTCATTACGAATGGCGTTGGTAATTTCGTAAAAAGAGATATCCAGCGCTTCGAGCTTCATCAGGTCGACATTTACTTTTATCTCCCGGTCGTTTACCCCTTCGATAAGTGCTTTGGACACTTCCGGGATACGCTCAAACTCATCCTGCAGTTGCTCGGCGTAATATTTCAGCTCCTCCACGCTATAATCGCCCGAAAGGTTAATATTAATGATGGCAAATTCAGAAAAATCGATGTCGAAAACCAGCGGGTCTTGCAGTTCGGTTGCTCCCTGCGGGAGCTCATTTTTGCCAACATCCACCGCATCTTTAACCCTTCGCAGCGCATTTTCCAGGTCAACATCGGTATTAAACTCAACAAATATCATCGATGCATCCTGCGCTGATATGGATGTAATCTCTTTTAAGCCACGCACATTTTCCAACTCTTTCTCTAATGGGCGGGTAATCAGGTTTTCAATATCCGCGGGGGAGTTCCCCGGATATATGGTTTGTACCATTATTTGAGGCCAAACAATTTCGGGAAATAACTCCTTTGGTAAACTTTGGTACGAGTATACCCCAAAAAATAACAATAAGAGTGTTAAAAGGTATACCGTATTTTTATTTCGTAAGGCCAGGGTGGTTAACTTAAACTCCCTTACCACTTTGCCCGATAATTCTTTTATTGACATTGCTTATTCTTTTTCATTTTGTTTTACAAGATTTACTTCTACACCCGAGCTCACCAGGTGATATCCTTCTACCACAACTTTTTCACCCTTTTGTAAGCCTTCGGGAATCATCGTTTTTTCTTCGTATGACAAGCCTGTATCCACATATTTTTTAGCCACAATATTTTTGTTGTCCTGCTGTTCCACGGTATAAACATACTTGCCGGAGATATCTTTTCTAACAGCCAGTGAAGGAACAACAAAAGCACTATCCGAAGAAAAATCATTCACCTTAATGGTTGAAACAACATTCGGCTTAATTTTCTCTCCCGGATTATCAATTTCCATCTCTATTTCGAAGGTTCTGCTGGCCGAATTGATAATCTTAGAAACCCGGATTACAGGTGTTTTAATGTTCATTTCGGGTAAAGCAGAAAAAGTAAGCTCGACCATTTGTCCTTTATTGATTTTTCCGATATAGGCTTCGCTGACATCAGCCTTAATGGTTAACCTCCCTAAATTAACAAGTTCGAGCACCGGCATGGTCGGTGAAGCTAACTCACCCTTTTTAGGTAAAATATTATCCACAATCCCGTTAAAGGGTGCGCTGATCTGAGACATTCGCTTTTGTGCCCGCAACGATGCCAACTGTGATTCAAGGGATTCTTTATTGTTTTTAGCCGATAAATATTCAATCTCTGAACCTATATTTTGCTTCCAGAGCGTATCAAGTTTTTGAAATCTTTTTTCCGCTAACTCCAGGCTGCTTTTTACGCCGTTTATTTGTTTATCAACAGATTCGGTATTTAACGAAACCAGCAATTGTCCCTCTTTTACATATTCACCCTCCGAAACATGAATTTTTTCGATCCTGCCGTTCATCTCAGGACTAATCATGGCATATTTTTTCGCTTTAACCTCACCATAGGTAATGATGTAGTGATTAAAGGTTTCAGGTTTTATCTCTTTTACCGATACCGGAACCCGTGTTTTTTGCTCACGGGCCGTCATCCTGTTTTCCAGTTTCCTTATTTTTGCCTCCACAGAAACGATTTTGTTTTTCTGCTGTGCAATTTTTTTAATGATTTTTTTATCATCGGGGTTAACCGTCGAATCCAGTGCTGCAATCTGAGCATCGATAGTGTTCAGCTGCTTTTCGACAGCAAATTCCAGATTTTGTAACGAATCTCTTTTTGAATGTAAATCATCCAATGTTTTGTTGCCTGTTTTTTGGCTGCAAGAAGCCAAAAGCACTATTACTGCAATCGTTAATATCCTTTTCATGTTATAGTTCATTTAAAATTTTATCCAGTTCAATTTTTGTTTTATATAGTTCGAATAAGGCATTGATGTATTCCGACTGGGTTTGCAGGTAGGTATTATTTGCCTGCGTAAGCTCCATGCTCGAAGCCATTCCCTGCTTATATTTTTTTGATGTATTCTCAAAAACTTTTTGAGAAAGCTCCAGGTTTTGATGAGCAAGGTCGTACTTTTCCCGGGCTTCCAAAAAACTATTCCTTGCCTGCTGCGATTGTATAACAAGGTTTTCTGCTGCCAGTGCTTTATTGTTTTGTGCTTTCTCCAGCTCAATCTTGGCCTGTTTTACCATGGCATTTCTCTGGAAGCTTGAAAAAATCGGAACATCTACATTAACACCAATAATATTATTGATGGTGAAATCAAAAGCCGCCTTATTGGTTTTATCCTGGTAGGTATAAAATGCCGAAATGGAAGGCAGATATTTTGTTTTCTCCCGTTTATAGTTCAGCTCCGAAACGCGTTCCTGATTTTCGGCCAGCCGGTAATCAATATTTTCCATCAAATCAAACTCCGGAATATTTGCTGAGGAATGAATCATCGATGCCTCCAGCTGATCTAAATCATCCGTTAATACCAGCCGGGTATTTAAACCGGTACCTAACAATACTTTAAACAGTTTGCGCGAAATATCTATCTGTCTTTCGATGGTTTTTTGGGTGTTAACCAGGCTATTGTAAGTGATCTGCAGCTGGTCTACATCGGTCTCCTCCATAAAACCCTGCTTATAAAGCTGCTGTGTTTCGTTGAGCAGCGATTCAATGTTTTGTAATGACGAATCGGTAATGGCTTTATTCCGCTCCAGAATTAACACCGAAACATAACTGGTAATCACCCCGTTTTTTGTTTCAATATTTTGTTTCTCGTGGCTTAACTGCGAAATCTTTAAAAAGGTTTTCGATGCCTGTAACCCAACAATATACTCACCGCTAAAAATAAGCTGCGACAGGGTAACCGAATAGGTTGAGCTGTTTTTGACACCCAGCTTTATGGATTGTGTTTCACCGGTCATTGGATCCGCCATATCAAACGTGGGCAGGTCGCCCGGAATATGTTGGTAATTGAAGTTCCCGCTTACCTGGGGTAAACCTATGGCTGTGGTCTCCCACACTTTTTTTCGTGCCGCCTCAATATCCAGTGCTGCATTTTGCAGGGTTATATTATTTTGGAGCGCATAATCCAACGCATCCTGCAACGACAATTCCAGTTTAGTCGTGTCGTCCTGCGCCCAGCCGCTGAAAAACCCCAACATCAAAATTATACATACAATTAAAAATTTGTTTTTCATAATGATCTGAATCGTTTTAACATTTATATCAAAAATTCCTGTATATCAATTGTTTTAAGTGTTTTCTCCAATTCATCAAGTCCTTTTTGGTTGGCAATACCACGAATATGATAAATGAATAATTCCAAAATATTTTCGGGCTTTAACATTTCTTCGGGATCAAAAAACTCATCCGTACTTAAATTCAAAAACCGGCTGGTTTGAATTTTAGCAATAATCTCTTCATTTAACTCTTTCCTGAAAAATCCTTCTTGTTTGCCTTTCTTAATATTTTTAAGGGTCGCATTATACATTCTTTCCTTACGTACGTTTTGCAACTTATTAAAAAGCACCGGATAATATTTTTGTAAATCGTATTCCGTTGCCGGATTTTGATCCTTGATTGATTTAATAATTTGTACTCCGACAGCCAGTAATTCTTCGATGGCATTATAATTTTTCTCAAAAATTTCTAAAAACTCACACCCTCGCTCAAATAAAAGATAATCGAGCACCTTTTCAACAAGATCATTTTTGTTTTCAACATACTGGTACAGGGTCTTTTTAGAAATCCCCAGCTCCCGGGCAACATCATCCATGGTCACACTTTTAATACCATATTTACTGTAAAGTGCCCCTACACGTTCGAGAATATTTTGCAGTTCTTTATTCATCATTTTTAAATTTGAGGGCAAAACTAACCAAAAAAACTTTGGAAACAAAAATTTTATTAAAAGTTTCCGGGGTTTATGTTAAAAAAAACAAATTTCAACAGAAAATGGGTATCCTGCGTTAATAGCGTATTAATTTTTGTTAAAGAAATTGCTTTTACAAAAAGTATGCAAAAGTTTTCGGATGAACCGGTAAAAATGACAGATGAGCATGAAAAAGTAAATTTAGGATAAGCATATACCACTTCAACCGAAATTTTCAACCCTCCAAATAAAATTTTGGGGAGATGAAACAAGCATGATTAAAATAATTATTAAACACACACGATAATGATTATTTTAATTATGCGGTTCC
>JBNJFS010000193.1:0-4963 GCA_051747085.1 Bacteroidota bacterium
GAAAAAACTGTTATCCAGGGTGGGTGTTTTTTATTCATTATATCATTTTAATGCGGATAAAGAAAAAGAGCTTGTTGATAGTGCGACCACAACATTTAAGTTTGAGAAAAATCCGGAGATACACTATCATTTACTGAAAATTGATGTGCCTGCCAAATCCGGTGAGGAATATATGCTCGAAGTCATTACTACAGACCTTAACCGGCATAATAATCAATACTCATTTTTGAACATTGATCGTAAAAATGAGCCTGGTATTCAGGATTTTTTAATTTATAATAACCATAATAATAAGCTCGTTACCGAACCCTTTATCAACGAATCCATTCCATTAAAAATTAATCATTACCAACAGGACTTTGATTCATTATATGTATATTATTTCCCGCCTGCTAAAGATGTACCGCCTCCGCCTGAAGTGAAAGATACCCTGCTTAATTACTATACCGGGTACGATACTACATGGGTTTGTTATCTCGATTCCATCGCCTATTCTAATTTCTCCCGCAAAGGAATGTATTATTTTACCTCACAAACCAAACCTGAAGATGGATTCGCATTATTTAACTTTGGTGAGAATTTTCCGGTTATCCGTACTCCCGATGAGTTAATGGCTCCGTTGGCTTATTTGCACCCCGTTGATTCTGTTGCTGAAGCAGACACCACGGGTAAATATACCAAGCTGTATGTTGATAATTTCTGGCTGAAACGGGCAGCTAATATGGAGCGGTCAAGAGAATTGATTAAGCTTTTTTATAACCGGGTGTTTTTTGCCAATTTTTACTTTACCTCGCATGTAGAAGGCTGGCGTACCGACAGGGGAATGATTTACATTATTTATGGTTTACCCGATCATATTTATAAAACAGGAGAAGAGGAGCGATGGATCTATCATCACGAGTCGATGGGGCCGGGGATCACCTTTTATTTCAACTATCAACCAAATCCCTATAGCTTAAATCATTTTATCCTTGACCGGGAAAAAATAAAATACTCCGATTGGGATACCTTTATTGAACTTTGGAATAGTGGTGAAATTTTTTATAATTCAGACGAAGTTTATAGAACACGATAATAAAAACGAAAAAATTAATATACGTGAAACAAGACAAAGATTTTATTTTTGGCATACGTCCGGTTATCGAAGCGATTAATTCCGGGAAAAATATCGATAAATTAATGATCCGTAAAGGATTAAGAGGAGAGTTATATTATGAGCTGATGGCCCTGGTAAAACAATTTGAAATACCCATTCAGATTGTTCCTAACGAGCGGATTAACCGGGTTACCCCCAAAAATCATCAGGGTGTTCTGGCTTTTATTTCGCCCATCGAATTTCAAAATATCGAGCAGATTCTTCCATCCCTTTACGAAAAGGGAAAAGTACCGCTTATTGTTATTTTGGATAAAGTTACCGATGTTCGTAATTTTGGTGCCATTTCGCGGACCGCAGAATGTGGCGGAGTAGATGCTGTTATTATTCCCGATAAAGGTTCAGCAAGGATTTCTGCCGATGCCGTAAAAACTTCTGCCGGAGCATTACATAAAGTCCCGGTTTGTCGTGTAAAAAGCCTTACCAAAACAATCCGTTTTTTGCAGGATAGCGGAGTACAAATTATTGCAGCTACAGAAAAAGCCGCAGATTTTTATTATCAGGTTGACTTTACCCTGCCAACCGTCATTTTAATGGGAGCCGAAGATCGTGGGGTAGCCATTGAGTATCTTAAAATTTGTGATAAAATGGTTAAAATACCTGTTTTGGGTGAGATTGAGTCGCTTAATGTTTCCGTTGCTGCCTCCATTATGATTTACGAAGCGGTAAAGCAGCGTTTATCTTAAATTGTTGTCGGTAAGCGGGAGGGTAAGCAGAAAGGCATAGCTTTTGTTGATTTCGCTGTCAATACGGATTTGGCCATTACTTTGCCCGATAAACTTTTTTCTTTCTTTAAAATAGCAAATGTTTCTTTTCATTATTACGCCACCTGGCCTGATAATCATATTTTACAAAAAAAATTTTTAAGTCTGCCTGATAATCATAATCGGTAAAGTAAATGGTTTTATCAGCCTGGTATGAATGATCGGTAAAATACCACAATCCCCGATTCTCTTTTGCCTGGTAATCATAGTTAACTTTATAAACGAGTAAATCGGCCTGGTATTCATATTTTGTTTCATAAACTTTAATATCCGCCTGATAATCGTAGTCAGCAATAAATATTTTCTGAGCTACAGCCTGAGGGGGCCAAAAGGCAAAATACACCATCGCGATTACAATGATTTTTTTCATAGCCGGATTTATTTCCTGTCGGTTTGTGTATAAATATCTCCCAAAAGTCTTAAGTCATCACCCGAAGGGTTTTGGTAAATCCGTAACTCAAATTCAGGGACTACCGCTAAAATATGATCAAAAATATCCGCCTGAATTTTTTCATAATCGCCCCAGGCTTGAAGCTTACTAAAACAGTAAATTTGAATAGGCAGCCCTTTCTCTGTAGGCTGAAAATGACGTACCAAGGTAATGTAAGGAGGGTTGTTAGGGTGAATCAAGGGATGCTTTTCCAGATATATTTCGACATACTTTCTAAAAACACCCACATTAGTTAAGCTCCTGCGACTAACCCGGTCGTTTTCTATCCCTAATCTTTTGTTGTGTTTTTCTATTTCTTCCTGTTTTTCAGAAATATAATCCTGGATAAGTTTCATATTTTTGAATCTCTCCAGCATTTCATTGGTGCAAAATTTTACACTTTTGATATCAATATGAACCGAACGGGCAATTCTACGTCCTTTCGATTCTTCCATACCCCGCCAGTTCTGGAATGATTCAGAAATCAGCGCATACGTAGGTATCGTCGAAATCGTTTTATCCCAGTTTTGAACTTTAACGGTATGTAAGGTTATTTCCTGTACTACGCCATCAGCATTTCTGCCGGGCATCGAAATCCAGTCACCGGGTTTTAACATCTTATTGGCCGAGAGCTGAATGCTGGAAACAAATCCCAGAATGGTATCTTTAAATACCAGGATTAGAATTGCTGCTACAGCTCCTAACCCGGCGATAAGTGCTGCCGGAGATTTACCCATAACTACGGATAAAATAAAGATTATTCCTATAAAGTAAATGATTATTTTAACGGTTTGGATGTATCCTTTAATAGGTCTTTCGTTCGAAATCGGCAGGGTTAAATATAGATTATGAACCCCGGTAAGAAAGGCATCGAAAACCAGCATGCCTACAAATATCATATAAATATTAGATGCTGATTTAATGACTGATGAAGCTTCGGGGAAATTGTTGAGCCCTAACGCTGCAAAGTAGTATATTACTATGGCCGGAGCCAGGTGTGCTATCCTGTTGAGTACCTGTCGGTTAAAGATGATATTATCCCACTTGTTGCGGGTATTTCTTACAATTTTGTTGATAGCATTGATTAATACTTTTTTTACAATAAAATAGGCTAACCATGACAAAAACAGGACGATAAGTACAATAAGGAAAATTTTTATTCCCGATGCATAACTCTCGGGTAATCCCAGGCTTAATAGGAACTCTTTTAATTTTAAACCAAAAGTTGAATTCATGATCTCATTATTTAACCGGATATTTCATTAATTTAGCAAATAAAAGTAAGGTTAATAATTATACAAACAAAAATAAAACACCATGAAAAGCTTTTCTGTTAAATGTTTAAAGTTTACTATATCCTTGTTGCTGGTTAGTGTTGCCTTTCAGGGATATGGACAAATTGATTTTGATCAATATTTTACTGATGAAACCATGCGGGTTGATTTTATTTTCGCCGGAGATGCAGAAAGTGAGCATATTTATCTCGATGAAATAAAAAAAGAACCTTTTTGGGGAGGAACAAAGACTCAATTGATTAGTACGCTTGATTATGGAGAATATAAATTGGAGGTTTTTGACCTTGCATCCAATAAAATGATATATAAGTCAGGCTTTTGTACGTTGTTCGAAGAGTGGCAGACAACAAACGAAGCCCAAAAAATTGATAAAGGGTTTCAGCAGACCATTACTTTTCCTTATCCAAAAAAAACCGTGCAGTTAAAATTATACAGCAGGAGCTGGGAAGGTGATTTCAATGAAATTCTGAGTCTTGCTATTCATCCGGATAATTATTTTATCAATCCCGAACGTCAGCATTTTCCTTTCGAAAAAATAGTAGATAATGGTACTTCGGATACCAAAGTTGATATCGCTTTTTTAGCCGAAGGATATACCAAAGAAGAAATGGATAAGTTCAAAAAGGATGTACAGCGTTTTGTGAGTTACCTGTTTAGTCAGCCCCCTTATGATAAAGAGGCAGAAAATTTCAATATCTGGCTTGTAAAGTCAGCATCTGAAGAATCGGGTACCGATATCCCCGGAAAGAATATTTATAAAAAAACAGTAATGAACAGCAACTTTTATACTTTCGATAGTGAAAGATATCTGACCACCGATAATTTTTTTAAGGTTCGTGATCTCGCGTCGGTTGTTCCTTACGATGATATTTGTATTGTGGTAAACTCTGAAAAATACGGTGGCGGAGGGATTTTTAATCATTATGCCATTTTTACCGCAGATCATCCTTCGGCTGAAAAAGTTTTTATTCATGAATTTGGCCATTCTTTTGCAGGATTGGGTGATGAATATTATTCTTCATCCACCTCGTACAACGATTTTTTTAATTTGGAAATTGAACCCTGGCAACCTAACCTAACCACATTAAAAGCCTTTGATAAAAAATGGAACCATTTAATAGTCGAGGGTACGCCTATCCCTACACCACGTAAAAGAGCATTTAATCAAACCGTTGGTGTTTTTGAAGGAGGAGGATATGTTAGTAAAGGAATGTTTAGTCCTGTTATGGATTGCCGGATGAAGAGTAATGCTGCCAAAGGTTTTTGTCCTGTTTGCCAGGAAGCAATAACGAAAATGATAAGGTCTAAATCAGAATAAAAT
>JBNJFS010000194.1:0-3272 GCA_051747085.1 Bacteroidota bacterium
CCAATAACTCCGTAATCCAAATTATCCATACAGTAAACGATTTAACTTTTTAATTGTATCACAAAATTCTAACAAATAATTTGATTTTTAATAAAAAAACTGTATTATATACCATCATTATAAAAAAATAATGTAAAAAAAGAGCTAAATATATGAGCAAAATAATCATTGTTTCCAACAGACTACCCTTAAATATCAAAATTGAAAATGATAAGCTGGATATTCAACCCAGCGTTGGCGGATTGGCTACCGGTATGAAATCGGTACACAAAGCCTACGAAAGCAAATGGATTGGCTGGACAGGACTAGCCAAAGAAGATTTATCGAAAGAGCTGGATAAAAAAGTGAACGAAGCCGTTAAAAAAGAAGATTGTATTGGAGTTTCATTAACCAAAGAAGAAGTTGATCTTTATTATTATGGTTTTAGCAACAAGACCATCTGGCCTCTCTTTCATTATTTTACCGAGTTTGCCGAATTTAAAAAAGACTACTGGGAAGCTTATCTTAAAGTAAATCAAAAGTTTGCGGATGTAATTACCCAACATTGCGAGAAAGGGGATAAGATATGGATTCATGATTACCAGTTATTGTTATTGCCTAAGCTTATCCGGGATAAGTGCCCTGATATTTCTATTGGTTTTTTCCTGCATATTCCCTTTCCGTCGTACGAAGTATTCAGACTTTTGCCCTGGCGCAAGGAACTCATTGAAGGCGTGCTGGGTGCCGACCTTATCGGATTTCACACGTACGACTATGAAAGGCACTTTTTTAGTTCGATAAGGCGATTGCTGGGATTCGAGATAAATTTCAATAAAATAAATTTAGTTACACGAATAGCCAAAGCCGATTCTTTCCCGATGGGAATTGATTACGACAAATTTCACCATGCGGCCATTCAACACCACAGCAAATCGATTCGCGACAAATCGGATATTCAGCAACAGCTGGATAAACATATCCTTAACTCGCCGGATATAAAGTTAATTCTTTCTATCGACCGGCTGGATTATACCAAAGGAATTGCCAAACGACTGTCGGCTTTTGAATATTTTCTGGATAAATACCCGCAATTCAAAGGTAAAGTAACCTTAGTTATGCTTTCTGTTCCTTCGCGTTCCAATGTTGACCAGTACCAACGAATGAAAAGTGAAATCGACGAATTGGTAGGCCGCATCAACGGTAAATTTGCTACCATCACCTGGTCACCAATCTGGTATTTTTACCGTGCGCTGCCATTCCATAATTTAATTGATCTTTACTCATCGTGCGAAATAGCACTCCTTACTCCTATTCGCGATGGGATGAACCTGGTAGCCAAAGAATTTGTAGCATCAAAAGTGGATAAAAAAGGGGTTTTGATTTTAAGCGAAATGGCCGGAGCAGCCAAAGAGATGAGCGAAGCCCTGCTAATCAACCCTCAAAATTATGAAGAGATTGCCGATACCATGAAAGAAGCTATAGAGATGCCGGAAGAGGAACAGGTAGAACGCATTACCATCATGCAAAACCGGCTAAAACGTTATAATATTGATAAATGGGCTACCGACTTTTTGCAGTCGCTGGAAAAACAAGACCAGGAAAAAGAGAGATATATCGCTAAAAAGATTACTCCACCTATTGAAAAAAATATCATCACCGCTTATCAAAAAGCCAAAAAGCGCATCCTGTTCCTGGATTATGATGGCACGCTGGTAAGTTTTAAAAATAAACCAGCCAACGCCTCGCCGGATAATGTGCTCTACAATATCCTGGACAAGCTGGCTACCGACCCGGCCAACGAGATTGTCTTGATCAGCGGACGGGATAAAAAAACCTTCTCGAAATGGTTCGAGAAGAAAAAATATACCCTGATTGTTGAACATGGCGTGTGGATTAAAAACCCGGACAAGGACTGGGAAATTATTGAAAAGATGAGAATCGACTGGAAAGAGAACATCAAACCCATTTTGGAGTTCTATGTGGACCGTACACCGGGAACATTTATCGAAGAGAAAAACTACTCGTATGTATGGCACTACCGCAAGGCCGATCCCGAGCTGGGGAATATCCGTGCCAACGAGCTAAAATACGATTTAACCAGCCTGGTAGCCAACCACAACCTGGAAATCCTGGAAGGCAACAAAGTAATTGAAATCAAAAACAGCGGTATTAATAAAGGGCGTGCAGCATTACATAAAATAGACAATACGCACTACGATTTTATTTTAGGTATTGGCGATGACTGGACCGATGAATATCTTTTCCAGGATTTACCCTCCAAATCGTATACTATTCGTGTAGGACTTAAAAACACGCTGGCCAAATACAATGTTAACGAAGTAGAAGATGTACGGAGGCTGCTGAGTAAGTTGGGTGGATAAAGAAAGTTAAGTATGGGCAATAAGCCAGTGGAATTTGGGTATAGAAAAACAGGAGTTATTGGCTATCACGGACAACATGTCCGCGATAGCGGGGTTCGTGTCATTTTTTAATTACTGCACAACAAATCGGTGGGATGATTGGAGGAGGGGCTGGGTTCTTATTTTTTAATACTTCTTTTTAAAATTTCCTTCTCAATTTTTTCAGAAATTCTAAACCCAGCATTTTTCAATTTCTCAAAATAAATTGTAAGCTCTTTAATTATCCCTAATTGTTTAGCTTTAAATAATATTCCTAAGGTTCCTGTTATCCTGAAACCCAACTTTTCAGCTTCTTTTCTTCCCTTCAAGTCATCAAGTACCAGTAAAACATTCTCGAAATCTAATGCCAATGCTATTGCTGAAGCTTCTCCTGAATCCAATACCTGATCAAGCAATTTTTTATACTTTTCATTTCTTACTTTTTCAATCTTTATCCATTCAGGAACAGGCTCGCCAAATTCATTAAAAATTTCTTCCGTAATAAAAACCTCTTGATACAATTCTTTTAAAATATAAATGGCTTCAATATTAGTCAAAGCAATTAAACAGCTTGTATCAGCAATTACAATCCTATCAGGCATTTGCTATATCTTTATCTAATTCATCCAAAGATTGACTAAATAATGAAACACCATATTTCCCAAGTAATTCGATGAATGCTCGTTTTGACAGCCCTGCCATTTCAGATGCCTGTCCGGCAGAAACAAGCCCGTCTTCATACATTTTAGATGCTACATAAACAGAAAAGTCAAAAGTTTTCGTGTTTATGTGTTCAGGTATATTTAATATAATTTTATTCATTTTGGCTTTATTTTATTTAATACAAATATAACTATTTGTTGTTAGAATTTCCAGTCACACTTATTTATTGCA
>JBNJFS010000194.1:3372-4933 GCA_051747085.1 Bacteroidota bacterium
CGCTTGAAAAGAAACCCGAATGATGCAACCTTAAACGCTCTTCAAGTTCCTGAGTTTCTCCAACATAATATTTATCTAGTCTTTTGCTATACAATATGTAACAATAATAATTCATAGCCATATAAAACAAAACCCCAACTCTTGGTCGGGGTTGTGGTGCCACTCGGAATCGAACCAAGGACACACGGATTTTCAGTCCGTTGCTCTACCAACTGAGCTATGGCACCTTTTTGCTCAATTGCGAGTGCAAATATAAAGGAAAAATCGCTTTTACAAAATATTTTTACTCAATTTTTAGAAAATCTTTTATTCCATCATTTATATTAACATTTACATTTTTGATTCATAGTTTTTTATAATTTTGCAGCAGATAAAAAATAGCGATGGATTACGAGCGATATACACTGGAGAACGGAATACGAATAATACATTTACATTCAGATTCACCCGTTGGGCATTGCGGGCTAATTATTAATGCAGGCTCGCGTGACGAGGAGGAACACGAACACGGAATGGCACATTTTATTGAGCATGCCATTTTTAAAGGCACCAAAAAACGCAAAGCTTACCATATCCTAAGCCGAATCGACGATGTAGGTGGTGAAATAAACGCATACACCAGCAAAGAAGATACGACCATCCATACCTCGTTTTTAAAAAACGATTACGAACGTGCCATTGAGCTCATGGCCGATATTACCTTTAACTCCATCTTTCCGGGCAAAGAGATTTCTCGCGAAAAAGAGGTAATTATTGAAGAGATTAAATCTTACCAGGACGACCCGGCAGAGCTCATTTTTGATGATTTTGAAGAGCTCATTTTTAAAAATCAACCGCTGGGAAAAAACATTTTGGGAAACCCGAAAGACTTGCGCCGCTTTACCAAAGCAGACATTGAATCGTTTATTCAGAAAAATTACCATACCAACGAAATGGTATTGTGCTCGGTGGGAAATATTCCTTTTATCAAACTGATACGACTGGCCAATAAATATTTCGGAAGCATTCCGCCAAACCCAAGAGTTAACCAACGAATAAAATTCGACAACTACACTCCCGAAATCAAAACCATCAAAAAAAGAACACACCAGGCACATTGTATTATAGGGAACATTGCATATAACACCCACGACAAGAAAAAAATCGGCATGACGCTGCTGGATAATATTCTGGGTGGCCCGGGACTGAACTCAAGATTAAATTTACTGTTACGCGAAAAATACGGGTATGCTTACCATGTAGAATCCAATTATACAGCATATTCGGATACCGGAATTTTTGCTGTTTATTTTGGTACCGATAAAGAGAATCTTGAAAAAAGCATCAAACTGGTAAAAAAAGAGTTTGCCCGGTTGCGCGAAAACAAACTGGGTGTAATGCAATTAAAAAAAGCCAAGCGCCAGTTGTTTGGCCAAATTGCCATTAATGCCGAGAACAACGCCAACCTGTTGCTGGCAATAGGTAAAAGTTATTTATTATTTAACAAGGTGGATCAGCTGGACGATATCCGCCAAAAGATAGAAGCGATTACGGTGGAAGATATCCAGAAAATAGCCAATGA
>JBNJFS010000195.1:0-4893 GCA_051747085.1 Bacteroidota bacterium
GGAGATGCTTCGTTACTGAAAAATCAAAATTTTGATATTGTTATTGCCAATATTAACCGTAATATATTAATGAGTGATATATCCGCGTATGCACGTGTACTAAATTCTAACGGTCTGTTATTATTAAGCGGATTGTATGACAGCGATTTGCAAATGATTAAAGATGAAGCTGAAAATCATCAGCTAATGTATCACTCACATAAAGAGAAACATAACTGGGTTGCTGCATTGTTTTATAAAGATTAATTAAACCAGCGTATAATGAAAAAATTATCGATCACTATAATTCTAATCTTTTTTTCTTGCTTTGCCGGATGGAATGCTCTATTAGCTCAGGACCTGAAAGAGTTTAGTACAGATACAGCACAATTTATCAACCAATTCGAAGAATTTGTCAAACGTAATATTTCCGAAGAGAAGGAAGATAGCCTGGAAATATTTGTTGAGCGATGGAATACAGGATTTTTTTCTGACGAAGTTAAAGACCGGTTTATAGGGGTATGTAATTTGATGCTTAAAAATAAAGCACGTAGAAACCCTCATTTTACTAAATATTTCGATTTAGTACAAATCTTTCATAATTCAGGTGAGGACCTAAAACAATATGACGAGTGGGAAAAAGGCATAATTTTTATTTTTGAAAATGAAAGAAATCCGCTTCGTATGGTATCTGCTTACTTTGATCATACCAAATCACTTATTCTTAAAAATTGTATTTATGATTCATTTGCTACAAGCTGGTATGTTACAAATAAAGATTACTCCATCGTAATAGACCGGAGCGTGCAATTTGTTTTTAAACAAACCGGGCTTTATTGTAAAATAAAATCAGATAGTATTTCTGTCGAAAATACACAAGGAGCATTTCTACCGGTAACTAACCAGTGGAATGGTAAAGGAGGGGTGGTTACCTGGGAAAGAGCTGGTTATGCTAAAGATGACATTTATGCCGAACTGGATAATTATACGATTAATCTTACCAAATCAGGGTATAAAGCTGATTCTGCCCTTTTTGTGAACAAACTGTATTTTGCTGAACCCATATTAGGCCAGCTTTCTGATCAGGTAATTCATATTATTAATCCGGAAAGGGCTGTTTATCCTGAATTTAACTCGTACAAAAACCGGTTTAAAATAGATAATATTTTTCCCGATATTGATTATGACGGAGGATTTTCAATGAAAGGAGCAAGCTTGTTAGGCTCCGGAAACAGGGATAATAAAGCATTTTTAAAAATTAGAAAAGAAGATAAAACCATATTAAAAGCTTATGCCGAGACGTTTATGTTTCGAAAAAACAGGGTGGTGTCTAATGATGCACAGGTCTCCATTAATTTTGATAATGATTCAATTTATCATCCCGGAATAATGTTTACTTTTCTGGCTAACGAAAAAGAAATATCATTAACCCCATCTGATCGAATGGTCTCTAAGAGTCCTTATTATGACTCCTACCATGAGCTTTCCATTAACACTGAACGGGTAAGCTGGAATATTAATGAGGATAAAATATTGCTTACAAAAAAACGCGGAGGAGATATTGGAGACGCTATTTTTACCTCTTCAAATTTTTATAATTTAATTGAATTTGAACGGATCATGTTGAGAGATGATTTTCATCCGTTATTAGCCATAAAACGATATACCGGAAAGATTAATAACCAGTCTTTTAGCGCAGAAGAATTAGCTAAGTATTTAAGTTATGATGTGTATCAAATGAAACAAATGCTGATGTTTTTAAGTGTTGATGGCTTTTTGTTTTACGATTCGGACGATGATATTGCTATTGTAAATCAGAAATTATACGACTATGTTGATGCCCGTTTTGGAAGAATTGATTATGATGTAATGAAATTTAATTCAACGACAAGTGGATTAACAAATAATGCAATCATCGATTTATCAACGAAAGACTTAATTATAAACGGAGTTCCCAGAATTTTCCTTTCCGATTCACAAAATGTTGCTATTTATCCTAAAAACAGGCAAATTGTTATGAAAAAAAACAGAGACTTTAACTTTGGGGGCGTTGTAGATGCGGGACTATTCACTTTTTATGGCGATGATTTTTATTTTGAATATGATACCTTTAAGGTTAAGTTAAACAATATCGACTCATTAAGTATCCAGGTGCAAACAGAGGAATATGATTTATACAATCAGGCTGTTTTAACAAATATTAAAAATACCATCGAGAATGTTACCGGGGATCTGTTGATTGATCATCCGCAAAATAAATCGGGACTAAAAAATTTTCCTGAGTACCCCATATTTAATAGTTATGATAAATCGTATATCTATTATGATGATTACTCCATTCAACAAGGAGTTTATAAACGGGACAATTTCTATTTTCAACTGGAGCCCTTTAGTATAGACAGCCTGGATAACTTTACCACCAAAGGTCTGCGTTTTGATGGAAGGTTTTATTCTGCAAATATTTTTCCTCCTTTTGATGATGCAGTATATATGCGTCCTGATTATTCTCTGGGTTTTGAACGAAATACCCCCGAAGAAGGATTTCCGCTATACGAAGGAAAAGGGAAATATTTTAATAAAATCGATTTAAGCAACCGGGGACTTAGAGGTTCCGGTACCTTAGAATATCTTACTTCTAAAGCAAAAACCGACAGTATTATTTTTTACCCGGATTCCACCAAGATTCATGCCCACGATTTTACAATTGCACGGCGAACTTCGGGAATAGAATATCCTGAACTTGAATCTGCTGAGATTGATATTAAATGGTATCCCTATCGGGATGTGATGTATGCTGACCAAACCAATAAGCCATTTCAGATGTACAACCCTGAAACAAATTTTTCCGGGTCGTTAACCTTAAAACCTATTGGCCTTGTTGGAAAAGGAACCATGAATTTAGCAAAGGCAACATTAAAATCTAACCAATTTAACTTTGATGCCGATGCTTTTAATTCAGATACAACAAGCTTTAACCTCAAATCCATCGATAAGAAAGATTTTAATTTTATTACCGAAAACTTACAGGGCGAAGTTGATTTCACAACCCAGTCAGGAGCTTTTCATTCAAATGAAACATTTACGATAGCTCAATTTCCTTCCAATCTATATGTCAGCTATCTTGATCAGTTTCAGTGGGATATTGTTAATGATGAAATTGCCATAGAATCAAGCCCACAGGTCGATTCTTTAGCCTCTGATGAAGTAAAAAAACTGGCTGAATTAAAAGATGATAATTTGCCGGGGGCCTTATATATGTCTACCCATCTTAGTCAGGATTCTCTGCGTTTTGCTTCAACAAAAGCGATTTACCGTTTACAGGACAGCACAATTAATGCTACAGAAGTTGAATATATCAAAGTTGCTGATGCCAACATTTATCCCGGTGAAGGGGATATTTCGATAGGTTATCAGGCGAATATGAAAACTCTTTTTGATGCTAATATCATAGCGAATACAACCTCACAATATCATAAAATATATAAAGCCAAGCTTAATGTAAAAGCACGAAACAGTTATACCGGATCGGGGGATTACGATTATTTGGATGAGAATAATCAAAAACAGATTGTTCATTTTACCAATATATACGTAGATACTTCTTTACAGACAAAAGCAACCGGCAGGATTGATGAAGATGAAAATTTTACACTAAGTCCGGTTTATGCATACACGGGTGATGTGGAACTTAATGCAGCCCAACGGTATCTTACATTTAAAGGAGGGGTTAAAATTGAACACAATTGTCCGTTAATTCCCAGAGAACAGGTTTACTTCGAATCCGAAATAAATCCTGATAGTATTTTCATCCCTGTTCCGGAAGGATTTAGAAATACTACCGGAAGGGGATTGTATTCATCGCCTTTTATAACAAAGGATTCGTCGCATATTTATACTACTTTTTTATCTCAACGCCGTGACCCTAACGATGAACCAATTGTTACCGCTCATGGTTATTTACATTATAACAAGAATGCAAACAAATATATTATTGCGGAAAGGTCCAAATTTTTAAATCCTGATACTACAGGAAGTTTAATTGACTTGCAACGGGGTTTTTGTTTGTATCATGGCGAAGGGTTGATTAATTTAGGAATAGAGCTGGGACAGATTAAATTTAATCCGGCGGGGTCATTTAGTCATAAGTTGGAGAATAATGAGATTAAACTGGAAATGGTTTTTCCGATTGACTTCTTTTTCTCGGATGCAGCTTTGGATACGATGCTGCAAGATATTAACGAACAGGATGGCTTGGATGAAATGAGCATTACCTCTGCGTTTTTTGAAAAGTATTTGACCGAAATTGCAGGTAAAAAAGATTATCAGGAATTTAATAATCAGTTCATGCTTTATGCCCACGAAGCAAAGATTCCTAAATCTACTCAGCATACCATGTTATTAGGTAATTTAAAATTCAAATGGCATACAGAATTAGGCGCTTACCTTAATTATGGAAAAATAGGGTTAGCCACCATTAATAATAAACCGGTTAATAAATATATCGATGGCTATTTTCAGCTGATAAAACGCAGAAGTGGTGATTTAATGAAAATTTATTTTAAATTACCGAATGATCATTATTACTATTTTTCTTACTCCCGAGGAGTAATGCAAACGTTGTCTAATAATGATAAATATATAGATGCAATTCAGGAAATCAAAAGGCGTAAACGCAAGTTAAGAACCAAGCGTGGTGAAACTCCTTATCGTTATATTATTGCAACCGATCAGAATTTATCACAGTTTTTACGGAATATGAGACTGTTTGAAGAAGCCCAGGCTGCCGAAGAAGAACGGTTAAAACAAGAAGAACAAGAGAGAAAACTGAAAGAGGAACAATCAGAAAAACCTGTTGAGCAGGAAGAAGATGAAGAGAAGAATGAATCGGAAGAAACAAAAACAGAAAACAATGAA
>JBNJFS010000196.1:0-2067 GCA_051747085.1 Bacteroidota bacterium
ATGACAAATTTTTCGGTATGGGCAGTATTCGCAATGACTGGTTTCCTCCGTTTGGGTAAAAGCAATTTCAGGATTAAAAATTTCTTCCATTAATCGGGTTAGATGTTGCAAATATTCATCGGCTACTTCATCATAGTGGTTTATAAAACGCTTCGTTTCATTGCATTTTATTCTATATTCAAATGAGTTATCAAATAAATGTTTTACTGAATATACGCCGGGGACAACAGGCAATGCCGGGTTTTTTATATCCTGATAAAATTTAGCATACAAAAAGGTTTGAAACACAGCGCTTCGTTGGCTGTTTTTTTTATCGGAGAAAATCGCTTCGATATTTTGATAATCCAGGGTATCGTTTCCGGTTTTATAATCGATAATGCGGATACGATTATCCAGCTCATCCACCCGGTCAATTTTCCCACCCAGCTTTACCATCTCAGAGGTTCCGTTTAGGTTAAACGGTATCTCAATCTGATAGTTATCTTCCAACGAAAGAATTTTGAAAGGGGCTATTTCGGCATCTTTCTTGACCAGTTTTTTTACATATTTTTCAATGATCTCGCGGATAATGATATTTTTTCCTGAATAATCGGTTTTTTGGTTTTTAAAATAGTTTTTGCTAAAAGCATGGTCAATGGAAGCGGTAATTTGCCTTCCGTCTTTTAAAATCTCCGAAAGGGTTTCGGGCAAAACGGTTTTGCCTTTTAGGTGCTGGTAGAGGTTGTCCATTGCTTCGTGCAAAATATTACCAAACAAAGGAGCGTCAATCTCCTCGGTTACCTCGTCCTGTTCTTTTAATCCGGCTACATACCGGAAATAAAATTTTAGCTTGCAGCGTAAATAGTTGCTTAAGCCACTGGGAGATAAATATTTTTCTTCTCCGGATGAGGATAAGTAGGCTCGCAAGATTTCCCGGATTTCAGGTGTCTTTTCTATGCGTATCTCTTTGGGTTGATTGATATTGATATCGTACCGTAAACTTTTTTCGGTAATGTTGAATGGTGATTCGTATTTTAGCTGGTATAAAAAGCGGCTCATCTCTCCGGTTTGGAGCCCGTCGGTATTCGAGTTATAAATCAGGGTAACATCTTGCGCCCGGTGTATCAACCGGTAAAAGTAGTAAGCATAAATGGCATCCTGGTGCTCAATAGTGGGTAAGCCAAATCCGTGACGAAGATTATACGGAACAAATGATAAGGATGATTCAGTTTTTGGGAATACGCCTTCGTTCACCGATGTGATAAAAAGATGTTGGAAATCCAGCAAACGGGTTTCGAGGATTCCCATTACCTGCAGTCCGGATAAAGGTTCTCCGGTAAACGGAATCCGAAGATTACGGATGATTTTTCGTATAAGCCGTATGTAAGTATCCATTCGGATTTCAACCTGTTGCTCCTGCAGCACCTCTTTTACCCTGTTTATCGACAGGTAGATGTGATAGATATATTCTTTTTCAAGCGACGGTGTGTGGATGGTATCCTCAATTTTATTATCATTCAGCGATTGATATACATGATGAAGGATGGTTAAAAAATATTCGGATAATTGAGCATATGACTCAATTTTATTGAACAATAAAGTGAAAAAATCGCAGGTGCTCAATTCCTCTTTTGCAATCATAATCCGGTTATTCGATCGTATGAACTGCACCAGCCTGGAGGCTTCTTTGCTAAAATAGGTGTTAATGTATTGATGATTCAGAATTGCGGTTACATCTTTATGGTAAAAAGAATTCTTCCGGGCATTTTTCTGGAGTTCAATAACATGCTCGAGCAGGCTGTAAATGGGCGTGTTAATCACCGGATACCCCATGGTAATATTTACATTTTCAATGCTGTTGGGAATAGATTGCAGCACCGGAACCAACAAATCTTCATCGGCTAACACTATCGCGGTGTTGTCGGGAGATTCGGTTATTTCCTGATTCGCCTGTTTTAAGTTTTCTGTAATGATTTTTGCCTGTCCCACATTGCCCGGGACGGAGATGATTTCAATATTTTTTTGATCGGCAGATAACCGGGAAATATTTTTGTTGGAAAAGCTAAGGGGTGTTTTAAATGTTTTGAT
>JBNJFS010000196.1:2167-4820 GCA_051747085.1 Bacteroidota bacterium
CAGGTATTTATCGATATCATCAAAATCGTTCAGCATCATTTCGCCCCAGAAATAAAAGTCATCAAAAGGTTCTTCCGATTTTTTTGCTTGTTTATAAATCTGATACAGCTCGAACAGGATTTTTATTGGGTCTGCGATTGTTAACCCTGAGATTTCCTGCATCAATTCATTAATGGTGGTTGTTTTGGGCGACCAAATGGGTTTTGTGGTTAATTCGGACAGATATTTCTTAAAGTACAAACCTGCTCTTTGGTTAGGGAATACCAGGCATAATCCGGAGATTTTATCTCCATATCTGTTGTATAAATCTTCTGCGATATGTTTTAAAAAGGTGTTCATTCGTTTTAATTTTTTATTTTTCAAAAAACTTCCCCTGCCAGGTATCTAATTCTTTAAGTTTCTTCTCAAATTTCACCAGAATCTGGTCATTACGGATTAAACCCCAGCCGGGTCCGGCTAAAAAGCGCGGTGGCACTTCTCCGGCAAACCGTTCCACCACAAAATCCGGATTTAACTTTTCAATAAACCGGACAAAAAAGTCGATATATTCAGATAATTCAAAAAAAGAAAAATTTTCCGGATGGTTATGATATTCTTTTTCCATGGCCGTTCCTTTAATAATCTGCAGCTGGTGGAATTTAATCGTATCGAGCGGCAACGACGATATGGTTTTCGCCTGGCTTAAAATATACTCTTTGGTTTCGCCCGGCAGCCCGATAATAAAATGAGCCCCTGTTTTTATGCCGAATTTTTTGGTTTTTTCCAATGCTTCAACCGCCTCTTCGAAGGTGTGCCCCCGGTTAATGCGTTTCAACGTTTCGTTACTGCACGATTCGATACCATACTCTAAAATAATGTAATATTTCTTCGATAATTGTTGGAAATATTCCAGCTTTTCCTCGTCAATGCAGTCTGGACGTGTGCCAATCACTAAACCGGCAATTCCCGGAACGCTCAAAGCCTCGTCATAAATAATTTTTAATTTATCCAGTGGTGCATAGGTGTTGGAGTAGGCCTGGAAATAGGCCAGAAACTTGTTCGACCTGCGGTATCTTTTTTCATGGAACTCAATGCCCTCGTTTATTTGTTGGGTTACCGATTTATCAGGTGTACAGTACGACGGATTAAATGCATCGTTATTGCAATAAGTACAACCGCCTCTTCCTTTGGTTCCGTCCCTGTTCGGGCAGGTAAATCCGGCATCAATGGTAACTTTTTGTACCCGCTCGCCAAAAGTCCGCTTAAAGTAGTTGCTGTAAGCGTTAAACCTTCGGTTATGTCCCCATGGATAATTCATTCTTTTTTATTGTTGATTTATAAGAAATTTCCTTCCGTCCCTACAGGACGGATTTTTAATATGTGCTTTTTTTACCGGCCTTTCATCCTTACAGGATGGAAGGTTATACTTTTTATAAACGTTTTTAAATTTTTGAGTGCTGTAAGCATTAAAAATGGTCAAAAAACGTAAACTATTTATCTTTAGCCATAAATTTTAAGTGCCGTAGGCACTAAATTACTGATTTAAAAATATATCGTTCATCATAATGAATATTAAATTCATTTAAGATTTTTTCATATTCTTCCATAAAAGGTTTTGTTTTATGATGTTGTTTTTGTTTTTCGATGTAATTAGCAACTAAATGAATTTGTGATTTACTATAAGAAAAAGCAGCATATCCACTTTGCCATGAAAATTTACCTTTAACAAAATTATTGTCATTAATCCATTTTGAAGAGTCTCCTTTTATTTGTTGCATAAGATTCGATAAGGCTTGAGTAGGCCTCATCCCAAATAAAATATGAATATGGTCAGGCATTCCATTTATAGCAATTAATTTATGATTATTATTTCGTATTATTCCTGAAATATATTTGTAAAGTCTTTCTTCCCATGAATTAAAGATGAGGGATTGTCTGTTTTGTACAACAAATATTGCATGGATATGAATTTGTGTATAAGTATTTGCCATAAAATTAAATTTTATCATTTAATTGACCATAAAAGATAATTTATTTCCTTTCGTCCCTACAGGACGGATTTTTAATATGTGCTTTTTTTACCGGCCTTTCATCCTTACAGGATGGAAGGTTATACTTTTTATAAACATTTTTAAATTTTTGAGTGCTGTAAGCATTAAAAATGGTCAAAAAACGTAAACTATTTATCTTTAGCCATAAATTTTAAGTGCCGTAGGCACTAAATAACGGTAAAAAGTAATTAGTGCCTTTTCTCCCGTCCTGTAGGGACGGCACATTTAACTATTGAACTGCAACAACATTGCCCAAATCCACATACCACAGATAACCATCTACATGGGTATCGCCCATTTTTTGTAACATTTCCATATATGATTTTACCTGTTTTTTATGCTTCTCTTCTTTCTGCTCGCCAAATTTGTAATCAATCACCACCGTCTTTTCCTGATTATATATCACCCTGTCTGGCCGGGCTTTTTTACCCCCCGGTAATATAATCTCTGCTTCGGTTTTTACGTTCCATTGATTACTAAACCAGTCTTTTATCTGTTGATTTTCAAACACTTCGTTAATATGTCCGGTAATTTCTTCTTTTTCCTGATGCGATATTTTCCCTTCGAATAGCAGCCTTTCTAAAGCTTTTGGTATATCGCTTTCGGTTTGAATGTGTTCAAAA
>JBNJFS010000197.1:0-4813 GCA_051747085.1 Bacteroidota bacterium
CGTATTGCCGAAGTGTCAAAGCTTTTTAAGGAGGGAGGCGTAATACTGATTAATTGTTTTATCTCACCTACCAAAGAAATCAGAGACCAGGCAAAAAATATTGTCGGCGAAAAAGATTTTTTCGATATTTATGTGAATACACCGTTGGAAGTGTGTGAGCAAAGAGATGAGAAAGGATTATATGCTAAGGCAAGAGCAGGCCTGATAAAGAATTTTACCGGCATTGACTCTCCTTACGAAGAACCGGAGAACCCTGCGGTTGAAATAAAAACTACAGAAATGAGTGTAGAAGAAGCCACATCCAAAATATTAAAAGTTCTATTGCCACGAATTGAATATAAATGATTAATTTTGCAATCTCTATCTGAAAATAATTTATAATGGACCATAAATATCACATTAACCATCTAAGAGAATTAGAGGCCGAATCAATTTTTGTTATTCGCGAAGTCGTAGCTCAGTTTGAAAATCCATGTATGCTTTTTTCCGGAGGGAAAGACTCGATTGTAATGTTTCATCTGGCCAGAAAAGCATTTTGGCCTGCACGCGTTCCTTTTCCTTTAATGCATATTGATACCGGGCACAACTTTCAGGAAACCCTTGATTTTAGAGATCAGCTGATGAAAGATACCGAGACAAAACTGATTGTCAGGTATGTGCAGGATACCATCGACCAGGGAAAAGCAGTGGATGAGATCGGGGTGAATGCAAGTCGTAATAAACTGCAGACCGTAACCCTTTTGGATGCTATAGAAGAATTGAAAATTGATGCTGCGATGGGTGGTGGACGCAGAGATGAAGAAAAAGCCCGTGCTAAAGAACGATTTTTTTCGCACCGGGATGAGTTTGGACAATGGGATCCTAAAAATCAGCGTCCCGAATTGTGGAATATGTTTAACGGACGTAAAAATATGGGCGAACATTTTAGGGTTTTCCCTATTAGCAACTGGACAGAGATGGATGTGTGGCAATATATTTTATTGGAAAACATCCCTATTCCAAATCTGTACTTTTCACACGAACGTGAGGTAATAGAACGCGATGGAACGATTCTGGCAGCCGGCGAATATGTTCAGCTTAAAGAAGATGAAGAGCCTGAAAAACGTATTATCCGTTTTAGAACCATAGGTGATATGACATGTACCGGTGCCGTTGAATCAAAAGCTAATTCGCTGGAAGATATAATTGCCGAAGTAGCTGCCACACGAATTACCGAACGTGGCGGCAGATACGATGATAAACGTTCCGAAGCAGCGATGGAAGACCGGAAGAAAGAAGGGTATTTCTAAAGTTTAATGCCTAAAATGCACTAAAATTTAAAATGCCTAAAATTTTAACCTATGAATAGTCAAGATAAAAACCAGGATAGAAAAAGTTTTGCAAAACAATTAGAAGAACGAACAAAAAAATTTGCCGTTGCCATTATTAAATTATCTGCAAAATTACCAGACACTCCTGAAGGAAGAGCTGTTAGATATCAATTAACAAAGGCAGGTACGAGTGTAGGAGCGAATTACCGGGAAGCAAATCGTTCGCGAAGCCGGGCTGATTTTAAACATAAAATTAAAATAAGTGAAACTGAAGCCAGTGAAACTCAATATTGGTTGGAAGTTATTATTGATGTCGGTTGGTTAAAACCTAAAGATGTTGAGTGGGAATACAAAGAATCAGGAGAATTATTAGCAATATTTACATCAATTAGTAATAATTTAAATCGAGAGTAAATGCTTAATTTTATTTTTAGGCATTTATAAGTATTTTAGTCATTTTAAATTTGGAAAGATGTCAGAAGATTACACCCGAGGTTATTTGGATATGGAACTTTTACGATTTACTACCGCCGGTAGTGTAGATGATGGTAAAAGTACTTTAATAGGAAGATTATTATTCGATAGTAAAGCAATTTTTGAAGATCAGTTAGAATCTATTGAGAAAGCGAGTCTTAAAACCGGAGATGGTGAAGTAAACCTGGCGCTGCTAACCGATGGTTTGCGCGCTGAACGTGAACAGGGAATAACGATTGATGTGGCTTACCGCTATTTTGCTACACCCAAACGTAAGTTTATTATTGCCGATACGCCAGGGCATGTTCAGTATACCCGAAACATGGTTACCGGTGCGTCAACGGCAAATGTAGCCCTTATCCTAATTGATGCACGGAACGGAGTGATAGAACAAACCCTGCGTCATGCTTTTATTGCTTCTTTGCTTCAAATTCCGCATATTATTGTATGTGTAAATAAAATGGATTTGGTTGATTTTAGCGAAGAGCGTTTTGAAGAAATTAAGTCCGATTTTAATAAAATATCCTCTAAATTAGATATTCACGATATACGTTTTGTGCCCATTAGCGCTAAATTAGGTGATAATGTTGTGGACCGGTCCCAACATATGGACTGGTACGACGGGCCTACCTTAATGTATCTTCTGGAGAATATTCATATTGCCAGTGATATTAACCATGCAGATGCTCGTTTCCCTGTACAGTATGTTATTCGCCCCATGAAAGATGAATATCACGATTACAGAGGGTATGCCGGCAGAATCGATGGAGGTGTTTTTAAACCCAATGATGCAGTAAAAGTATTGCCTTCAGGATTAAAATCAAAAATTAAATCCATTGATGTATTTAATGGCCATTTAGAAGAAGCTTTTGCTCCTCAGTCGGTAACGATAACCCTTGAAGATGATATCGATATCTCGCGTGGAGATCTGATTATTAAAGATAACGGATTGCCAAAATCAGGCCAGGATATTGACATGATGATTTGCTGGTTTCATGAAAAACAGATGGTACTGGGAGGTAAATATGCCGTTAAACACACCACCAATGATTTACGTTGTGTTATTCGGGATGTAAAGCATAAAATTGATGTAAATACCCTGGAAAATATTACAGGTGATAAGCATATTGGATTAAATGATATTGCCAGAATATCGATAAAAACAACCAAACCGATCTACTATGATTCATACCGCAAAAACCGGTATACCGGAAGTATCATTTTAATTGATGAAGCGACCAATGAAACGGTTGCTGCAGGGATGATTTTGTAAGTACAATTAAATATTGTTTAAAAAAGCTCTGATGGTGTCAGCGCTTTTTTATTTTTATCCGCTGTTGCAACTGTATAAAAAATTAGTCAACAAATATTTCCTTAAGTACTAATTTAATTTCTTGAATTTCCTTTTCAGTCAAACGGTCAAGTGTTTTAATAATTCTTTGCTTGTCAATTGTTCTAATTTGGTCTAGAACAATCCAACCTTTCTTATTATTATGTTTTACTAAAACCCTCGTTGGATAATTCTTAGACTGACTTGTCATTGGTGCAATAATAACAGTATTCAGATATTTATTCATTTCGTTTGGAGAAATGATCACGCAAGGACGTGTCTTTTTAATCTCGCTCCCAACTGTCGGGTCAAGATTAACTAATACAATTTCATACTGATTTACTGCCATTCTTCGAAATTTTCGTCTTCAAATACGTCATTCATTAATGGCTTGTCATCACCACTCTCATGCATTTTCTTGAAAGCTTTTTCCCAACCTTTTCTAGGTTCAGCTTTTGGTTTCAGTATGATATAACCTTTCTCAAGAATAAGCTCAACCTTGTCCTTGATGTTATATTTTTCAAGAAGTGTTTTGCTCAGTCTAATACCTTTTGAATTACCTATTGGAACAATTGAAATATCCATAACATTTATCTTTAACCGTAATTACAAAGTTAATACAATTTCTTGACCAAAGCAAAGAATTTCAAAATCTTTTATTATGTGTTTAACTTTGGATAACCTGCCTGCCGTATGGCATGCCGGCAAGCCTGTGACACTCTTAAAAAGCCTACGGATTTAAGTGGCTATTGGGAGTTGGTAATTATTTGAAAGACCGTTTAAATTTTATTTTTTACTACTTTTTAGGGCATAAAGAATAATCTCCTGATGATCAAAAGCCAGATCAGGTAAATCATCTACCGAAAACCACTGAAAGTTTTTCGCATCATCTCCGGCCTCAATTTTTTGGTTGCTATTTGTAAGGTATCCGGTATAGGCAACTGACACAGTATGCCCCCGGGGATCGCGTCCCGGTTTGCCAAAGGTGTATAACTGGGCTAAATGAATCGTTGCGATGGATGTTTCTTCTTTTAATTCGCGGTATGCTGCTGTTTCAAGATCTTCATCCTTATCAACAAAACCTCCGGGTAAAGCCCACATGTTTTTAAAGGGATGGTTTTTTCGCTCAATAAGAAGTACCTGAACATCGTTTTTTTCTTTTTTAAGCACAACAATATCAACCGTTACTGCCGGCCTTGGATAAGCATAAGTGTAAATCATTGTGATTAATCCTCTTTATTTGTTCTATTCTCTTTTTTTCTTTTATCAATAATATAAATAACCACAATAACCGAAATAATAAAAACCAAGATATATAATTTGCCCATAATGTTTAAATTAACCGTTTAATAATCCGTAGTTTATAAGTGTATTCTTTTTTTTCCTGGTTAAAAATACCCTGATGATCGAATTTGTCAATACGCACTTTTCCTGAGGCATGGATTATTTCTTCTTTATTTAATATGATTCCCATATGAATAATCGTGCCTTCTTCATCATCAAAAAATGCCAAATCCCCTGTTGTAACCTCTCCGATAAAATTAATGGTTTGTCCAAGGGCAACCTGCATACCTGCATCTCTGGGTAATTTAATGCCTAAAATTTTATAAATAACCTGAACAAATCCGGAACAATCAATACCTAAGGGGTTTTTACCTCCCCATAAGTAGGGAGCATTTAAAAACATTTTGCACAAATC
>JBNJFS010000198.1:0-4771 GCA_051747085.1 Bacteroidota bacterium
CCGCAAATGCGGACATGTTCATGAAAGCAAAAAAGCACTTAAAAACTGCCCGGTATGTGGCCATCCCGAAGCTTATTTTGAGTTAGAAAAAACAAACTACTAAGACAGGTTAAACTTATGTCTAAAAAGATGGTCTTTTTTTATTGACCATCTTTTTTTATATTAAGCAAAAAATATGCATTATGATTAAAAAACTCATAACAAAAAACCGTAGTTACCGAAGATTTTACCAGGATCACAAACTATCCATTGAAGAGTTAAAGGATTTAATAGAATTAGCGCGCTTATC
This sequence comes from Bacteroidota bacterium, assembly GCA_051747085.1. GTDB lineage: Bacteria > Bacteroidota > Bacteroidia > Bacteroidales > UBA12077 > UBA12077. Next base: position 290 of record JBNJFS010000198.1, read on the forward strand.
CGCATCAGGAAGAAATTTACAACCCTTAAAATATTTTTTATCCGCCGATGAAGAAACCAACCAAAAAGTTTATTCTACCTTAGCCTGGGCCGGATATTTAAAAGACTGGGATGGTCCCAAAGAAGGTGAACGACCAACGGGTTACATCATTATTTTAGGTGATACCCGGCTTACCGGCAACTATTTTTGCGATCACGGAATTGCGGCACAAAGCATGCTATTGGGCGCAGTGGAAAAAGAATTGGGAGGATGTATCTTTGCCTCTATACAAAGAGAAAAATTAAAACAGCTGCTGAATATCGAAGAACATTTTGAAGTTTTATTAGTAATTGCTCTTGGTAAGCCAAAAGAAGAAGTAGTAATTGAAGAGGTGAGAAATGAAGATATAAAATATTACCGGGACGAAAATCAGGTACATCATGTTCCCAAACGTAGTCTGGAAGAATTAATAATATCAAAATAAATATTACGGATTTAGCGTATCATGTTTGGATACCAAGTCAGCAATCGTTTTGCTTTTTAAATAATGTTTTATTAGATGATTAAGCTCATCCCAATAAAATTTTGATGCACAGGTAAGCTCTTTTTGACATCCTTTATTATGTATTGCTAAGCAATCAACTATATTAATGCCGGGTTCAAATGCGCTATGAATATCATATAAGGTTATCTCTTCCGGTTTTCGGGTTAAAATATAGCCACTTTTTTTCCCGCGAACAGTAGTAATTAATCCTGCTGCTTTTAATGCAGCAATAATATGGTCAAGATAGCGAACAGAAATCTCCTGATTTTTGGCAATATCTTTCTGGTAAATTCCATCCGTAGAACTACTTAATGCAATTTCAAGTATGGTTCGTACTCCGTATCTTGTTTTGGTATTAAATTTCAAAATTTAAAGTTTTACCAACGTTTGATTGGGTGATAATGAAATATCAAATTTAATAAAAATTACATCTTTAACCTTTAACATGCCCATCATTTTTTGGGGAGGTTCGAGGGCAAAATCAGTCAGCCTGATTTTTGCTTTCCCGCTTAACAGGGTAATATCATTTTGGCTATACGTAATATACTCTCCCTTAAGATGTTTTGTATTTCCGGCTATAGTGATATAAAATTTGATGGCAGAATTATCAGCATCAATGAATATTTTTTGTAACAACGCTTTTTCAATCCCCACAACAATAAAGGGGAATTTTCCTGCATCGAGCAGGTTATAAAAATCATTCTCCATCAAATAATTGTCCCCTTTAAATCCTTTCACAGGAATTGCAAATTCAACAATTTCCCTGGTATGTTTTTCCTGTGTTCCTTTTTCTTCAATAGATGCAATATCATATCGCGAATTGTCGAATACAAAATTAAACTGATTAATGTTGGTTTCACCTTCAATGGTAATCTGGTTTAGATAACAACAATGATGATGACTCGTGTTTTTGGCAATTTTTTGAGCAAAGAGTCCCTCTCCGGCAAATCCTGCCAGCAATATTAAAAGGAAACTTATTGCAGATCGTTTAAACATTAACCTTAACTTTTTTTTAAAACAGCCGCTTTGAATCTTACATGAATGAAGAAATCAAAACGGCTGTATATATAAATTATCCAAACTAAAACGATATAGCTGCTTCGAGCATCAATCCATTAAATTCTGCTCCTTTATATGAAGCCCCTAATGTTGGAACAACACCATTTCCCGAATATTTCTGACTTACATATTCAAGTTTAGCCACCATATTTTCGGTTAAAAACCATCCTCCACCGATATTAAATCTTTCAATATCAAAAGATTCAGAAGCTGAGGTTTGATTCCCCGAAACCAAATTATATCTACCGCCTAAATAAAATTGTTCATTTCCGCCAAAACGGTAAAGCAAGTCAGCAGCAAGTTGCGTGTAAGTACCATCGCCATCTTCTTCTCCACCGTTAGCTATTTCGTAAATCCCAAAAAATTCTATCCCTTTAAATTGTACAAAAGGATTAATCTGGAAAGCGGTTATTTGAGAAAAACGCGGATTAAATCGTCCGCTGGTAAAATTATCGCCTTCACCATCAACAACCAGTACAGAATAATATCTTGAACCTGCACGGTCGGCACCATACAGATATGAACCTGTAGAGGTTCCCTGATTTAAATACCATGAACCGGTTAATCGTGCCCTGAAATCATCGGTAAATTGCTTATCATAACCTAACTTACCATAAAATGATATAGCGTTGTCATGGTTGTAACGATTATTAACCGTAACATTCTGATTTAATTTACCATTCGACAAACCGATTACTCCTACAAACCCGGAGTGTTGGATCGTTACTTCACCAAAAGCTTCGGTTGTAAAAGCATCCATAATATAGTTTCCTACAAATGGATTATTTATGGCATACGCATTATCTGTTCTCCTGAAATGAGCATCACCATAATTAATCTCATCCAAACCAACTTTTAATGTGGTAACATCCATTATTCCCGACAGAAACCCGTCACGAAGAAAATCAAGACGATCGAACTGAACATATCCGCCTTTTACCCACGCCTCGTTATGGTGACGTGAAGACAAATAGGTGCGCAAATGCATTTTAACACCACGGGCAAGATATACATTCAGATTTAAGTTTGCTGTAGGTAAATTAAAATTGTTTACCAAATCATAATAGCTAATAGTATCATTAGTATTACTATGATCCAAAGCTTGTAACTGAATAGCAAAATCCCCTCCTACTTTAATCTTTATTTTCTCAAATTCCGGTAAATCAGATTTCTGATCTTCAAATTGCTGACTATAGGTGCTTAATACTATCATCAACAAACTCATTAATAAAATAATTCGTTTCATAATTTTTATTGATTTTTAATGGTTTAACGTTCGTTTTTTAACTGATTAATAATTATTTATTACTTTTTATATAAAAATTTAAAATTGATTTTAATATCATCACCGGTTTTTAAAGCACCTAACATGGCCGTGGGTGGATCAATATCAAAATCAGACATCTTTAACGGAACACTTCCCTGTATGGAAAGTGAATAACCGGGATTTATTTTACCACTAAAATTAACCCGTATGGTTTTGGTAACTCCTGCAATTTTCAATACTCCGGTAACCTGACCAGTAACTGAATTACCACTCACATTAAATCGATTGACCGATTTTAAATTGAAGGTAATTTCAGGATACTTCCCAGCTTTCAATGCTTTATGGGTTTTGTTGTTCATTACGCTATTGTCACTTAAAACCTTTTCTGCCGGAGATGAAAATTCTGCTTTTTCAATATCCGAAAGCTTATTATCATTAAAACGCAATACAATAGCCGATTTTAAATCATTAGCTTCCATTTCCCAGTCATGGATTGATGAAGTTCCCTCTACAATCAAACGACTACTATTATTTTCTAAAAAATATTTCGTTTGAGCATTAACAGCTAATACTGTTCCCATGAACAATACAAGCAAATAAAATTTATTCATTTTTCGTTTCATATGTTAAAAATTTATTTCTTACTTATCCTATCTAATTAGTAGGACAAATATACGTAAAAATTGTTAACAAGGTTACCCCTTTTTTATATTATTAAACATATAATTTGCAGCTAAAATAAAAGGGTTACCTAAGAAGCTTGTAATATCGGACTTTTAGGTCTGATTTAAATTTATAACCTAATTATTATTTTTACAGAAAATTTTTATTTAACAAAAAAATTGGTAATTATTAGAATCTCAAGATAAAAACAGCCGGAAGAATGTCACTATTCCGGCTGTCTTTTTAATAATAAAGTTATAGTAAATTACCTATTTTAACACCAAAGTATACCGTTCTGGGTTGGCCAGGTCCATAAGTATATCCCGGATCACGATCAACCCCTGCATCAAAATCACTTTGATATGAGTTAAACATATTCTTAACTCCCACAAAGATTTGCATACTGGCACCGTTTAGGCGGTATTGATAGCTTAATTTTGTACCTATATCATAAAAAGGATCAGATTCACGCAATGTTCCGCTTTCAGGATCGGCAATGGTTGTCCCAAAATATGGGACTAACATACTACCCGTATAATTTCCGGTAGCTGTAAGGCTAAAACCTTTCGTAAAATCCCAGTCGATGGTAACATATCCATATTGATCGGGAGTGCGAAAAAATTCTTTTTCCCCAAACTCCTGGGCTTCTTCATACCTGCTTTTCTGAAAAGTAAACCCTCCATTTAAGGTAAATACTTCAGAAGGAACAAAATTTAATTCCATATTAACACCCTGAACCACAGCTCCGCCTTCGGCATTAACTCTTGTATATATTACGACTCCATCTTGATCTTGTGTGCCATATTCCTGCACAAAAGCATCATTAAGCTGTGTGTAAAAACCTTCCATCAAAAAGCTAACATTGGTCTGTCCAATCATTTTATTAAAATCAAATGATGCCATATAGCTATGACTGGTTTCTTGTTTTAAATCAGGATCATTGACATGAATTACTTTTCTGAAACCAGAG
>JBNJFS010000199.1:0-4741 GCA_051747085.1 Bacteroidota bacterium
GTATTATAATCTGTTACCAAACCATATGGACCGTCTTTAATTACTTTATCCAAAATGAGTGCCGCCTTATCAAATTTATCCTGAAATAAATAAACTTTACCCAACAATGCCTGAGCAGCACCTTTGGTTGCTCTTCCAACAGCCGGAGCTGTATAGTCCAGCACACTGTCGGCATATATTAAATCAGCTTCAATTTGCGCATAAACATCCTCAACAGGAGAACGAGGAACAGTCGTTTCCTCACCTAGTTCGAACCGTTCATCCACCTTTAACGGTACAGGGCCAAACCATTTTACTAATTCAAAATAGTAATAAGCTCTAAGAAAACGAATCTCCCCAATCATTTGTTCTTTCCCTTCAAAATCCGTTTTATCTTTAAACTCCATAAAATAATTGGTGCGCTGCACTCCGGCAAACATCCAGTTCCATATATCATGTAAATTGCTGTTAACAGGAGTGTGAATCATGTCATCGACCTGTTGCCATCCAATAACATCCGTTGCATTTTCGCCACCACATAAGGTATTATCAGAAGCTATTTCACCCAAAATAGCATTTACATAAGTGGATTGTAAAATATCATACGCACCTATTAAGGCGTAATAGTAATCGTTTTCTGAATTAAAGTAATTCTCAGAATCAATTGAATACTCAGGAGAAGTTTCAACAAATTCATCGGTACAGGCATAAATGAGTACGGATAATAATGCTGCTCCTGTTATAAATAGTTTTATTGATTTAAATTTTCTCATTTTTCGGTTTTTTAAAAAGTTAAGTTTAATCCGAAGGTATAAATTCTTGGTGTTGGATAAAATCCATTATCAATACCACTGCCTATAGGCACTCCGGTAGACGCAGCAGGGTCATAGCCCATATAGTTAGTAAATGTGAATAAATTGTTGACACCGGCAAATACTCTTGCTTTTTGAATGCTTACTTTTTGAGTCATATTTTCCGGAATCGTATATCCTAATTGCACATTTTGAATTCTGAGGAATGATCCATCTTCTACAAAGAAATCAGAAAAAACGTTATTAGATGTTGCAGCTGTTGTTACTCGAGGCACTTCATTACTGGTTCCGGTACCCGTCCATCGTTCAAGCATATAATCTAACCGGTTAACATCTGTTTGTGTTCGTTCATAGTTTCTTACCATATCATTTCCAATATTAGCATAGGCATAGGCAACAAAATCAAACCCTTTATATTTAAAAGAAATATTTAATCCCATAACATAATCCGGAATAGGATCACCAATATTCGTTCGGTCATCCTCATCAATTACTCCATCATCATTTAAATCTTTGTACCGGATATCACCCGGTTGAGCTTCAGCACCAAGGGCTATTTGTGAAGGATGAGCATCGACTTCTGCCTGTGTCTGGAAAATACCATCCGTTTCGTAACCATAAAAATATCCCATAGGATACCCTTCTTCCATTCTTGAAGGCATTGGTTGCCCTACGCCAAAAACTCCTCCGGGATAAAAACCGGTACCATTATTCACTTTTAATACCTCATTTTGAAGGTAGGTAACGTTATAATTAATATGGTAAACCAAATCATTAATTGTACCACGATAACCTATAGCCAGTTCCACTCCCTGGTTAAGAACTGTCCCTGCGTTGATTGTTGGGCTGGCAGAGCCCGGGGCATGAGTACCCATAATACCGGAAACAGGGATAGACGGAATTAATAAATCTTTGGTCGTTTTTCTAAAATAATCAGCATTAATATCTATTCTGTTTTCAAGCATTTTAAGATCTATACCTACATCAATTTGTTCCGATTCTTCCCACTTAATATTAGGATTAGGTAAAGTACCAATAGCCTGTCCATTAACTAAAGAACCATTCAATACATAAGTAGCTTCGCCATCTAATTGCGAAATATACTGATAAGGAGGAATCTTATCGGAACCAAGAATACCGTAGCTTGCTCTTAGTTTTAAACGATCTATAAAATCAAAACCAGTCAAAAAGCTTTCTTCTGAAATTACCCAACCGGCAGTTACAGATGGAAAATAAGCAACTGTATTATTCGGACCAAATTTTGTGGATGCGTCTCTTCGTAACATGGCTGATAGAAGATACTTTTCCTGGTAATCATATTGAATTCTTCCAAAATAAGACAACCTTCTTTGATCATACACATATGAACCAGCGGTTTGTTCTTCAATCCCTCCAAGCGTTGCTCCTATGCTGGCATAATCCCAGGAATTATAGGGTACGTCTGTGCCATATCCAAACAAACCATCACCCCAGGTTTTGTATACGGTGGTTCCGACAGTCACAGTGGTATGGTGAAAATCAAAAAATGTATTGTCATAAGTTACAAAGGCATCAAAAGTATATTCATTATCATTTATTCTGTTTTGATTTACACTACTAAATGAGTGGTCAAATACTTTTCCTCCATAATCAATCTCTTTAAGAAAATCTCTAAAGTCAGAGTTGCTCGTATTAAATCCAATTCTGGCGGTTGCACTGAAATGCTCTGCAAAATTGGTTTCTAATCCAACATTTCCATTAAACTTATTCAGATTATAATCATTATAAGTATTTGCAACCTGTGCTAGCGGATTAATAATTTCAATTCCTAACCCATTGACAGGCGCTAATGTGTAATTACCCGTTTCATCATAAACAGGTAAGGTAGGTGGCATATTCATCGCATTAAATAATACGGAACCTAATGCATAATCATTAACCGACTTTCGGTCAATATGTGTATAAGTTAACGAAGTATTTAATTTAAGCCATTCAGTAACATCTGTACCTAAGCTCATTCTGGCGGTACTTCTGTCATATCCGGTTTTATCACCTCCTATAATACCGTCCTGCTTTAAATTAGAAGCACTTATAGTATAGGTTGTATTCTCTGACCCTCCGGATAAACTAATATCCGTATTATTCATGGGTGCGGTTTCAAAAAGCTCATCCTGCCAATCGGTTCCTTTTCCTAATAAAGAAACATCCGGATAAGGGAGATCCTGTCCATTGGCGGCATAACTTTCATTTAATAATACAGCGTATTCTGTAGCATTTAAAACGGGTAACATTTTGGTTGTTTCCTGTATTCCGTAAGAACTATTTACATTTACAACAGGTGCTGTATTCTTTTTTCCGGTTTTTGTAGTAACAAGAATTACTCCATTTGCTCCGGCAGTTCCATAAATTGCAGCCTGTGCATCTTTAAGAACTGTAATAGACTCGATGTCGGCAGGATTTAAAGTTCCTAAATCTCCTGCGTAACCGTCAATAATAACCGTAGGAGAAGCATCACCATTGGTTGATATACCTCTAATACGAATATTTAAACCAGCTCCCGGAGACCCTGACTGTGAAGTTACATTAACTCCGGCCATCGTACCTTGTAAGGCTTGTTCCACTTTAACAGGTTTTAAATCTTCAATGGTACTGTTGTCTACCACAGATACAGAACCGGTAATATCTTTTTTCTTTGCTGTACCGTAGCCGATAACAACAATTTCCTCCAGGCCAATCACATCTGTTTCCAGTGTTACATCAATTCTTGATTGACCTGCTACAGGAATTTCTTCCGTTTTACTACCAACAAATGAAAACTGCAAAACAGCATCTGCTTCTACAGTAATTTGATAATAACCATCAATATTGGTAGTGGTACCATTAGAAGTACCTTTTTCCATGACTGTTACACCAGGCAGGGTTTCGCCATCATCAGCAGAAGTAACAACGCCATCCACTGTTACCTGCTGGGCAAATACCTGAAATGAAACAATCAGAAACATCAAAAAGATTTGAATTTTCTTCATACATTTTAAGTTTAATGAGTAAATTTAGGGTTAATGTTAAATTTATGTTAACAATTTTAGGGATTAATACAGGTAAAGTCAAAAATAAAAGTACTTCAACGATACATCACAAACACAACAATGCTACGTCATAAAAGAACTATTTTTATGATTAACAGTAGATTAGTTTAACTATCGCTTTATACAGGGTACTACAACAATTATTTTTTTTAAGTGGAAAGGATATATTGAAACTAAAAATCAGGATAGATTTATAAATTCATCATAAAATCAATTAAATTATCGTCTTTAGTCAAGTTTAACTTTTTTCGCAATCGATATCTGCTAACCTCAACTCCCCGAATAGAAATATTAAGTAATGGGGCAATTTCTTTCGTGGATAAATTCATTCTTAAATATGCACAAAGCTTGATGTCGTTCGGAGTTAGATGAGGATATTTTTCCCTGATTCTTTTCGTAAAATCTTCGTATACCTGATCGAAATAACCTTCAAACTTTTCCCAATCTTCTTTCTGGTTCGTATTTCTTTCGATATTTTTAATTAATTTTTGCAGGTATTTCTGAGCATCAGGGTTTACCTTGTTCGAAATATGTTTTAGTTGCTCCTTGATATCATAGAGAGATTCGTTTTTTTGTGTAATCTGCATCGCATGACTGGCTAATTCTTTGGTTTTCAATTCAACTTCAGCCCTGTTTTTTTCATTTTCGATACGTAACTTCTCATTACGCAACTTATCAATTTCCTGTTGAGCCGAAAGAACCTCATTTTCGTGATTTATCTTTTGCTGGTGTAATTCTTTTTTTTGTTTTAAGTGTAATAGCTCTTTCTCACGCTCGATTCTTTTCCGGATAATTCGGATAACTATCCAGGTTATTACAACTATTGTTAGTAAATAAATTACATAAGCAAGAATTGACCTGTACCATGGTGGGTTAATAACAAAT
>JBNJFS010000200.1:0-4703 GCA_051747085.1 Bacteroidota bacterium
GACCAGAAGTTTAGCGGCACTGAGATAGAAGATATTTATTTTGATATTATCCGAAGTGTGCGCAAAAATACCAACCTGCCTGTAGCTGTAAAACTTAGTCCCTATTTTACAGGAATGGCCGATAGTTTAATTAAAATCTCTCAGGAAGAAATTTCGGCAATGGTTTTATTTAATCGTTTTTATGCTCCTGATATTGATTTGGAAAAAGAAGAAATGGTGTCATCACGAATTTTTTCTTTGCCCGGGGAAATAACCAATACCCTTCGATGGATTGGAATGGTTTCGGACAAGGTGCATTGCGACCTGGCCGCATCAACCGGAATAACCGATGGATATGCTGCCATAAAAGCATTGTTAGCAGGGGCTCAGGCTGTACAAGTGGCTTCTTCCCTTTATAAAAATACCGCAAAGCACATGGGTGTGATGTTACAACAAATGGAGGGCTGGATGGATGAGAAAGGCTATACCAAACTCGACGACTTTATCGGAAAACTGAGTTACAGAAAAGTTAACAAGCCTATGGTTTATGAGCGGGCTCAGTTTATGAAATATTTTAGCACAGATGAAAAAAATAGCCCTGAATAATTTCAAGGCTATTTCCCAAAGGTTGGTTATTTTATTCTGCTTTGCTTTTCTTTAAAATGATTTCCTGATAGGTCTTATTATTCCAAAGATCTGATAGTTCTTTAAAATCACTGTATTCATCAGGATTTATGAATGATTTATTTATCATTAAGGTTTTATTAACCTTCAGGATATTATTCTCTTCATTCATATTGATGGATACAGAACCCAGGTTGTTTGTATGTTCTTTGGTAATATCAGGGGCTGTATAAACAAATCCTTCAGGAAGCTTTACGTTGTATTGATACGTTTCGTTAACTTGCCGGGATAGCTGTAAGGGTGTTTGCCGTTTTTCCATTAAAACATTTAAATGCTCACCTTTTATCCCATAATCAGACTCGGGTAATGTTAAAAAGTAATAGTCGCCCTGATTTTTCCAAACTTCTTTATGCTCAATATCAGCCTGTACTTCACTGCCTTTGTTGTCAAATTGTTTAACATCGTACTCCTGAATTGTATTTTTGGGAAATGCCGATTGAATCACCTCCTGTGCATTATCAGCCTGATCTAAATAATTAAGATATGGGCTTTTAGCTCCATGAACATTTATGACTACCCGACCTGCTAATACTCCATCTGTATTTAATTCGAAATTACCATCTATCATTACTTCAGGTTCTACTTCAGTTATCACAGATGGGTGTTTAACTGATTCGGCTTCCATGTCAAGCAAAATATCGTCTTTTAAATAATAGGCCATATTATTTGCCTGTTTTGAGTTGATTCCCACAATAATTTTCTCGTTATTCGCTTTTACCATATGATAGAATTCTCCGGCATCATTTAAAATACCTGTTTCTTCATCATAAAATTCTGAGGGGATGGCATAAATTAACCGACTTTCAATGCCTGAATAGTTAAGCATCTTATCAAAAAGAATGCTTTTTTCAATAGCTGTGGCTCCGTTCGATTGCCATACATCTTCTAAAGTTCTTGTAGTATATCTTGCATACTCGATAGGAATATTAAAAGTATTGATTTCATCACCCACCAGTTTTTGTAATGCTCTAATCATATGAATTTCTTTTTTCTTTCCGGAAATTCTTTGGGTAACCTGTTGTTTCATTTTATCCGTTAAGGGTGACTGGTTATTGGAAATATGTTGTAAAGCTTCGTCCATATTTACAGTGCTAAGCATTAACCTGGGCAGATGAGTTTGATTCTGTGGTTGATTGGGTTCATGTATTTTATTCTCCAGGTTTTTAAAGTTCCATGCGTATTGGGTATAACCATCATTTGTTGATTTTTTAACCTGTGCATCAATATTTAAAATGTTAAAGTTTAACTCCATATCTTCGGGCACTTTTACAATAATCTCTAAATTTTCTACCGGAACATCTTCTTGTAAAATAATGTTCTCGTTTAAGAATGGAAGGTACCCTGCATTGGAATGTACTTCATAATCAAAATTAACCGTGCATCCCAGCTCAAGACCGGTGTGTGTAACCACCATTTCGCGTAAATGGTTAAAGGCAGGTGCTCCGGCAGCAAACCGAGGCAATACCTCATTAAATGCATTTTCAGGTGCTTCAACTAACTTGCCATCGGCCATGGTAGTTTCTACTTTGTTGAAATTTATTTCCTGATAATCAGGATTGTATATGATAAATGATTCTCCATATAATCGGTTAAACGAATAATGCGTAATATATTTTAACTCGTGTTGATAGTGATAATTCATCGAGCCATCAGATTTTAACTCGTAAACCTTTTTTATGGATTTAAATACTGCATCATTTTGTTCCTCTGTCGCCTTTTTTTGGCATGAACTGGCAATTAATACAATTGCTATAAGATAGATAATATGTTTTATTTTCATGATGTTCATTTTTTATGATTTATCGTGATAAAATTATTTTTTCGTCGGCAAATTTTTGTTGTGCTTCGACTACTGATTTATAATTGGTCCATTCATCAGCCTCAAATATTCGTTTCTTAATCGTAACCGTCTCAGATAATTTTATTTGGTTATCTTCAACCGAATATTTACCACTAAAAGCGGCAGCTGAACCATCAATATCTTCTTGAGAAGTGAGATATACAGCCTCATTAAATGCGGGAAGCGTAATGGTTTCGTTCTGTTCAACCAGTCGGCTGCATCGGTCTCTGAACGGATATTCCCTTTCTTCAAGCGAAGTGTTTGTATACAAATGAGCCTGTGCCCGTTTAAATATATTGGTAGCAATAATAGGGGTAAAGATAATTTCGTTTTCTGTGATTACGGCATAATCAGGAATCCTGAATTTAAACGATATGTTTATCGGTTCTTCCATATATCCATAGGGGTCATTAAAATTCATCTCAATAATTTCTATATTGGATGCAATACTTCTTAGTTCCAGCTCAAGAGCTGTTTCCCAGTTTGTTTTTAGGTTTCGGGTAAACATCCCACGCAGTGCGGCATCAGATTGGCCGTCGGCAGTTATATGAATTGAACCTTCAAGTGTTCCGTCAGCTAATATGGAGGTTTCGCCATTAATTTTTAGCGGATGATTTTCGGGTGCAGAGATATCTGTAATCATTAAATCGGCACCTTCAGGAAGTCCCATCAGGTAATTTTGTTGCTGTTCGGCACTCGACCATTCTTCACGTGTAAAAGGAACCCAGGTTGGATCGAGCAACATATATTCGCCGTTACGTCTTTTTACTACCGTTACACTGTGATTAAACTGGTCGGCCGGAATATCTTCAATTCTGGAACCAGCCATGGTCATAGCAGCATACGATTCAAAACCTGCTGTACGTAACATGGTAATTAGCATTCCGGCTTTATCTTTACACACCCCACAACGGTCGGTAAAGGTCATATCACCGGTATGTAAGGTATACCCTTCGCCCTCGCCCATAGATATACCTGAATATCGTATATTGTCAGCAACCCAGTGGTTTAATAAGGAGATGCTGTCCAATTCGGTTTGGGCATCTTTTAAAATTTCGTCTACTTTTTTATCTATTTCGGGAGTTGATTCGAAACTGCCAAAATCTTCATTTACATTGTAAAACCAAATGGATTTATCTTCCCAGTCGGCTGTAGTGGTTAAAAGTAATTTGGGTGCCACATTAGAAAGGGCAACCATTCCCGGCTCCCGTTTTAAGGGCATCATATCTTCTTTGCTAAAACGGTATAGTGTTTTTTCGCCCTGATCGTGGATATAGGTTTTTACATCCCCATGAAAAAACGTATAATGTAATTCTTTGGTGTTTGGGATTGTAACTTCGTAAATTTTCTTTAAAACAGGCTGGTTATTCCAAAACTCGACAATATCGTAAAATTGTCCCCGCATGGGTGGAATATATCTCGAGTCGTCGGGTTGGGTATTGTCGTATAGTAAAGCATAGGTAAATCCCTTTTTAAACAGGGTTACTTCAATACCATCACCGGGTTCCAGTCTTCCAATATCAACCATTTTCTGACGTGCACCCCAATAAATTGCACGTGCAGGAGCCGGGTAGTCGTATATCCGGTCCTTACCTAAAATTTCAATTTCTCCATCTTTGCGGTAAATTTTTACTTCCTTGATTTCAATAAACGCAGAAAGCGGGTCATAATCAAAAATTAAATGATTAAGTTGTTTTGCACCTTGTGGTGTTAAAACTTTTAATACTTTGTGAATATCATTGTAGCTTAATCCGGATTCTTGCATATCCACAATCGTCTCGTCCAACACAACCAGATAATCCGCATGAGGATAATCTTTTGATGTTCCGGCTTTTTTGATTAAATCCGAAGGACCTGCAAAAGCTGTAAGCTGCAGTAAAATTAGGGTAGTAAGTAAAAGGATTTGTTGTTTCATAATGTATATTTTTTGATGTTAATGGATTGAAAAGCTTTTAAATGGTAATAAAGATAATATTTGTTCGCTTAAATCTTCTTATATTTGTTATAAATTATAGTTTATATGAGAAAAATTTTTTTATTTATTATTCTGATTTTTAGTATACAGTCAGCAGCACAGGATATACTGGAAGATAAAATTTATAAAGAGAATATAAGAACGGCTCTTATGTTTGTCGAAGGAGATGAGCTTTCATTTCCTGTATTGGATTTGCGGTCTGATAAAAAGATGGTATTGTTATTT